>CAYXPZ010000031.1:0-24791 GCA_964466965.1 uncultured Hyphomicrobiaceae bacterium
AGACCGTCTCCAGCTTGTCGTAAAACAGCGGCAGCCAGTGCTCGATGCCCGGATAGCGCTGGCCCGCCGAGACAGCTTCATAGAGCGGATCGTCGCCCGTGACCGCGCCGAACAGCTCGACATAGCGCTTGCGGAAGCGCCGCGAGACATGCTCGCCGGATGGCACCTCGCTCATGGGCAGCAGGACGAGCTGCTTACGCGCGCCTTCGGTGCGCTGGGTCGCCGGGTCGAAATTGCGAATCGTCTCGATCGTGTCGCCGAAGAAGTCGAGCCGCGCGGGACGTGAATGGCCGGGCGCGAACAGGTCGATGATGCCGCCGCGCACCGCGTACTCACCCGGCTCCATGACCGTGCTCGCGCGCACGAAACCTTGGCTGTCGAGCCGCTTGAGGAGCGCATTGCGGTCCGCACGCCCGCCGGCGACAAGCTTCACCGCGCCGCTGCGCATATGCTCGCGCGGAGGGACGCGCTGAAGCGCGGCGTTGACGGTCGTCAGCACGACGGTCGGGCCGCCCTTGCCCCCGCCCTTCATGCTGGCAAGGCGCACCAGCGTCGTGATCCGCTTGGCGATGATCTCAGGGTCCGGCGAGACACGATCATACGGCACGCAGTCCCACGCGGGCAGGCTCAACACGCGCAGATCGGGATCGAAAAACTGAAGCGCGGCGGACAGCGTCGCCATGCGCCGGTCGTCCCGCGCAATGTGCAGCAGCGCAGCGGGCGCATCCTTTGGCTGATGCCCCCTGGCCATATGCGCGAGCGCGAGCGCATCCACCCCGTCCGGTGCGCCACCCACCAGCAGCGCCCCAGCTTCGTTCACCAGACGGCCCCAGCGCTGCGCAACTTGATCGGAATACTTTGTCTTTACGCCTGTCGCCATTTAACGTTGTGCTAGAAGCGGTGAAACGTTCGGATGCGATGGATCAGGTCTGCGAACATATCCGGCGGCGGCGCCCCCCTGATCCAGCCATCGAGTTCGGGATCAGGCAGCGCCAGCATCTGCTCGAACAAAAGCATCTCGCCAGCCGTCATTTGATCCAGCGAAGCCTCCGCGAATCGCCCCAGAAGGATATCCATCTCCTTCGTGCCGCGGTGGTTCGCGCGATACTGTACACGCCTGCGCAAAGCCTGTGGATCGATCTCCCCCGGCATTAACCGACCCTTTCAGGCTGTGGACACGCCCACGCAAGCGCTGGGCAGGCTGGGACCTGCACACTACCTTCTCTCAGCAGATGCTTACGGTGATGCAACCTGAAGGTGCCAATGTGAAGATGCGCCCCGCTTCGCTCAACCCGCTGTTCGCCAGTCTGCGCGACCTGAACGGCGTGGGCGAACGGCTGGAGGAGGCGCTGGGCCGGCTGATCGGCGCAGCTGCGGATCAGCCTCCGCGGGTGATCAACCTGCTGTGGCATTTTCCATCTGGTGTCATTGACCGGCGCGAACGCCCCGCGATCGCCGATATCGTGTCGGGCAACCTCGTGACTTTGACCGTGGTTGTCAAGGCGCATCGTGCGCCGCCGCCAAGCGTCGCGCGCGCGCCCTACAAAGTGATTTGCGAGGATGAGACAGGGCGGATCGAGCTGGTGTTCTTTCACGCGGACCGGCGCTATTTGCAGCGGGTGCTGCCCGTGGGCGAGCGACGGATCGTGTCGGGACGGGCGCAAGCCTATGGCAAACATATGCAGATCACGCATCCCGACCATATCGCGCCGGAGGGCGATCCAGAGGCGATCCCGCTGCTGGAACCGGTTTATCCGCTGGGCCAGGGAATAAGCCAGCGTGCCGTTCGCAACGCCGCGCGCCAGGCGGTCGCGCGCGTGCCGGACCTGCCGGAGTGGCTAGACCGTGATTTTGTCGCCGCACGGGACTGGCCGGGCTTTCGCCGGGCGTTGGAAATCCTTCATAGGCCGCATGACGATACCGATTTGGCGGCGGCCGGACCAGCGCGTAAGCGGTTAGCCTGCGACGAACTGCTGTCGAGCCAGCTTGCGCTCGCCCTGATGCGGCGGCGCTTTCGCCGGCTCAAGGGGCGCGCGATCTCCGGGACGGGCGAACGCGCACACACGATCCGCAACAGCTTGCCCTTCAAGCTCACGAGTGCGCAGGAGCGGGCGCTCGCGGAAATTCTCTCCGACATGGCAACGCCGCACCGAATGCTGCGCCTGCTTCAAGGCGATGTTGGAAGCGGGAAGACGCTGGTCGCACTGCTGGCAATGGCGACTGCGGTTGAAGCCGGCGGGCAAGCCGCGCTGATGGCGCCGACCGAGGTGCTTGCACGCCAGCACTACAAGACCATCGCGGAGGTGGGCGCGGCGGCGGGCTTGCGCGTGGCGCTTCTGACCGGGCGGGAGAGCGGACCGGGCCGCGAAACCACACTCAAGGCGATTAAGGAGGGCCACGCTGATATTGTCGTCGGCACACACGCGCTGTTTCAGGCAGACGTGGAATTCCGCGACCTCGCGCTCGCGGTCATCGACGAGCAACACCGCTTCGGCGTCTACCAGCGGCTCGCGCTCCAGGCCAAGGGCAATGGCGGCGTCGATATCCTGGTCGCGACCGCCACGCCAATCCCGCGCACGCTGATGATGACGCATTATGGCGACATGGATGTTTCGATCCTGGATGAGAAGCCGCCGGGCCGCAAGCCGGTGACGACCCGCGCGCTGCCGGTCGAACGGATAAACGACGTCATCGGCGCGGTGCGCCGCACATTGAAATCGGGCGCGCAGGTATTCTGGGTGTGCCCGCTGGTGGAAAGCTCTGATGTTGCGCCCGCCACCGCCTCGGAGGAGCGCGCAGCCCACTTGCGCCAGCATTTCGGCGATCGCGTCGGGCTGGTGCACGGGCGGATGAAGGGCGCGGACCGCGACGCGGTGATGACGGCCTTTGCCGGCGGCGAACTGGGCGTGCTTGTCTCCACCACCGTGATTGAGGTCGGCGTCGATGTGCCCAACGCCTCCGTCATGGTGATCGAACACGCTGAGCGCTTCGGCCTTGCACAACTCCATCAGCTTCGCGGCCGCGTGGGGCGCGGTTCGGCGCAGGCGACCTGCCTGCTACTGTATCAGGGGCCACTGAGCGAAACAGCGGAAGCGCGCCTCAAGGCGCTTCGCGAGACCGATGACGGCTTCCGGATCGCGGAGGAGGATCTACGCCTGCGCGGCGGCGGCGAAATTCTCGGATCGAGGCAATCGGGCGATCCGGGCTTTCGCGCTGCGCGGTTGCCGGAGGATAGCGACGAACTGGAGGCCGCGCGGGATCAGGCGAAGCTCCTGTTAGAGCGCGACCCAGAGCTTGAAGGTCCGCAGGGCGCGGCGGCGCGGGCCTGCCTGTATCTGTTTGAGCGGGATGCGGCCATCCGGACCGTGAGGGCTGGATAAAAAGAGGGGTGAGCCGAGGCATCGGCCCACCCGCAGAGACAGGGAGGAGTATGTCGAGAGTTGCTTAGCTGTTTTCGGCGAACTGCTGCCACCAGCCGATGGTGCCAAACTCGGAGGAAAGCGGCGCAGCAGAAGCGGCGGAGACAGCGCCCATCAGGGCCAGAGCAGACAGAATGGTGATGAAGGTCTTCATGGTCATTCTCCTAGTTTCTCAGGTTTCGTTTGCAGGTGACTGAGCGTGATTAGCCTTTGACCTGGTCCTCCCAGAACGTGCGGCTACCGAAGTCCTTATCAGCCGGAGCGGCTGAAGCAGCAGAAGCCGCACCAACAATCGTCAGAGCAGAAAGAACCATCACGATGGTCTTCATAGTCGTTCTCCTAAGTTCGCAAGTGTTTTCGTCTCACTTGTGTTTCTGCTGTTTCGTTTCTTCAGCAGCATGATTCAAATATAGACTAACTCGGCTCAGAAAGGAATGGGGTTACACCGCCTCGTTACTCTATATGAAAAAGACGTGAAGGGTCGTGAATACATGAACCGATTGGCGCGCGAAAATGCCTGTTTCAGGCCGATTACGGCGCACGAAAATGCCATTCCTGGTGAGCGCACTGGGCTATAGGATGGGGAAAGAAGGCTTCGCAGCGCTAACCTGCCAGACGGGGCGCGCGTTGGCTCTGTCCAAACCGACAGCCCCGGGGCCGGAGCATCCATGACGCCGCAGCCGCCCTTCCTGCTGCTCAAGGCGATCGACGCGTTCAAGGATCTGTCGCAAGACGATCTTCGGGCGTTATATGCGGCGGCGCATGTCCTGTCGCTGGCAAGCGGGGAAAAACTGGCGGAGGCAGGGTCGCCCGTCGAGGCTTTGTACATTGTTATGTCCGGCCGCTTGATTGCGACGGCGGAGGATGCCTGGCAGCCGGAGGAGCAGGCCGCGAAAGCCGTGTTCCGCCCTGGTGCGCATATCGACGCCCCCGGCTTTTTCAGTTTCGACAAACACGCGCGCCGTGTCACGGCGGCGCGGCCTAGCACCGTGCTGCGCCTGTCCCGGGAGGACTTTCGCGAAGCGATGGCTGAGAGGCCCCATCTCTGGGAGAGCCTGATCGCAGGGGTGGCCCGGGGCGGCGCGGAGATCGTCAGCTCGGCGCCGAAACCAGCCGCGCGGACGATTGCGGTTTGTCCCGGCGCAAGCGGTGAGGTGCCCAAGGACTTTCTTCGTGCGGCCGCCGAAGCGCTCGAAGGCATGGGCGCATGCCAGATCCTCTCGGCGGCTGGTCTGGGCCAAAATCTGCCCGGCGGTATTGCTCTCGATGATCCTCAGGTGCTGCACGAACTGGAAGAGAGCGAACGGGTGAACGATGTCGTGCTTTATGTCGCTGACGGGACGCTTACGTCCTGGACACGGCGCTGTATCGACCGGGCCGATGAGGTGCTGATCGTTGGCGTCGATGACGGCGACCCCTCAGGCCCACGACTTCCGGCGACCGAGGTTGAGCGATGCGCCCTTGGAATGGCGGGGACGCGCGCATCGCGCCTCGCGATCGTGACGGGCCGCCTGTCCGGCCGCCTGCAAGGGGGCGCCGAGCGCTGGCTGGCCGCGCGTCCAGTTCAGGCGCATCACTTCGTGGCCCTGGGCGACAAGGAGTCGTTCCGCCGGCTGGCGCGCTTCATGACGGGGCGCGCGAACGCCGTAACGCTTTCCGGCAGCGGGCTGTGCGGCGCGGCGCATCTCGGCGTCGTCTCGGCGCTGCAGGATACTGGCATCCCGCTGGACGCGATCGGCGGCACGGGGGCAGGGGCTGCAGTGGGCGCATTGCTGGCGTGTGGTCTGGGGCCGGAAGATGTCAACAGATTAGCCACGACGATTTTCACCCATCCTGGCGTTCTTTCCGGCGCACGCTGGTACGGTTCATTTTTCGGCGGGCGCATGGGGCTGTATAGCCACGCGAGCTATGACCGCCTCATTGACCGGCACATCCCGCATGGGACCGCAGCCGATCTGCGGCTGCCATTCTCAGGGTTTGCCGCCAACATTTCGCGTGCCCGGCTGTGGATGCACGACCGCGACAGCCTTCAGGCGGTTGTCCGTACAGGATGGACACCGCCGGGCGTGTTTGCCCCCTTCATCACGCCGGATGGCGACATGTTGGTGGATGGCTCTGGCATGGCGCCGCCACCCACGGAGTCGTTGCGCGCGCTCGGAGTGGGCCGGTGCTTTGCCGTGCAGCCGTTGCCAGGGCCGCTTGGCCGCGCACCGGCAACCTATCGGGACCTGCGCGCCATTACGACTCTGCTGCGCCGCAAGGGTCGTGCGCGCGATGCCGCTTTGCCACTCGTTCCGGACATCGCCTTGCGTGCTCAGATGACGCAGTGGTTTGCCGGTGATGATGTTCCGAACGACATGGTGGTCTTCCAACCGCCCATGCCGCGCAGCATGTCCTTACTGGATTTTACCCGCCACTCAAAAACCATGGCGCTGGCAAACGAATGGGCGCTGCAGGAAATTCACCACCTCCGCGAAGAGGGGGACCCGGTTTTGACAGCCGATACCGCCCAGCTTGGCCCGCACCGCGAAGAAAATCGGTGAACCGGCTAAGCCGGTCCACCGAGAGCAGGGAGAGGAGGAGAATGTGACGTCCACGTTGCGTCAGGCGCATTTCTGGCAAGGCGCGGCCAGCATGTTCTTGGATGGCGGGCCCTTCGGCAGATCGACATGCGTCGCAGCAGCGCTGGCTAACACAACAACAATGATCAGTGTACCGATAGCCTTCATGCTTTCCTGACCCATTTCAGATGCTTGCATGACCTGAGTTGTCGCTCCGACACTCAAGATCGTAAAACATCGCGCCTGCGCCCGGAAGTGGATGTCACCGCCGCGTGAAAAGGAATGAGCAGAGGTGAGCGCGCCGTTCGTCAGCCGGTCTCAGCCATCCGCCCATCGGCTTCCGCTGCGAGTTGATCGCGCAGGGGGCTGGCCGGATACGTGCCGAGCAACGTGACCTTCGAGGAAAAGAAGTGCAGCTCTTCCAGCGCGAGCTGCACCCGGCGCTCATCGGGGTGCCCCTGAATGTCCGCGTAAAACATCGTGGCGTGAAAGCTGCCCTCAAGCTGGTAAGATTCCAGCTTGGTCATGTTGACGCCATTCGTGGCAAAGCCGCCTAAGGCTTTGTAGAGCGCGGCAGGCACATTACGGACCCGGAAAACGAAGCTGGTGATGACCGATCCGTCGTCCGCGGGCACGGCGACCGGCTCGCCTGCAAGCACCAGGAAGCGGGTGGTGTTGTGCGAGGCGTCCTGAATATCGCTTCGCAGAATTTGCAGATTGTGAACCTCGGCAGCCAGAGAAGAGGCGATCGCCGCCTGCGTGATGTCACCGCGTAGCGCAATCATCCGCGCAGAGCCGGCAGTGTCTGCCTGCGTGACAGGCTCAAGCCCCAGCGCCTGAATGACCTGCCGGCATTGGCCGAGGGCCTGGATATGGCTATGCACGGTCCGCAGGTCTTCTACTCGAGCGCCGGGCAGCGCCAGGAGTTGATGCGAAATCCGCTCGAAATGCTCGCCAATGATGCGCAGACCCGACTCCGGCAGCAGGTGATGAACGTCCGCGACGCGCCCGGCCACCGAGTTTTCGACCGGGATCATGGCGCAGGCCGCCTCCCCGGTGTGAACGGCATTCAAAGCGTCCTCGAAGGTGGCACACCCGCGCGCGTTCATGTCGGGAAATTGATCGCGGCAGGCGATGTGTGAGTTTGCGCCGGGCTCGCCCTGGTAGGCGATGATATCAGAGGCGCTGCGCGCCGTCCGGCCCCATTTCGCTGTCGCCGCGCCAGCCCTCTCGACGCCGGAAGAACGTTTTGTCTGCTGCGCCGCCGCGGCCCGGCGCCTTTTCACTCTTGCGTCTGTCATGGTCTTAATCAGCCTTGCGCGCCGGCCTGCGCCTGAGTCACATGCTGGCGGGCTGCATGAACTGCACGGGCGCGTTCCAAATCGGCCGGGGTATCGACCCCAAGCGGCACGCTGTCAACCACACTTACGCTTATACGCATACCCGCTTCAAGCGCGCGCAGCTGTTCGAGCCGCTCGCGTTTTTCCAGTGGCGACGCCGGAAGCGACACGAATCGCGCCAGCGCCTCCCGCCGGTAGGCATAGATGCCAATGTGGTGAAGGAACGGACCGTAGCCAGCGGGGGCGGGGGCACGTGTGAAATACAGCGCGCGCAGCGTAGTGCCGTCGCCTTCCGGGGTGCCGATTACCTTCACGACGTGGGGATCGATCACCTCGCCGGCATCGTCGATTTCCGCTGCAAGCGTTGCGATGTCCACGTCAGAATTTTCCAGGGGTGCGACGCAAGCGCGCACCAGCGCCGGATCCAGGGCTGGCAGATCGCCTTGAATATTTACGATGACATCGGCGGGCGCCTCGCCTGCAGCCTTGCAGGCGGCCTCGTATACGCGGTCCGATCCACTGGGATGATCGGCGCGCGTCATGATCGCTGTGCCACCCGCCGCTGCAACGGCGTTTGAGATGGCCTGATCGTCCGTTGCGACAAAAACGTCGCCCGCATTGGCCGCGGCCGCCCGCTGCCATACGTGCACGATCATGGGGATGCCGCCAATGTCTACGAGCGGTTTCCCCGGCAGGCGGCTGGCTTGCATCCGCGCTGGAATGATGATTAACGGACGAGACATTGTCGTTATTGGTTGTGTGAATGGTCGGCGGCAACGCCCCCCGTCGCCAAGCCGATCGAAGTTGCACCACGCGTCTAAGAAAAGCTATATCCTTTGGGCCGGTCAACCGATTTTGACATCAGCGCCCGAAGCGGCATCCGAACCGGACCGACGAATTTAGGGATCGCAGCATGGATCTTTGGACCTTCAACAAATTAGCCGCGGCCGCTTTGCTGAGCTTGCTTGTACTCGTTGGCGCCAACACGGCCATACCGATCCTGTATCCACAGGGCGGTCCGGGCGAGTATCAAGTCGTGCAGGTCGAGCCTGAGACGCAGACGGCGGAAGCCGACACCGAGGAGGAGCAGGCCCCCAAGGTGGAGCCACTACCGGTTCTGCTCGCAGCCGCGGACCCGTCGGCGGGCGAGAAGGTCGGACGGCAGTGCACGGCCTGCCATGTTTTTGAAGAAGGTGGTCCCAACCGCGTCGGCCCGAATTTGTATAGTGTGGTGGGCCGTGAGGTCGCGGCCGTCGAAGGTTTCGCTTACTCGAATGCGCTGCAGGAATATGGCGGCGAATGGAGCTACGAGCGGCTGGATTGCTTTCTTGAGAATCCGTCGGAATGCGTGCCCGGAACGAGCATGGGCTATGCGGGCATTAAGGATGCGCAAGATCGCGCCGACATGATCGCCTATTTGGCATCGCTTGGCGAAGCGCCGCCATTCCCGGAGCCCGAGGCGGCCGGCGAGACCGCGGAAGCGACTGCTGAAACACCGCCGGAAACCGAAGACAGCGCTCAGCAGGAGGCTCCGTCAGCCGCGCGAGACGAAGCAGCCAGCGCCGAGGACCAACAGCAAGCCGCGCAACAGGACGAAACGGCCGAGACAGCGGATGCTCCAACCGACGGAGCGACCGAGATGGCCGATGCGCAAGCGCTGTCTGGCGACACCATGGATGACACGCCGGCGCAGACAGATGCGGCTGCAGACGGCGACAGTAAGCTGGCCGCCATGTTCGCCAATGCCGATCAGGCAGCCGGCGAACAGGCCGTCCAGGCATGCGCCGCATGCCATTCGTTCAACGAAGGTGGCCCAACCAAGGTTGGTCCTAACCTCTACGGCATCATGGGCGAGGACATCGCTGCCGCTGACGGTTTCAACTATTCCAATTCGCTCAAAGGCCTGGACGGCACTTGGACCTATGAGCGTATGAACGCATGGCTGGAAAACCCGATGGATTACGTCCCCGGCACGACCATGGCATATCCAGGCGTGAAAGATGACGCCACGCGTGCTGACATCATCGCCTATCTGGCCTCGCTGGGCGACGCGCCACCGCTCCCTGGCTCTGAAGCGACAGCTGGCGAAGGCGGCGACAGGGCCGATGCCGGCGCGGCCGTGCCAGCGACCGAGGCTGCAAGCCTTGACGACGACGCTGCAGCCAACTGAGCAAGACGACTGGCCTTGCGCAGGATCCGACGGCTTGGCCCTGAGAAGAGAGCGTTGCTTGAGAGCGGGCTATTGATGTTTTTTAATTTGCTGCCAAGGCCGCTCGCAGGGCATGTTAGACGCTTACACGTTGCAAACGAGATGTTTTGCCAAGTGTTGCAACCGCTCTATCAGCAAACGCCAGGATCGCTATGGAATTTCGCCGTTTCGCCGTCGGTTTCGCTGTTCTGTTCGGGCTCAGCGTATCTATTTGCGGGGTCTATTCGCAGCCTCTCCGCGCCGAACCGTTAAAAAAGAATCATGGGCTGTCGCTGATCACCCCGGAGCCAAAGCTCCCGCCGGATTACCCGCACGTCCCCTATGCAAATCCCGATGCGCCAAAAGGTGGCACGGCTAATTTGTCGGCGATCGGCAGTTTTGATTCGCTCAACCCGATCACCTTCAAAGGGACGAAGGCTCGCGGTCTTGGCCTTGTGTTCGAACCACTCATGGCGAACAGTTTGGATGAAGCCTCAACCGAATACGGGCTGATTGCCGAATGGGTGTCTTATCCCGAGGATTACTCGTCCGCCACTTTTGGTCTGCGGGAAGAAGCGCGGTGGCACGACGGCACGCCGATTACGCCCGAAGACGTCATCTTTTCGCTGAAAGTGCTGAAGGAAAACAACCCATTCTTTAATGCCTACTACGCAAATGTCACGCGCGCCGAAAAGACCGGCGAAGGGGAAGTGACGTTTTATTTCAATACAAAGAATAATCGCGAATTGCCGCTCATCATGGGCCAGCTTCTGGTGTTGCCAAAGCACTATTGGGATGGCTCGGAGGACCGCGATCCGGCCCGCACCACGCTAGAACCGCCGCTCGGATCCGGTCCGTACCGCATCGCAAATGTCGAGGGCGGACGCAGCATTGTCTACCAGCGCGTTGAAGACTATTGGGCTGAAGATTTGCCGGTCCGCAAGGGTCAATACAATTTCGATAAGGTCGAGATCGACTACTTCCGCGACAGCACAGTGGCGTTCCAGGCCTTCACTGCGGGGAAGATTGACTTTTATCAGGAAAATAGCGCCAAGAACTGGGCCACAGGTTACGACTTTCCAGCCCATGATAATGGTGAAGTCGTCAAACGCGAGATCGAACTGGACACGCCAAAACCGATGCAAGCGTTTGTCTTCAACACCCGCCGTACCCAGTTTGCCGATCCGCGCGTCCGCCGCGCTCTCAACTATGCCTTCGATTTTGAGTGGACCAACAAGACGCTGTTTTTCGGGCAGTACGAGCGCACCGACAGCTTCTTTGAGAACACTGAACTGGCATCGCGCGGCCTGCCACAGGGGCGCGAGCGCGAGGTATTGGAAAAGCTGCGCGAGAGGTACCCTGACCATGTACCCGAAGAGGTGCTGACTCAAGAATACTTCAACCCGGAGGGCGGCGGTCGACAGGCGATGCGGAACAACCTCCGCAACGCGCTCTCGCTTCTGCGCGAAGCCGGCTGGCAAACCAAAGAGGGCAGGCTCGTCAATGCTGAGACGGGCGAGGCGTTTACGGTAGAATTTCTGCTGCAGTCCCCGTCGATGGAGCGCGTCGTGCTGCCTTACACGCAGAAGCTCAAGCGTATCGGGATGGATGTTTCTGTGCGTGTTGTAGACTCCTCTCAGTATCAAGAGCGCACGAAAAGCTTCGATTTCGATATCATCGTGGATCAGTTCGCCCAATCGGAGTCCCCCGGGAATGAGCAACGCGATTTCTGGGGCTCGCGTGCCGCTGAGACGCCCGGCAGCCGCAACACCATTGGCATCCAGAACCCCGCAGTCGATGAACTGATCGACAAGATCATCTTCGCCAAAGACCGCGACGAGCTTGTCACCATGACGAGGGCGCTCGACCGGGTTCTGCTCTGGAATCACTATGTCGTTCCGCAGTGGTTTTCCCCTGCAGCGCGGGTCGCCTACTGGGACAAGTTTGCACACCCGGAGCGGCTGCCAGACCGGGCAGTCGGCTTTACGCAGGTTTGGTGGCACGACCCTGACGGCGCGCAGCGCGCCGGCGCGACTCAGTGAGCGTGCGGATGTTGCAAAAAGTCTGCCGGAACTTGCCTGTTCTCATAGCCGTGCTCGCGGTTTTGCTTACTGCGCCGGCATTTGGCACGCGCGCAGATGCCGCCGCGGAGATGCGCCATGGACTGTCGGCATTTGGCCAACTGAAATATCCGGCGGATTTCGAACATTTCGACTATGTGAATCCCGACGCTCCGGTCGGGGGACAGATGTCGATGATCGGTACGGCCGGGGTCATCACCTTCAACAGCTTCAACCCATTCATCATCAAAGGTGATGCCGCGCAAGGCATGGGGCTCCTGTTCGATAGCCTGATGACCCGCGCCTATGACGAACCCGATGCGGTCTACGGGCTCGTTTCACACGCGGCCAAACTGGCGCCCGACCACAGCGGCGTAACGTTTTACATGCGGCCGGAGGCAACCTTCGCCGATGGCTCACCTGTCACGGCGGAAGACGTGGTTTTCACCTACGAAACGCTGAGACGAGATGGGCTGCCCGTCTACAATGCCATGCTACGCGACGTAGAAACCGCGGAGGCGCTTGACGATTACACTGTCCGCTTCACCTTCACCGGGCCGGGCAAGCGCCGCCTGCCGATGATGCTCGCCGAGCTGCCCATCCTGTCAAAGGCGTATTACCAGGAGCAGCCCTTCAACGAGTCGTCGCTTGAGCCGCCGCTCGGCTCGGGGCCTTATGAGATCGTCGATTACAAGCAGGGCCGCTTCGTCACCTTGCGCCGGCGCGAAGACTATTGGGGCTGGAATCTTCCGGTCAATCAGGGACGGTACAATTTCGGCGAACTGCGCTATGAATATTTCCGCGACCGTACGGCCGAGCTTGAAGCGCTAAAGGCCGGTGAATTTGATCTGCGCGAGGAATTCACGTCGAAATCCTGGGCCACGGAATACGACATCCAGCAAGTGCGCTCTGGACAGATGAAGCAGTTGACCTTACCCGACGGCCGACCATCAGGCGCACAGGGGTTCTTCATCAACACACGCAGGGACAAGTTCGACGACCGCCGGGTTCGCCTGGCGCTGGATTATGCGTTCGACTTCGAATGGACCAATAAGAAGATCTTCTATGGGCTATATCAGCGTACTGCGAGCTACTTCGAAAACACCGACCTGAAGGCGCAGGGCGAGCCCAGCCAAGCGGAGCTCGAACTTCTCGAACCCTATCGTGAGCAGCTGCCGAAAAGCGTCTTTGAAACCGCTTATGTCCCGCCGAAAAGCGATGGCTCCGGGCGCAACCGGCGGCAGATACGCCGTGCCTCGCGCTTGCTGAATGACGCCGGGTGGGTCATCCGCGACGGGCAGCGGGTCAATGCGGAAACAGGCGAGCCACTGGAGATCGAATTTCTGATCTTTTCACAGACTTTCGAGCGCGTGATCGGCCCTTACGTCAAGAACTTGGAGTTGATCGGCATCGATGCCAGCATCCGGCGGGTGGACCCGGCGCAGTATCAGGAACGTTTGAAAAGTTTCGATTTCGATATCACAACCGCGCGTTTCGTGCTCAATCAGACGCCGGGGCCGGAACTGCGGAACTATTTCGGCAGCGCTTCGACCACACAAAAGGGCAGCTCCAACCTGGCCGGCATTTCGTCGCCCGTCGTCGACGCGCTGATTGACGAGGTGCTCGCCGCCGAGAGCCGCGACGAGATGCGCACAGCGACACGCGCGCTCGACCGGGTGCTCCGGGCGGGCCATTACTGGGTGCCCCACTGGTATAAGGCGAGCCATCACCTGGCCTTCTGGAACAAATTTTCCTGGCCGGAGACAAAACCGCCATACGATCGCGGTGTGATCGAAACGTGGTGGTACGACAAGGAAAAGGCGGCTCGGTTAGAAGACGCGCGTTAAGGCAGTCCGCGCGCAAGGCGCTTGGAATGAGCGTTTTATCGGCCAGTCCGCAAGGGGTTAGCGCAGTATGACAGCCTATATTGTTCGCCGTCTGTTGCTGATGATCCCGACCCTGTTCGGGATCATGGTGATTAGCTTCGTGATTGTGCAGTTCGCACCGGGCGGCCCGGTCGAGCGTATCATCGCGCAGTTGAGCGGGACGGACGTTGCCGCGACGGCGCGGATCGGCGGAACGGAAGGGGGGGATTTCGGCGCAGCCGGCGGCGGCGAGGGGGCGGGCGACGGCTCGTCCCAATATCGCGGCGCGCAGGGGCTCGACCCTGAATTCATCGAGAAGCTGGAAAAACAGTTCGGTTTCGACAAGCCGCCGCATGAACGCTTCCTGATGATGATGTGGAACTACATCACCTTCGATTTCGGCGAGAGTTATTTTCGCAGCGTCGATGTTCTCGACCTGATTGCGGAAAAGCTGCCAGTTTCAATCTCGCTTGGCTTATGGATGACGCTGATCTCTTACGGGATCTCCATTCCGCTCGGCATTCGCAAGGCAGTTAAGGACGGCACCAGCTTTGACGTCTGGACCAGCAGCGTGATCGTCGTCGCCTACGCCATTCCCGGCTTCCTGTTCGCGGTGCTGCTGATCGTGCTGTTCGCGGGCGGCACTTTTCTCGACTGGTTTCCGCTGCGCGGGCTCACTTCCGATAACTGGGAGGAGCTGAGCTGGCCGATGAAGATCGTCGATTACTTCTGGCATCTGGCATTGCCGCTGCTCGCGCTGTCGCTGTCGGCGTTCGCGACCACCACTTTCCTGACCAAGAACTCGTTTCTGGACGAGATCCGGAAGCAGTATGTTATGACGGCGCGGGCGAAGGGATTAAGCGAAACGCAGGTGCTCTATGGTCATGTCTTTCGCAATGCCATGCTCATTATTGTCGCGAGCTTCCCGGGCGCGTTCATCGCCGCGTTTTTCACCGGCTCGCTCCTCATCGAGACGATATTTTCGCTCGATGGGTTGGGATTGCTCTCCTTCGAGTCAATCGTGAACCGGGATTATCCTGTGGTCTTCGCCACCCTGTACATTTTCTCGCTGATGGGACTCATCATCAACCTGATCTCGGATTTGACCTACACCTGGATCGATCCGCGCATCGATTTCGAGTCGCGGGAGGTCTAACCAGCCATGGAACAGAAGGTCAGCCGCGAACCCGAGGGCTATCTTGACGCGGGCGCGATCGTTCCGCCGCCCCGCGGCCGGTTCGAGCTGTCTCCGATCAACAAGCGGCGCTGGAACAATTTCAAGGCGAACCGCCGGGGCTTCTGGAGCCTATGGATTTTCCTGATCCTGTTCGTGATTTCGCTGTTCGCAGAGTTCATCGCCAACGACCGGCCGATTCTGATCCAATACGACGGCGCCTATTACACGCCGATTTTTAACTTCTACCCCGAGACGGCCTTTGGCGGCGAATTCGCCACGGAGGCGGAGTATCGCGACCCCTATGTTCAGGATCTCATCAAGGAAAAGAACGGCTGGATGATCTGGCCGCCAATCCGCTACAGCTACGATACCATAAACTATGACCTGCCGGTGCCGGCGCCAGCACCGCCATCATCAGAGAACCTGCTCGGTACGGACGATCAGGGCCGCGACGTGCTTTCGCGCGTGATCTACGGCTTTCGAATATCGGTGCTGTTCGGGCTCATGCTGACGTTTTTTTCCTCGATCATCGGGATCACCGCGGGCGCGGTCCAGGGCTATTTCGGCGGGTGGACAGACCTGATCTTCCAGCGCGTGATCGAAATCTGGCAAGCGATCCCAGCGCTTTATCTGCTCATTATCATCGCCGCGGTGATCGAGCCGAACTTCTGGATCTTGCTTGGCATCTTGCTGTTATTCAGTTGGGTCGCGCTCGTGGGCGTCGTGCGCGCGGAGTTCCTGCGCGGGCGCAACTTCGAATACATCCATGCAGCGCGCGCGCTCGGCCTGAGCGATGGCAAGATCATGTTCAAGCATCTGCTGCCGAATGCGATGGTGGCGACGATCACCTTCATGCCGTTTCTGCTGAACGCTTCGATCACGACTTTGACCTCGCTCGACTTCCTTGGCTTTGGCCTGCCGCCTGGCTCACCTTCGCTCGGCGAACTGCTGGCGCAGGGGAAAAACAACCTGCAAGCGCCGTGGCTGGGCATCACCGCGTTCATGGTGATCGCGATCATGCTCAGCCTTCTGATCTTCATCGGCGAGGCGGTCCGCGACGCGCTCGACCCGCGCAAGACCTTCCGGTGAGGGCGGCATGAGCGATTCCACCAGGCTGCTGGACGTGCGCAACCTGTCGGTAAACTTCACCTCCGACGAAACCGAGGTGGAAGCCGTCAAGCGCGTCTCGTTCAGCCTCGATCGCGGCGATACGGTGGCGCTCGTCGGCGAATCCGGCTCCGGCAAAACCGTCTCGGCCCTGTCGGTCATGCGACTGTTGCCGTATCCCGCCGCCTCACACCCATCTGGGGAGATCTATTTCAAGGGCCGCGACGTCTTGCAACTGCCGCTCACGGAGATGCAGAAGCTGCGTGGTCGCGACATCGGCATGATTTTTCAAGAACCGATGTCCTCGCTGAACCCGCTGCACAGGGTCGAGAAGCAGATTGGCGAAGTGCTCAAGGTCCATCGTGGCCTCTCGGATGGGCAGGCGCGCACACATGTGCTGGAACTGCTCGACAAAGTCGGTATCCCTGACCCGGAAACGCGGCTCAAATCCTATCCGCACCAACTCTCCGGCGGGCAGCGCCAACGCGTGATGATCGCCATGGCGCTCGCGAACGAACCGGACTTGCTGATTGCGGACGAGCCGACCACCGCGCTCGACGTGACCATTCAAGCGCAGATCCTGGAGCTCCTGCAGCGGCTGAAGAAAGAGCTGGGGATGGCGCTGCTGCTAATCACCCATGACTTGACGGTCGTGCGCAAGATGGCCGAGCGGGTCTGCGTGATGAATGACGGCGAGATCGTCGAAGCGGCGGAAACCGAACGTATCTTCACCGAGCCGCGCCATGCCTACACCAAGCATCTGCTTGCTGCAGAGCCGAAAGGCGACCCGCCGGCGAGCGATAACAGCGCACCGATCATCGTCCGCACCGAGAATCTCCGCGTCTGGTTCCCGATCAAGCGCGGCCTGCTCAAGCGCACGGTCGGCCATGTCAAGGCGGTTGACGGCCTGTCGCTGCAAATTCGCGAGGGGCAGACCGTGGGCGTGGTCGGCGAATCCGGCTCCGGAAAGACGACCCTCGGCCTCGCGCTCCTGCGGCTCACCTCCAGCGACGGCCCCATCGTCTATATGGGGCAAAACATCGACGGGCTGACCTTCAAGAAGATGCGCCCGTACCGCCGGCAGATGCAGATCGTGTTCCAGGACCCGTATGGCTCGCTCAGCCCGCGCCTCTCAGTAAGCCAGATCGTGGAAGAGGGTCTCATCATCCAGCATCCGAAGATGCGGCCCGAAGAGCGGCGCGCACGGGTTTCCAAGGCGCTCAGCGAAGTCGGCCTCGACCCGCGGACGCAGGACCGCTATCCGCATGAGTTCTCGGGCGGACAGCGCCAGCGCATCGCCATCGCCCGCGCGATGGTGCTGGAACCGAAGTTCGTCATGCTGGACGAGCCGACCAGCGCGCTCGACGTGTCGGTGCAGGCGCAAATCGTTGATCTTTTGCGCGACCTGCAGGACCGGCACAATCTGGCCTATATGTTCATCAGCCATGACCTGCGGGTGGTACGCGCGCTGTCCAACTACGTCATCGTGATGAAGGACGGCAAGGTCGTCGAGCAGGGCGAGGCGCGCGAAGTGTTCACCAACCCGAAGACGGATTACACCAAGGCGCTGATGGCGGCGGCCTTTGAGTTGGAGACGGCGCACGCCGGCGCGGTCTCGACCTGATCAAAACAGCGCGGCGATAAAGTCCTCCACCCCGAAGACGAAGATCCCTGCGCCTCCGATCATCACATGTGACACCGACACCGCCAGCAGCGAGTGGGTGCGCGCGAACAGCCAGCCCCAGAAAATCCCTGGAAGGAACGACGCCAGCGCAAAGCTCGGGTTCGTGTGGGCGTGCGCGGCGGCGAAGGCGAAATTAGACACAAGAATCGCCCAGGTGCGCCGGGTCAGCTCTGACCCGTCAAGGAAGGCATATAGCGGGGCCTGTATCCCGCAGCGCGCAACAAATTCCTGCGCCGGCACAAACAATGCATAAAGGGCAATGATCGTCCCGTAGACGAGCCACGAGACCTGATCCGTTCCATTCAGGGAAATGCTCGCGGGCGCAACCACCGGCAAGTCTCGCAGGTGCGGGACAAGCGCGATCAGCAGCCATTTTGTGCCTGCCAGCACGGCAATAAACGCGAGCGACGTCTTGATGGCGAGGCCAAGCGACCGACGCCAATTGTCCAGCCGCAGGCCATAAAAAGCGAGCGGAAACCGGCTCAACCGAATAACCGACCAGAACGCTGCGGCGAACATGAGGATCACCAGCGGCGTGATAGCTAGCCGAGCTTCGGGCGGCAGGCTCAGCCCAGCGATCGCACTCAGCGCCAGCGTATAGACCGACAACATCGACAGCGCCCCAACCAGCACCAGCGCGATCGCATTGCGATACCCAGCAAGCTCGGCCTCATTGCGCAGCGCATCAACCCGATCATCCAGGGTGTCACGCAGCCGCGTGGCCAGATGGAAGGCGAGTTGGTTTTTCAGCGCCCGGCGCGCCTTTCTCGGGAAAGACCCCGTGGGAATGGTGTCCAAATCCAGGATCGCGACGGTCACGTTCGTGCGGCAGCGTGCAGTGGCAGAAGCTGGCCGCCGATCAAGCAGCGAGACAGACCCGACCACCTCCTCTGGCCCGCGCACCGCCACTTCATATTCCAGCGGCGCACGTGTGAGCGGATCGTGCCCGCATTTGCACACCGAGACTTCGCCGGAAATCAGGATGTAGAGCGCACCGCCTGTGCGCTCGCCTTCGCGGAACAGTGTGTCTCCGGCAGAAAACTGGCAAAGGCGCAAGTGGGCGCGCAGTGTGGAAATCACCGCTGGGCTCAAACCTTTGAAGGGACCAATGCGCGCGAGATCAATGCTTTGCCAATGCAGCGCCCCGGTTATTTCCGCGTACCTTTCATTATCCCGACCCGCTGCCGGTGCTCGCATGTCTGCGCCAGACGCTGCTGGCGCTGTCGTGTCCGTTCCCATTACGGCGCCCTCTCTTGGATTTCCTCGTTCACGGCTGATGGGCCGCGTTGGTCTTATCTGAACAGTGTTTACACGAGAGATCGATACACGATGCCGCCTATCCCATGCCTGTTGGCAACTGATTGAGCGGACGTGATCCGCTGTGAAGTGGACCGTCGATCATGTGCTGGCTGAAATGACACAAACGCAGGCGCGCCTGCGGAGCGCCGCGCCGGATTAAGTTGCATGCTGCATCTGAGTTCGGCACAGTTCCCGCGACGGCTATGCGGGGAGCCTTAGCGCGTACTCCTGCAAGGAGTTTCGCGCCCGCTTCGGCGTATTCAGCGCCTATTCATTTCAAATATTGCAGCGTCAGGGCCGGATCGATGTTTTTGGGAGGCATCAATGATTGGTAAACTGTCATGGATCGCAAAGGCTCTCCTGTTGAGCTTGCTCTGGGCCCTGCCATTGGCCAACACCTCAGCAGCCCAAGATTTCTCGAGGCTGCAGTGCCCGACCTTGGTCGAAGTGCGCATCGGGCTGCTCGTGGAATATGGATACTGCCCGGTGTCCCAATTCTACGCGAAGCGATACGCGCAACAGTCCCGAAGCTGCGATCCAAGTCTCTCAGAAGACGACGTCGAGCAGACCATTCTGAACGATCCGACCGTCAACCCGAACCATAAGAACGCGTATGAAGCGATCATGGAGCAGATTGAGGCTAAGCGCTGCGAGCTTTGATTGACGCCAAGCGGGAGCTGGTAGAAACGGCCGAAATTCAAAATCACTCAAAGAAGTTATGCTTGCCGAGACTGACACGCCTGTTGAAGAGGCTATCGGCGTTACCTCCCTCGTAACGCAGTAGGGGAAAGCGATTATGTCGAACCGTGCGTTTTCTGAGTTGCCACTGATCTGGCGCATCACAAAAATCATTGGCGATGTTATGTGGGACATGCGCGCCCCTCTAATTGTGTCGATCATCGCGTTTTTTGTTTTTTTCATTCCTAACCAAGTTGAAGAAGTCTACAAAGTGCTCGCCCTCGAATGGGAATTTGGTTTTGAAGGCCTCGAATTACGGCCCGTTTTTTCGATTTTGCTTCTGGCCGCGCTGAGTTACTTCCTCTGGTCAGTGTCGCGTGCGATGTGGGCCAATTCTGAAGACCTTCACCCGGAGGTCACATTCAGCCCGCTTGCACGCACGATCTCCCATGTTTTTTCCATGATCATCGCGCTGCTGCCTATTGTCGGGGTGTTGCTCGCCTTAGTTCCCGCAGATCTGCTCGAAGGCGATGAGCTGCTCAAGTTGGGCTCCGCGCTGCTTGGGGCAGAGGAACATCAAAACCACGTGCTTGGGTTGAAATTTGTCTCGTTGCTGTCTGCTAACGCGGCCTTGGGCGATACCTTGCCCGTCTGGTTCGGCAGCACGATCAGCGAATACGCAACAATTGCCGATAACCTCATCAATTTCATTCGAGCACTTATTGTCATGTTTGTTGTTGTTTTTGCATTTTTGCTGTGGCGCGCGTTCCGCGAAGGGTCTTACTTCTCACGCCGTCCATTCGCGCCGCGGTATTTGCTGTTTTTCCTTGCAAGCTTAGCGCTCGTTGTCGCGCTCATCGCAGCGCAGCCCATCATCGATTCGCTTGGTGGGCAGCGGTTTTATCTCACCTGGCTGATAACCGGTTTTGGCAGCTTCGCGGTAATCTGTCTCTTCTTTATATTCATCGCCTATTTCTTCGCAGCATTCACTCGGCTCTACGATATTATCGGCCTTCCAGTTCTTACAATCCTATTTAGCGCGGCGCTCATCTTCGCCCTTGCTGGGTTGAACAAGAACCATAAAGTCAGGTTGTATGAATCCAAAGTCGAAGCTCCCGAAACGCTCGGCCAAGCGTTCGCGGAATGGATGCGATCGCGCCCGCCCGAGCGGGTTGAACGCTATGCCGCGCGCGGACGGCCCTACCCTGTTTATATCGTGACAGCGCGCGGCGGCGGGGTTTATGCCGCTAACTTGACGGCGCTCACCCTTGCGCGGCTTTACACCGCTTGCCCGGCGCTGCGCCATCATGTCTTCGCGATCAGCGGGGTGTCTGGCGGCAGCCTGGGAGCAAGCACATTCAGCGCATTTTGGCTTCAGGCCATGAGAGAGCAGCGGCCTGAGGTTGTGGGAGAAGGATGCAGTGCGCAACCAAGGACCGGCACCACCGAGCTTGAGCGCGAAATCCAAACTTATCTACGCCACGATTTTCTCACCCCAGTCCTGGCCGGGGCGCTGTTCCCTGATTTTCTGCAGCGCTTCATCGCGCCGGGCTTTGGCGTCCTGGACCGTGCACGCGCCTTCGACGCGAGCCTGAGCCACGCGTGGGTAGACACGATGAGCATCACGGGCAAAGACGTTGACCCGCGCGAAAATCCGTTCACGAGCAATTTTCTAGAGTTTTCGGGCGACCTGAAGCAAGTCGGTGGCCCGTCGTTGATTCTCAACACCACCAATGTTGAAAGCGGCCGTCGGTTCGCGGTCGCGCCATTCGATCAGACCGCGGACACGAACATACCCCTAAACTTCGTCTATCCCATCAGCGTACCTGACGAAACAGGGGTGAAAGACTATGATATCTCGCTAGCGACCGCGATCAGTCTGAGCGCGCGCTTCCCTTATATTCTGCCGCCCGGGCAATATCCGCAACGCTATGGCCGCTATGTAGACCAACGTGACCTCGCCGATGGCGGATACTTCGAAAGCTCGGCGATTGATACGGGTTTAGATATCGCACGCGCCATCAAATCTTGGCTGGATGAGCAGGAGAGCCTAGAAGGCCTCGGTGGACTGGCAGCTCTCAGTGGCGTGATCCAGCAAGAAGCCGTGGACATCCCGATTGATCCAGCATTCCGCTTTATAGTGCTTAACGAAGCGTACACGTCCGAGGCAACGAAACTTGAGGCTGAACAGGAAGTCTCAGAGTTTATTGCGCCGGTGGCCGCGCTCGACAACACCAGGTACAGGCGCGGAGAGTTAGCGCAGTGGCGGCTGACACGCGAGACCCAGAACGGCCAACTGGTCGAGCGCGCCTACCTTGTCGAACTGCAACACGGCGAGTTCGATATGCCGCTTGGCTGGCACCTCTCGCCGGCGACGCAAAAGGTGATCTCTGAGCAGATCGGAATGCCGAGCCAGTGCGAAACCAAACTCACACGAGGCGCCGATACAAGCGTGGATTTTACGGTTGAGCTTGGTGTCGGTGCCAGTTCAGTCAAGACGCTCGCCCAAGAGTTTAATCGAAATCGTTGCGCAATGTTGGAGATTGTTTCGGAATTGGAGCCGAATTAGCGGTTGTGACATTCAGCCGGCTTAAAATAAAGTTAGGCGCAATGCGCTGAGTTATAGGTCGGGCGGTGGGTACATCGCTCATCACAGCGAAGGCCGGACGCAGCCGTCCACTGTTCAAGGTTGTTACCCGCCGTCGTGTAAAGCGTGCCAAGCGGCACAAACATGCCGGTACGCCGTCTTAGCAGCGCAACCCCGCGCATCTGACCCGGAGCCTATGGATCTGACTTCATCGGCGCTAGTTCCTGGCATTTCGGATTTCTCCATCGCCCTCGCCTTGGCGGCGATCCTCGGTTTCGCGGCGCAAATGGTCCGGCTTCCGCCGCTGGCTGGGTTCCTGCTCGCGGGCTTCGTGCTCAACGCGATGGGCATGCCCGCCTCGCCCCTGATCGCTGAAATCGCCGAGCTTGGCGTCATCTTGCTGCTCTTCACCATCGGCCTGAAGCTCAAACCGAGCGCGCTGGCGCGCCCGGAAATTTGGGGCGGCGCTTCGGTTCACGCTGTGACGATCATCGCCATCTTCTCGCTGTTATTCTATCTCGCGCCTGTATCCGTGCTGACACTTCTTGATATCGGCGATCCCGTTCAGATCCTGCTGCTGGCATTTGCTTTGAGCTTCTCCAGCACGGTTTTCGCGGTCAAAGTGCTCGAGGAACGCGGCGGCGCGCGTTCGGTCGATGGGCGAACGGCCATCGGCATCCTGATATTCCAGGATATCCTGGCTGTTGCATTCCTTACCTTTTCCACCGGCAAGCTGCCCTCGATCTGGGCGTTCGCACTGGTCGGGCTGGTAATGCTGCGCCCGCTGCTCAGCTATCTGCTGGAACGCGCCGGAAGCGGCGAGCTGCTGCCGATGTTCGGGCTGTTCGCAGCGGTCGTCGTGGGCGCGACGAGCTTCAGTCTGGCAGGTCTCAAGCCTGACCTCGGCGCGCTGGTCCTGGGCATGATGATGGCCGGCCACCGCCGCGCCGGAGATGTCGCCGATTCGCTGTTCACGCTGAAGGAGGTGATGCTTGTCGGTTTCTTCCTGAACATCGGGCTTATCGGCGCGGTGACGCTGGACCATCTGTTGCTCGCCCTGGCCCTCGTACTTCTGGTTCCAGTCAAGTCTGCGCTATTCTTCCTGATCCTGACGCGGTTTCGACTGCGGGCGCGGTCTTCGTTCCTGGCCGCAGCAAGCCTGTCAAGCTACAGCGAATTCGGTCTCATCGTGGGCGCGGTCGCGCTCGACAATGGCTGGCTGGCATCGGATGCACTAACCGTGATCGCCCTGGCGGTGGCGATCTCCTTCGTGACCGCATCCGTGCTGAACCAGAACGTCAACCGCTTCTACGCCAATCTGAGCGAAATGTTGAAACGCTTCGAGACGGTAACGCGCCGTTCCGGCGATCAGCCGCTCGATACGGGCAGCGCCCAAATCCTCGTCTTCGGAATGGGACGGGTCGGTACGGGCGCGTACGACTATTTGCGCAGGCGATATGGAGATCACCTCGTCGCCGGCATCGAGAGCAACGCCGATAAAGTTGCCAGCCACCGCGAGGACGGGCGCAACGTCTTTGTCGGCGACGCCGCCGACAGCGACTTCTGGGAGCGCATGGAAGCGGCGGGCCAGGACTTCCGCGTCGTCATGCTCGCCATGCCCGACCACCACGTTAACATGTATGCGCTGGAGCAGATCAAGCGCGCAGGTTTCGGCGGCTTTATCGCGGCGCTGGCGAAATACCCTGAAGATGTGGAGGCGCTTGAAAACGGAGGCGCTCACTGTGTTTTCAACATGTATGCCGAAGCTGGCGCGGGCTTTGCAGCGCGGGTTGACACGCTTATTGAAGAGAGCATGAGCGAGGTGGTGGCGCAGTGACCGCGCCGGCGTGTGACGATCTTGTTGAATTGCGCGCCACATCCTTTATAAGCGCGAGAGCCGCAATTGCGGGCGCGCGACGACGATCCGCCGCTTCTCTGGCCAACAGGCGCACGGCGCAAGCTGAATGCCCAAACGCACTGATATTGATTCTATTCTGGTGATTGGCGCCGGACCGATCGTGATCGGCCAGGCGTGCGAGTTCGACTATTCCGGAACGCAGGCCTGCAAGGCGCTGAAGGCCGAGGGGTACCGGATCGTGCTGGTGAATTCGAACCCGGCCACGATCATGACCGACCCCGAACTGGCCGACACGACCTATGTCGAGCCGATCACGCCGGATTTCGTCGCCAAGATCATCGCCCGTGAGCGCCGGAACCACCCGGAAGAGCGCATGGCCTTGCTGCCGACCATGGGCGGTCAGACCGCGCTCAACACCGCGCTGGCGCTCCACCGCGACGGCACGCTGGACCAATACGGCATCGAGATGATCGGCGCGAACGCCGCGGCGATCGATATGGCCGAGGATCGGCAATCCTTCCGCGAGGCGATGGACCGCATCGGGATCGCCACGCCGCGCTCGATGCTGGTGCACGACCTGAACGAGGCGCTCGGCGCGCTCGACCACGTCGGCCTGCCCGCAATCATCCGGCCGAGCTTCACGCTGGGCGGTATGGGTGGCGGCGTCGCGTATAATCGCGAGGAATACCTGCACATTATTGAGCGCGGGCTGGATGCCTCGCCGGCGAACCAGGTGCTGGTCGAGGAGTCGGTGCTCGGCTGGAAGGAATACGAGATGGAGGTCGTTCGCGATAAGGCGGACAACTGCATCATCATCTGTTCCATCGAGAACGTCGACCCAATGGGTGTGCATACAGGCGATTCGATCACTGTCGCCCCGGCGCTGACGTTGACCGACAAGGAATACCAGCAAATGCGCAACGCCTCGATCGCGGTGCTGCGCGAGATCGGGGTGGAGACCGGCGGGT
>CAYXPZ010000032.1:0-24750 GCA_964466965.1 uncultured Hyphomicrobiaceae bacterium
GGATGCGCGTGCTGATCTCCGGCTTCAAGGGCGAGCCGGGCGTCGGCGAGGGCGACACGCCGTTCGACCAGGTCATCCGCGAGAGCGACATCATCACGCTGCACCTGCCGCTCACCCCGGACAGCCGCGACCTGCTGGCAGCGCCGGAGTTTGCGCAGATGGAGCGCCATCCCATCATCATCAACACCGCGCGCGGCGGGCTGGTGAACGAGGCCGATCTCGCCGCCGCGCTGGAGGCCGGCCAGGTCCGCGGCATCGGCTTCGACACCCTGGCGAAAGAGCCGCCAACGCCCGGCAACCCGCTCATGCAGATCGCCGACCGGCCCAACGTGATCATCACACCCCACTGCGCCTGGGCGAGCGACTCGGCGATGCAGACCCTGTGGGATCAGGTGATCACCAATATCGAGGCGTTCCAGCGCGGCGAAGCGACGAACGTCGTTAACCCGGCTTGATGCTCGGCGAAACGTCTGCGCCAACGCGTAGAAAGTGTCGCGGTTGATCTTTCCGCCCGTTTTCGGTCTCAATGTCGGGTGCGCGGCTGGCCGGCGCCGCCTGCGCGCCGCCAGCGAAATGGAGGTTGTCTTGACCGAGCGTGTCACCCATTCCGGACTGCAAATCGCCTCAGAACTCTATGCGTTCATCAACGACGAAGCCCTGCCCGGCACGGGCGTCGCGCCAGATGCATTTTGGCGCGGCTTCGCTGGCATCGTCGCCGAACTGAGCGCGGAGAACCGCGCGCTGCTCGTCAAGCGCGACGAATTGCAGGCCAGGATCGACGACTGGCACAAGGCGCGGCGCAGCCAGCCTTTCGATATGGCCGAATACGAGCGCTTCCTGCGCGAGATCGGCTATCTGCTGCCCGAGGGGCAGGAATTCGCGGTGACGACGGCGAACGTGGATGACGAGATCGCGCATGTCTGCGGGCCGCAGCTCGTCGTGCCAGTATCGAACGCGCGCTATGCGCTGAACGCGGCGAATGCGCGCTGGGGGAGCCTGTATGACGCGCTTTATGGGACCAACGCGCTCGGAGACACACCCACAGGCGGCGGCTATGATCCCGAACGCGGCGCGCGGGTGATCGCCTGGGCCAAAGGCTTTCTCGACGAAAGCGCCCCACTCGAAGGCGCAAGCCACGGCGATGTGACCGGCTACAGCATCAGTGATGGCAGGCTCGTCGCCATGACCGAGAACGGCACGTCGGCCCTCACCGACCCCGGTAAATTCGCCGGCTATCGTGGTGCGCCCGACCAGCCCGAAGCGATTATCCTGCGCAACAACGGCCTGCACGTGGAAATCCGCATCGACCGCGCCAGCGAGATCGGCGCGAGCGACAAGGCCGGTATTTCGGACATCATCCTCGAAGCCGCCATGAGCACGATCATGGACTGCGAGGACTCAGTTGCCGCCGTTGACGCCGAGGACAAGGTGCTGGTCTATCGCAACTGGCTCGGCCTGATGAAAGGCGATCTCAGTGAGGAGGTCAGCAAAGGCGATCGCACGTTCACGCGCCGGCTGAATGACGATATCGCCCTCACCGCCCCAACCGGTGAGCCCAAGAAGCTAAAAGGCCGCAGCCTGATGCTGGTGCGCAATGTCGGGCACCTGATGACCACGCCGGCTGTGCTCGATGCCGACGCGGGCGAGGTCTACGAGGGCCTGCTCGACGCAATCGTGACCAGCGCCATCGCCCTGCACGATATCGGCGCGTCCGGCCGGCGCGCGAACTCTCAGGCCGGCTCGGTCTACATCGTCAAGCCGAAGATGCACGGGCCGGAAGAGGTCGCCTTTTCCGACAAGCTGTTTTCGCGGGTGGAAGACGTGCTCGGCCTGCCGCGCCATACGCTCAAGATGGGCATCATGGACGAAGAGCGGCGCACCACGCTCAACCTCAAGGAATGCATCCGCGAGGCGCGGGCGCGCGTGTTCTTCATCAATACCGGCTTCCTCGACCGCACCGGCGACGAGATTCACACCTCGATGGAAGCCGGCGCCATGATCCGTAAGGGCGACATGAAAACCGCGCCGTGGCTGCTGGCCTATGAGGATAACAACGTTGATGTCGGCCTCGCCTGCGGGCTTCCAGGCCATGCGCAGATCGGCAAGGGCATGTGGGCGGCGCCGGACAAGATGGCGGACATGCTGCGCGAGAAGATCGGCCACCCACAGGCCGGGGCAAACACCGCCTGGGTTCCCTCCCCGACCGCGGCGACGCTGCATGCTGTGCACTACCACAAGGTTGATGTGCGCGCGCGCCAGGAAGAGCTGAAGGGCCAGACACGCGCGAAGCTCGCCGACCTGCTGACCATTCCGGTCGCGGACCGCGCCAACTGGGCGCCCGACGACGTGCGCGCGGAACTCGACAACAACGCGCAAGGGATCCTCGGCTATGTCGTGCGCTGGGTCGAGCAGGGCGTGGGGTGCTCAAAGGTGCCGGACATCAACGATATCGGGCTGATGGAGGACAGGGCGACGCTGCGCATTTCCAGCCAGCACATCGCCAACTGGCTGCATCACGGCGTGTGCTCCTCCGAGCAAGTGATGGAGACGATGCAGCGCATGGCGCGCGTCGTGGACGAGCAGAACGCGGGCGACCCGGCCTATAAGCCGATGGGTGCTGATTTCGACAGGAGCCCCGGCTTTCAGGCCGCCTGCGATTTGGTCTTCAAGGGGCGCGCGCAGCCCAGCGGCTACACCGAGCCGATCCTGCATGAGCGCCGCGCCGAGGCGAAGCGGATGAGCCGCTAAAAACGACAGACGCCGGTTGCGAGGGCCGGCGCCGCGTGACTCTTTGCCTTTTGGGCCACTTCCGTGGCCCGATTCCGCGCTAA
Source organism: uncultured Hyphomicrobiaceae bacterium (assembly GCA_964466965.1). Classification (GTDB taxonomy): domain Bacteria; phylum Pseudomonadota; class Alphaproteobacteria; order Rhizobiales; family Rhodomicrobiaceae; genus Dichotomicrobium. Next base: position 2,832 of record CAYXPZ010000032.1, read on the forward strand.
GCGCGGCGGCCGGTCGGCCTTTCAGCGCGCAGGGCGTGCTGGGAAGTTGCCCTCGCCGGTGGGCGTAACATGTCGTCCCGTGCGCGATGCCGGTCGAAGTCCTGCCCGGCATACGCGGGAACCACGCGACGGCGAGCTACTTCTTATCGGCGTTGTTGAGCCGCGCGATCAGACTTGAGGTGTCCCAGCGCTTGCCGCCCATCGCCTGGACCTCGGCGTAGAACTGATCGACCAACGCCGCGACCGGCAAACGGGCGTGGTTGTTCTTCGCCTCAGACATCGCAATGCCGAGATCCTTGCGCATCCAATCGACGGCAAAGCCGAAGTCAAACTCGCCGCGCGCCATGGTCTCCCAGCGATTGTCCATCTGCCAGGATTGCGCTGCGCCCTTCGAGATCGTCTCGATCACCGCCGGGATGTCGAGACCGGCCTTCTGCGCGAAATGGATGCCCTCTGACAGCCCCTGCACCAGCCCGGCAATGCAGATCTGGTTGACCATCTTGGTCATCTGCCCCGCGCCAGCGCCGCCCAGCAGCTTCACTTTCTGCGCGTAGCAGTCGATGACCGGCTGAGCGCGGGTGAAATCCGCATCGTCGCCGCCGACCATGACGGTCAGCTTGCCGTTCTCCGCGCCGGCCTGCCCGCCGGAAACAGGCGCATCGAGAAAGCCCGCGCCGCGCTCTTTCGCCGCGGCATAGAGTTCACGCGCAATATCGGCCGATGCGGTCGTGTTGTCGATGAAGACCGCGCCCTGCTCCAGCGTTTGGAACGCGCCGTCGGCGCCCAGCGTCACCTCGCGCAGATCGTTATCATTGCCAACACAGCAGAACACGAATTCCGCGCCACGCGCAGCTTCCGCCGGGGTTGCGGCGGTCTGCCCGCCGTACTTGGCGGCCCAGTCTTCGGCCTTGGCGGCGGTGCGATTAAAGACAGTCAGCTCGTGCCCGCCTTTTTCGCGGATGTGTCTGGCCATGGGAAAGCCCATGACGCCAAGTCCGATCCAGGCCACCTTACTCATTCCGTTTCCTCCGCTTCATACTTGCGCGCGCCGAATTCGCCTTTGGCGCTGCCCCGCAGTTCTAACCGAAACGCCCGCCACGTCAAAGAGCGCGCGATCCGCCGCCGATGGGGACACCGCACGCGCAAGGCGATCAGCAATCCGGCGTCCCCCGAGGACCGACCGGAACGCGGTTGTCGTCCGGTTAACACGCGTCAAGCAATAAACAGATAAATTCCTCATTCTCTTCACAGTCTGCAGCATGATTGCACGCCGGTCGTTGGCCAGCTCCTGGTCCCTCCCGCATTGTGTGTCGCGTAACGGTACCGAGGTTAATGGAAAATTTACCAAATCCGGGTTTTGTGAGTGATCGGGCTGGGACGGCTCGTGCGCTCGCACTGCAGTCATTTGACACTGAGACCGGGCCATTTGGTTCCAAGCCCCGTGAGTTGCATGTCGGTCACGTCGGTGTGGGGCGGAAACAGGTTATGGGTCGGGTACTTTTCCTGCTGGCCGCGATACCCCTCGTATTGGCAGGGTATTTCATGCGGGACAGCGATCTGATCGCCAGGGGCAATCTGTTCCTGCACGCCTACGTGCTCGGCTCCGGCGCTACGGATGTGGTCCGGCCCGCGGACACGCCCAAAATCGCGGCGCAGTCACCGCTTCCTTCCAGTTCCGCCATGCTCTTTCGCGCCGCCGGAAAACAACCGCGCGCAGACATGATCATGGCACGCTCGACCGAACGGCCGGAGACGCCGGGCCCTGAAATGATGGTGGCGTCTTTGACCCCGCACTCTGAAGGCGACCGCCTGACCGACCCGGCGTCAGGCACCTTCGACATAAACCGAGACGTCAAGGGCCCACTTCTTGACCCGCCGGCGGGCAGCCAGGTGTTGCTTTCGCAGACGAGTCCAAGCGCGCCAGAATTTGAGACGCAACATGCCGGCGTGGACCGCGCCAGCGCTGCCATTCTTATGATGGCGCCAACCTCTACCTTCGGTTTCGTCGCGGATGAGGAGGTGACGGAACCCGATCCGATCGCCTGGCCGGGTCGCCTGCATCTGGCTAGCCTCAAGGCCGAGGATGGGACTGCCCTGTTCGGCGGCTTCACCGAGGAAGAATTCCGCGCGCGGGAACTGCGCTGCATGACCGCGGCCATCTATTTCGAGGCGCGGGGCGAATCGCGGGAGGGGCAGATTGCGGTGGCCCAGGTCGTGATGAACCGTGTGCGCGCGAACGTTTACCCGGATACCATCTGCGGCGTCATCTTTCAGGGGCAGTGGAACCGCAACGCTTGTCAATTTTCGTTTGCATGCGACGGCAAAGCCGACCGGCCGAACAACGAAGTGCTTTGGGAACGCTCTAAGGCGCTGGCGCGTGAAGTGATGAAGGGCGAGCACTGGTTAACAGATGTCGGGTACGCAACGCATTATCACGCCACCTATGTGCGTCCGCCTTGGGCGCGCCGCTTTGAACGCGTTAAACAAATCGGCCAGCACATTTTTTATAAGGCGCCCAATATCCGCGTGCGCGTCGCTGACGCGTTCGATGGTGCGATCGACACCGCGACAGATTAAACCGGGCATTGCCCGTGGCTCCAGGACGACGCGCAGAAGGCGAGCGTGACAAGGAAGTCTCCGAGCGGTAGACCAGCAGCATCAAGCGCAGCCAACAGGGCGACAAATATCCCGAAAGCGATCGCCGCGCTCGGGATATACCACAACCGGGACAGCCGTAGCGCCTGAGCAGCTTTCTGCTTCACGGAGGGGCGCAGGTCGAGCGCCGCTGTGTCTCGCCGTTCCGGGTCGGCGTAATCGACGACTGAGGCGGCCTGCTGAGACCAGTCGCCAGTGTGATAGCCGCCGCTGGTGACGCCGTGTTGAGTGTCGTCATAAGCGAAAGCCGCATCACCGGCCTCTTCGACATCCCAGCTATGCCCTGGATTGTCCGTGCCCTGGCGCAAGCCGGCGACCACTTCCGCCGCGCCCGGTGTCCAGGCCGTAGCGATGCCGGCGAGACCGCGGGTGAGGTGGATGAAGGTGGGCACCAGTGTCGTTATCAGCATCCCGATGACAAATAGCCCTTCGCTGAGCGGTGCGGCATTGGCCCGCAGCACCACATCGCGCCAATCGAACGCTGTCCGCCCCGCGAGCGACAAAATCGCGTTGATCACTTCGATGCCATTGGGCAGCAGCACAACAAGCCCGAGGAACAGCACGAACGCGGCCGCGAGGTCAGCGCTCAATTCCAGGACCAGCAGGCCCGCGCCCTGCCAACTCGAGGTGACCTGCGCGACGCGCCGAAGAAAGAAGCGCGTGACGATCCAGGATAGCCAGTCAAGCAGCGCGTTGACCATCGGCAGCAGCACGAAAAACAGCAGCAGCAGGAACGCGAACTTGCCGGCGAAGGCCAGTGCGGCGACCGTCAACGCCAGCAACACAGCCATGGCTGCTGCCGTGCCTGCCGCCGCAAGAACCCCGGCCAAGGCAAAAGCCAGAGCAAAAGCGGCGATGATCGCCAGAACTATGGTCCCAGCTTCGGCGAAGGCGCCGGCAACTGTTGAAGCGATAACGAACGCGATCGCGAAGGCAATGATGACCGCCACCGCCCCGAGCACAACCCGCGCAATCAGGCGGATCAGGTCAGGGTCTCCGCCGACAAAGCGCCAAAAATTCGTACCCACGCGGTAAAGCACGCGGAAACCGCGATGCGCCAGATACGCCGCAGCCGCCGTCACAACCAGGAAGATGCCGATTTCATAAACTGCGATCTGACCGCGTACGGCTCCCGCCACGATCAACGTGACCACAAACAGGACAGCCGGGTAGACAAAGGCGATGGCGATGCAGCGTTCCAGCGCCTGACCGCTGGAGGAAGGACCGAACCACGCATCAAGCCAGCCGTTCAGATCCCGGATGGCGAGGCGGTAGCGTCCGAAAGGCCCTGCCCCGCCGAGGCGCTGGCGCAGATGTTCCCGGCTATCAAGGCCCGCGAGACGCTCCTCCAACGGGCGGCTGGGAAACGGCAGCAGCCATAGCAGAATCCAGATGAGCACGATGAGCAGGGCAACGGCCGCGCCTGTCATCCCCCAACTCTGCCAGGTTATAAAGGTATCGGCCGCCGCTCCCGTCTCCATACCTCGTGCCCCCGATCCAAGTATACGCAGCCCGCGGAGCGCCCTACCCCACCAAACGCCCGCAAGCCACCATGCCAGCGCTTACGGCTGGGTTTGCGCTGCAACCTGCGATCTTCCATACGGCACAGCCGGGCTGTGCTGCAACCTTTTCGGGAGCGCCGCGGCGCCTCGCGCTTGACTTATCGGCGACAGTGGCGGCGGGCGGAGGCGACGCCTTAGTCAGAGGCGTCAGTAAGACATAATTGGATCGAGGTCTTTGGCCTGCTTCACCCAGCCCTCGACTTGCTTGTCGCTCGGCAACTGGCGGACGAGCTTCTTCTTCTCGTTCACATCGACCATGGCCTGGCGTAAATTCTGAGGTTTACGGGTGCGCAATTCCTTCACAGTGTCGACCCCGGCGGCTTCAAGGAGTTCTGAATATTCCTCCCCCACACCCTTGATGCGCATCAGGTCGCACATATTCGCCCATTTGAGGATCTTCTTCTCATCAAGGCCGGTTTTCTCCGCAACGGCTTTCCGCCCTTTTCGCGAAGCGCCCTGTTCAAGCAGGTGGTGCGTTCTTGTAATACCGTGACTGCGAAGGACCTCAGCATTCTTCGGGCCTATTCCTTCAATTTTTTCGATCGCGTAGCTCATCTCACGTCTCCTCCGCTCATGCCGAAGTCATTCACCGAAATTGTTGCTCCCCGCCGGCAAACAACAAGATGTTACCGCGACAGGGTCGCGACACAAGTGTCCAGTTGCGGCGAACATGCCCCGTTCGCGCGGCGCATTCACGTTTTTGTGGACAAACAGCGCGCATTGGGGTGCTCTGCGCCGTTCCATGGCACAACGCCGTCGCAGGCGGTCGCAGAAGAGGCCGTGGGCAAGGGCCCGTTGGAGAGGTGATTCGGATGAGAGGGCGGAGATGACAACCGCTGACCAGAGCGTTTTTATCGGCAAGAGCGAGAAACCGGAATATCTGCTGCTGAAGCTGGCGAACCGCCACGGACTGATCACCGGGGCGACCGGCACGGGCAAGACAGTGACGCTGCAAATCCTCTCCGAGGGCTTTTCCGCGCAAGGCGTGCCGGTGTTCTGCGCGGACGTGAAAGGCGATGTCGCCGGGCTAGCGATGGCCGGGGAGTCGAAGCCGTTCCTCGAAGAGCGCGCGCAAAAGATTGACTTCGACGACTATACGTACGAAGCCTTCCCGACCGTGTTCTGGGACCTGTTTGGCGAGCAGGGCCATCCGATCCGCACCACCGTCACGGAGATGGGGCCGCTGCTGCTGTCGCGCCTGCTGGGCCTCAATGACACGCAGGAAGGCGTACTCAACATCGCCTTCCGGTTGGCACGCGACGAGGAAACGCCGCTTCTCGACCTGAAAGACCTGCGCGCCATGATGGTCAGCGTGTCGGAACGCGCCAGCGAGCTGTCGGCGGAATACGGCAACGTCTCCACCGCGTCGGTCGGCGCGATCCAGCGCCGTCTGCTGGTGCTGGAGGAACAATCGGCTGAGCATTTCTTCGGCGAGCCGGCACTGGATGTGCGCGACTTCATGCGCACGACCTCTGATGGACGCGGCATCATTAACGTCCTCGCCGCTGACAAGCTGATGGCCAACCCGAGCCTTTATGCCACGTTCCTGCTCTGGCTGCTGGCGGAGCTATTCGAGGAGCTTCCCGAAGTCGGCGACCCGGACAAGCCAAAGCTGGTGTTCTTCTTTGACGAGGCGCATCTGCTGTTCGACGACGCGCCGGACGCGCTCCTGGAGAAGGTCGAGCAGGTGGTGCGGCTTGTGCGCTCGAAGGGCGTCGGCGTCTATTTCGTCACGCAGAACCCGCTGGATGTGCCCGACACCGTCTCGAGCCAGCTCGGCAACCGCGTGCAGCACGCGCTGCGCGCCTACACCCCGCGCGAACAGCGCGCCGTCAAGGCTGCCGCCACCACGTTCCGCCCTAACCCGGACATCGACACCGAGCGCGCCATCATGGACCTGGGCGTCGGCGAGGCTCTCGTGTCCACGCTCGATGACAAGGGCCGGCCGTCGGTGGTGCAGCGCACGCTGATCCGCCCGCCGTCGTCGCGGCTTGGGCCGCTCACGGTGGGCGAGCGCGAGGCGATCATCGCGGAGAGCCCGCTCACCGGGCGCTACGATGAGCGGCTTGACCGCGAGTCGGCCTATGAGATTTTGAAAGCGCGCACCGCACGCAAGCAGGCGGGGGAAGCCGGCGGCGACACCCATGAACGCGCAGGCGAGTTCCGCATCCCAAAGCGGCCCGGCAGCGATGATGAGACAAAGCGACAGACATCCTCCAGCAGCCGCCAGGGGCCTGTCGAGGCCTTCATGAAGTCGTTCCTGCGCTCGCTGGGAACCGTGCTTCCGCGCCTGCTTGAGAAGATGCTGGGCCGGAGAATGCGGTGAGCGCGCGCATCGCTTTGGCCGCGCTGGGCCTGGCTGCGGCATCAGCCGTCGCGGTGGCATTGTTCCGCGCAGATTCCGCGCCGTCTGCCGACTTCGCTTATTACACATTGGCGCTGTCGTGGTCGCCAACCTACTGCGAGACCGAGGACCCCAGCGGACGCACCGCGCAGTGCCGTGGCCGCCCGCGCGCATTCGTGCTGCACGGCTTCTGGCCGCAACATCTGCGCGGCTGGCCGGAGACCTGCTATAGTGCTGAGCGCCCCTGGGTGCCGGAGGCCGTGATCGACGATATGATCGACATCATGCCCGGGCGCGGCCTGATCATCCATCAATATGCCCGGCACGGAAGCTGTTCGGGGCTGTCGCCGGAAGACTATTTCGCCGCCGCGCGCCGCGCGTTCGAGAGCGTGCGCGTGCCCGAGCGCCTTGCGCGGCTCGACCGCGCGCGCAACGCCGCCCCGGCTGAGATCGAGCGCGCCTTCTTGTCCGCCAATCCCGACCTGAATGCGGATATGGTGGCGATCACGTGCGGGCCGGAGCGGCTGCGCGAGGTGCGCGTGTGCTTCTCAACAGATCTGGAACCGACAGCTTGCGGGGCAAACGAGGACCAGAGGCGGCTGTGCAATTTCGCGCGCGTGCGTGTCCCTCCGGTGCGATAAGCTTAGCGTGGCGCGCGTTTTTCGCCCGGCGCGGGTTCGTCGAAAAGGCTCGCGAGCTGGTCGGTCATCGCGCCGGCCAGCTCCTCAGGGTCGGCGATCGTCACGGCGCGCTTGTAGTACCGCGTCACGTCATGACCGATGCCGATCGCGATCAGCTCCACGTCCGAGCGGTTTTCGATCTCTTGAATAACCTCGCGCAGATGCTGCTCAAGATAGACGCCCGAATTGACCGATAGCGTTGAGTCGTCCACCGGTGCGCCATCAGAAATGACCATCAGGATGCGGCGCTGCTCCGGCCGGCCGGCCAGCCGCCGATACGCCCAACTGAGCGCTTCGCCGTCGATATTCTCTTTCAGCAGGCCCTCGCGCATCATCAGCCCAAGACTGCGCCGTGCACGCCGCCATGGCTCGTCCGCCGCCTTATAGATGATATGCCGCAGGTCGTTCAGCCGGCCTGGCGACCGCGGCTTGCCCGCCGCCAGCCAGCGCTCGCGCGACTGCCCGCCTTTCCACTGGCGCGTGGTGAAGCCGAGGATTTCCACCTTCACGCCGCAACGCTCCAGCGTTCGCGCGAGAATATCAGCGCAGCAGGCTGCAACCATGATCGGCCGCCCGCGCATCGAGCCGGAGTTGTCGATCAACATGGTCACGACCGTGTCGCGGAACTCGGTCTCCTGTTCAGCCTTGAACGAGAGCGGCTGCATAGGGTCGATCGCGATGCGGGCCAGCCTGCCCGTATCAAGGATGCCTTCTTCAAGGTCAAATTCCCAGGCCCTGTGCTGTTGGGCCATCAGACGCCGTTGCAGACGATTGGCCAGACGGCTCACTGCGAGATTATGGCTCGATAGCTGCTTATCGAGAAAGCCGCGCAGCCGCGTCAACTCCTCGCTATCGCACAAAGCACCGGCCGCAATGATCTCATCAAACTCCGAAGTGAAGACCTTGTAGCCGAAATCGTCGGGGGCCTCGAGGACCGACGTGTTGGGCCTGCGCGGCGGACCATCGGTGCGCTCGCTGCCCTGGTCGATCTCGTCAAAGCGTTCGACATCAGCGAAGTCGCTGATGTCGGTTTCGTCCGCGCCATGCGCCTCGGCCGATTGCTCCTGCTCGCTCTCCGCCGGCGTCTGTTCGTCCTCGCCACTTTCCTCGCTTCTCGTTTCCGTTTGCTCGCTGTCCGCCTCCTCGTCGGCTTCATTCTGCTCCTCACGATCACGCGAGGGATCCTCGGCCAGGTCGAGCGCCGCGAGCAGGTCGCGCAGGATATGGCCGAAGCGCTCCTGATCCTCCAGGGCGCTCGTGAGGTCGTCCATCAGAGTGCCCGCTCGCTGCTCGATAAGCGGCCGCCAGGCATCGCAAATCGGGCGGGCCCGCTCCGGGGGCCGCGCGCCCGTCAGCGCCTCGCGAACAAGCAGCGCAAGCGCCTCATCAGCTGGCGCATCCTCACGCTGGGTGATGTCGCGCACCGGCGCATCGTCATACCTTGCGCTGGTTTTCGCCGCGAGATTGTCGGCAACCCCGGACATGCGCTGTGCGCCCACCGCCTCAACACGCGCTTGCTCAACAGCTTCGAACACTGCGCGCGCATCGCTCGCCGCCGGTGCCAGACGCGCGTGCAATTTGCCGTCATGGCAAGCCGCGCTGAGCGCCAGCGAATCCGCGTGACCGCGCACCACCGCCAAATCTCGCTGTGACAGCCGCGCTGGAAGTTGGGGCACACGCAGTGTGTTGCCATCGCGGCCGGGGGGATCGGAACTGAAGGCAACCTTGATCTCATGGTCGCCGGCAATCGCCCGCGCAGTCCCGCTAATTGCCCGGCGCAGCGGCTCCATCAGGTCCGGCTTGCGTCTTGGCTTCATCGCCATGGTTCAGGCCATCACGACAGAACGACGTTGCTGCCGGATTGCGGCAAGTCTTCGCCGAAGCAGCGCTGGTAAAACTCGGCGACCAGACCACGCTCCAGTTCGTCGCACTTGTTGAGGAAGCTTAGCGTGAAGGCCGTCCCGATATCACCGAAAATCTCGGCGTTCTCCGCCCAGGTGATGACCGTACGCGGACTCATCACGGTCGAGAGATCGCCATTGATGAAGGCGTTGCGCGTCAGGTCGGCCAGGCGCACCATTCTCGACAGATTTTCGCGCCCATCCGGTGTGTCGAAGGATTTGACCTTGGCCGCGGCGATGTTCACTTCCTCATCATGCGGAAGATAGTTCAGCGTCACCCCGATCGACGACCGGTCCATCTGGACCTGGTTGATGTGGTGCGTGCCATGATAAAGCCCAGAGGTATCGCCGAGCCCAATAGTGTTGGTCGTGGCGAACAGCCGGAACGCCGGATGCGGACGGATCACACGGCTCTGATCGAGCAGAGTCAGCCGGCCTGACACCTCCAGCACACGCTGGATCACGAACATCACATCGGGACGGCCCGCGTCGTATTCATCGAATACCAGCGCGGTGTTCGACTGCAGCGCCCAAGGCAGCATGCCCTCGCGGAACTCCGTCACCTGCTTGCCGTCACGGACCACAATGGCGTCTTTTCCCACCAGGTCGATGCGGCTGACATGGCTATCCAGATTGATCCGCACGCATGGCCAGTTGAGACGCGCGGCGACCTGCTCAATATGCGTCGACTTGCCGGTGCCATGATAGCCCTGAACCATAACCCGGCGGTTGTAGGCAAAGCCCGCGAGGATCGCCATGGTGGTATCTTTATTGAACAGATAGTCTGGATCGAGGTCCGGAACGTGTTCGTTTGGCTGGGAGAACGCCGGAACCTCCATGTCGCTGTCGATCCCGAACACCTGCCGGACAGATACGTTCATATCGGGCAAGTTTTCTGCAACGTGTGATTCAGCACTCATATAGCACTCATCCAGATTCAGTTGGTGTTTTCGATGCCGCCAGCCGGCCCGGCGCCCCCGCGCTGCGCGCAGATTGCTCTTGCCCTACCCTTTAGATATGGCGGCGTGGCTCGCGCTCAACACAAGCCGGATTTCTTTAAATAGTTGTAGGCCTGAATGACCTCGCGCAGTTTGTCTTCACTGCTGCGGTCGCCGCCGTTCTGATCCGGATGCAAGGTCATCACCAGGCTCTTGAACTGCGTGCGAATATCACTCGCCGATGCCTCTTCACACAATCCCAGGACGCGCAGAGATTTGCGCTCCGCGTTATGAAGCCGCCGTCCCGGCTTCTCCGTCTCGCGTCCGCGCGGGTCTTGATCGCCGAAAATGCCGAGCGGGTCAGACATGTCAAACGCATAGGCAAATGCGCGCCAATCTTGGCCCTTGCCGTGACCACCGCCGCGGCCCAGACCTACAGTCCAAGTCGGACGGTGTCCGGTCACTGCGGACTGCTGGAAACTGGCGATCTCTTCATCGCTCATACCGCGAAAATAGTTGTACTGCTGGTTATAGAGGCGCACGTGTTCGCGACAGTAATAGAAATATTGCCCTTCGCGGCCGCGGCCCTTAGGCGCGGGATGTTCGCCCGCGCGGCTACAGCCAGGCCACTCACACCGATGTGCCGACTGGCCCGGTTCCGGCGCGCCGCGCGCCGGCTTGACCCGTATGCGATCAAAGTAGGGCGAATCGAGCTTCATGAATCGTGTCTGTACTTCCGCCTACATCCGATGATGGAGTATGCTGCTTCGCCGGTGCCGGTACAAGAGCCTCAGAGGTTAAGACTTTGTCACTGGTAAAACACAGCGGCAAAAGCCCGCGTCAGCACCTCAACCAGGACTACGGGAGACATCCTCATGTCGATTGAAGAGTCGATGCGTCGGCGTCTGTCAGAGGCATTTTCCCCGACCGTGTTGCGGATCGAAAACGACTCGGCACGCCATGCCGGGCATGCGGCGATGCGCACCGCCGATCCCGTCTCGCCGGGTGAAACACATTTTGTCGTGCATATCGTCTCTGACGCTTTTGCGGGCAAGTCCCGAGTAGAGCGCCACCGGATGGTGAACGATGCTCTGGCAGAAGAACTCGCCGGGCCGGTGCACGCGCTAAACATCAAGGCGCAGACGCCTGCGGAGCAATAGGCTGCATCGCAAGGCTTTCTTGTGCTGCAGCTAGCACCTTGCGCATAACGCTCGGCAGCGCTGCGTCGGGCAGGGCCGCCGCCGCCACCCATCGGCACTCACCGGGCGCGGGCACATCGGCCGGGACCGTCGCCGTGAATACAGCCAGAGTCAGTTGAAAGTGCGTGAAGGTGTGCCTGACAGGCGCAAGCACCCGCTGCCAATCAGCGTCCAGCGGCGCGCCACGCAGAAACGCTTCATCGGATCGCACCTCGCCGAGCCAGTCGGTTGTCGGCGGCTCTGTCATCCCGCCCAGCAGGCCTTTTTCCGGGCGGCGGCGCAACAGCACATAACCGTCTGCACGCCAGAGCACAAACGCCGCGCCATGCCGGTTTGGGCGCTCGGCCTTGGGCGCGCGTGTCGGAAGCGCCGCAGCCAGACCCTCGGCGTAGCCTTTACACTTTTTGCGCAACGGGCAGCGCGCGCACATCGGCGTCCGCGGCGCGCAGATTGTGGCGCCCAAATCCATCATGGCCTGGGCGAAATCCCCGGGTCGCTGCGCCGGGGTCAGCGTTTCAGCCAGCGCGCGCAGCTTCGGCTTCACGTCAGGCAACGGCTGCTGGATTGCAAAGAGCCGCGCGACAACCCGTTCGACATTGCCATCCACAACCGTCGCCGGCTCGTCGAAGGCGATTGCGGCGATCGCGGCTGCCGTGTAAGGCCCAATGCCGGGAAGCTTTCTAAGCTCGGCCGGGGTCGTTGGAAAACGCCCGCCCAGTTCGTTCGCGACGATTTGCGCGGTCTTGTGCATATTTCTGGCGCGCGCGTAATAACCCAGCCCCGCCCACGCGGCCAGCACATCGTCCAGTGGCGCCCGCGCCATATCGGAAATGCCAGGCCAGCGCGCCAGAAAGGCACGATAGTAGGGCGCCACGGCCTTCACAGTCGTCTGCTGTAGCATCATCTCGGACAGCCAGACATGATACGGCTCGGCCTGTTCGCCAGGCGGCGCGCGCCACGGCAGATCGCGCCTGGCCGCGTCATACCAATCGAGCAAATCCTCCACGATATCCACGGCCGCTCTATGCGCCACATCTCCCCCCACACGAATCGCCTATGGTTGCGCGCGTGCACGTTTTGGCATGGAGGGGGAACATGGCGCAAACACCAGCCGGAGCGGCAGCAGACCGCGGCAAACGGCGCAGCCTCTCAAAACCGGCTCCGGCGAACTTCACGCCCGACAGGCGCAGGGGGCCTTACGGTCCGAAGCCCGCCGCAGCATTCACGCCGGCGCTGACACGTCCAGCTTTCGAGAAATACGGCTTTCCCGCCGCGGCGCTGCTGAGCGATTGGCGCGCGATTGCTGGACCGGAGCTGGCGCGGTTTACCGCCCCAGAACGGCTGAAATGGCCGCGTCAGCCGGACGTCCCGGAGGAGGCAAATGCGCCTGCGCCGGCAACGCTGGTCCTGAGGGTGGACGGCCCACGCGCCATCGAACTTCAGCACCGCCTGCCCCAGCTTATTGAGCGGATCAATAGTTATTTCGGGTTCCGCGCGGTTGCGCAGATCCGGCTTTATCAAGCGCCGCTGGATCATCCGGCCAACCGTCCTTCGGATCCCGTGAGGATCACGCCACGCCCGGATCGCCGCGGCCTCGTAAAGAGCATCCGCGAGCCGCGTTTGCGTACGGCGCTGTCGCGCATCGCCGCTGCAATCGACGCGTGAGACTGCGCTCTCGTTGCGCGTTCGCAACAACATCACATGAAGTTGAACCGACGCAATGTCTTCATGGGATTGCCACTGCGGAGCCGCTTTATTGCCCAACCTTGTCTTCAGTTCCGCAGTTTCTATAGAATGTTGATAAACGCGGGGCCGGTGCCGCGCGACCAGAGAACCCGACTTTCAGGAGCCGTATCAGATGAAGCAGTCTCATTCCAAGGCGCGGATCGCGTTCCGCCCGGCGGTCACGGTGGCCGGTCTGTCCGTATTGGGCGTGATTATGTTGAGCGCGCTACACGAAGTCTCCGCGCCAGGCGTTATCGCACGCGAGGCCGACACCGCCAATGTCGAGGCCGGGCCGGCCCGTCCGGCTCAGGATCAGGCCGCAAGCCAGGAGCCGCAAAATCAAGTTCAGCCGTCGGGCAACGCCGTCAAAGTCGCTGAAGCGCAAACCGGAACCGCCACGGCGGTCTCTCAGGGGCAGACGGCCCAATTCGACGACATTGTCATGGGTGATCCTGAAGCGCCGGTGACGGTGATCGAATATGCGTCTATGACCTGTCCGCATTGCGCAGCTTTCCATGGTGAGACGCTGCCGCAGCTCAAGGAGCAGTACATCGACACGGGCAAGGTCAAATACATTATGCGCGCTTTCCCGCTGGATAACCTGGCGGCTGCGGCCTTCATGCTGGCGCGCTGTGTTGCGACCGACAAGTACTACCCGTTCGTCGACATGTTGTTTGAAAAGCAAAGCCAGTGGGCCAATGCCGACGATCCGCTGCAAGAGCTGCGCCAGATCACCAAGGTGGCCGGCTTCACCGAGACCAAGTTCAACCGCTGCATCCGAGATCAAGAAGCGCTCGACTACATTCAGACGGTTCGCGACGAAGGCAACCAGAAATACGACATTCGCGCAACGCCAACGCTAATTATCAATGGTCAGAAGCTTTCAGGGAACCAGTCCATCAGCACGCTGCAGGACGTTATCGACCCGCTGTTGAGCGAAACCGAGGAAAGCTGAGGTCGCTCAGCCGAGGCGCACTATGGGGCATAGCAGCGACATCGGGCCGGCTCGTAAGAGTGCGGCCCGTTTCCTTGGCATGGGTCTCGCGTTAGCGGCGGGGCTGGCCGTGTCTGCTTGCGCGGGCGGCCAGGCGACGCAGCCGCAGACCCTGGAAGCCATGATGGCTGCCGGGACAGGCCCCACCCTCGAGATGCTGAAGCAGCCCGGGCCGCTGGGGGATAAAACGCTTGGCGATCCCGATGCGCCAGTGACCGTGATTGAGTACGCGTCGCTTACTTGCCCCCATTGCCGGCGCTTCCATGCTGAGGTGTTTCCGCGTTTCAAGCGCAATTACATCGATACCGGCAAGGTGTATTTCATCTTCCGCGAGTTCCCGATCGGACGCACCGCCGGGACCGCGGCGGTCGCAGTGCGCTGCGTGGCTGAACAACACTATTTCGACGCCAACTGGAAATTCCTGGACAGTCAGCGCCAGTGGGTCTCGCAGGAGGTCCGTCCCGACGCGATCTACAAAATTGTGCAGGAGTTCGGCCTGGACCGCCCCGCGTTTGACAGTTGCCTGCAGAATCAAACGATAATCGAAGGGTTGAAGCAGGTGAAAGAGCGCGGGCGTAAGCTCGGGGTAACGGCCACGCCGACGATCTTCGTCAACACGGAGAAACGCCGCGGCGGGGTTAGTTATGACGACCTCGTGAAGCTGATCGACGCAGCGACCGACAAGGCAACGCCGCAGGGCTAGTACCGCCTCTTCCGTCAGCGAATGATGCCAAGCGAAAGGGCGCTTGCCGTGCAAATTACCCGCCTGAAACTGTTAGGCTTTAAGTCCTTTGTCGAGCCCACCGAACTGCTGGTCGAACCGGGGTTGACGGGCGTCGTCGGGCCGAATGGCTGCGGCAAGTCCAATCTGCTCGAAGCGCTGCGCTGGGTGATGGGAGAGACCTCCTACAAGTCCATGCGCGGCTCGGCGATGGATGATGTGATCTTCTCGGGCACCGACTCGCGCCCGTCGCGGGATATGGCCGAAGTCACGATCTATCTGGACAACAGCGCCCGCCGCGCGCCTGCCGCGTTCAACGACAGTGACAGCATCGAGATAACCAGACGCATCGTCCGTGAGTCCGGCTCGAACTATAAGGTCAACGGGCGCGAGGCGCGCGCGCGGGATGTGCAACTTTTGTTCGCCGACGCTGCGACCGGCGCGCGCTCGCAGGCGCTGGTGCAGCAGGGCCGCATTGGCGAAATCGTCAGCGCCAAGCCGCAGCAGCGCCGCCGCATTCTGGAAGACGCCGCGGGCATTGCTGGTCTGCATGGCCGCCGGCATGAAGCGGAACTGCGCCTGAAAGCGGCCGAGAGCAATATGGAGCGGCTGCAGGATGTCATGGGGCAGGTCAACCAACAGCTACAAAGCCTGAAGCGTCAGGCCCGGCAAGCGCGCAAATACCGTGAGATTTCCGAGGATCTCCGTCAGGCTGAGGCGATCCAGCACCACATCTTATTCCAGCAGGCCAACGAGAAGGTCGCGGAGCAGGAAGCTGCGCTGCAAGAGGCGATGCGCGAGGTCGGCCGGCTCACGCAGGCTGAGTCCGAGGCGACGCGCGCAGAGAGCGCAGGCAGCGACTCCATACAGCCCTTGCGCGACGAGGAAGCGACCCGCGCGGCGGTGCTGCACCGCCTGCAAGTCGAACAGCAGACGCTGGAGCAGGAAGAAGCTCGCGCAGCGGAACGCCAGCGCGAATTGCAGCAGCGACTGGAGCAAATCAACACCGACATCACCCGTGCGCGCGAGTTGATGGATGACGCCGCGCAGACGATCAGCCAGCTTGAGGCCGAAGAGGCCACGCTGCGCCAACAGGACGGCAGCGAGGATGGCCGCGCCGAAGCTGCGCAGGCTGTGGAGGCCGCGAGCCACGAGCTTGAGGGGGCCGAGCAGCGGTTGTCCGATTTGACCTCGCAAGCCGCGGACTTGCGCGCGCGCCGACGGGAACTTGAGGGCCATCTCGCCAATGCCGAAAAACGCATCGCCGGCCTAAGCGAGCAGCAAGAGCGCATCGGGCGCGAGTTGGCCGAAATTGACGCAGCGCTCGGCGAAAACGTCGAAGTTTCCAGGCTGCAAGCCGAGGTTACCCGCTTGACAGCGGCGGTCGCCGATGTTGAGGCCCGCACTGGCGAGACCGAGACTGCGCTCGCCGAGGCCCGCGCGCGGGAAAAGGATGCGGGCGAGTATGCCCGGCAGACTAGGCTCAACGCGCGCCAGCTTGAAACCGAAGCCGCGACGCTGATTAAGCTGCTTCGCCCGGCGGAAAGCGACCAGTGGCAGCCCATTGTCGATGATATCCGCGTTGCGCCGGGCTATGAGACAGCCTTGGGCGCGGCGCTGGGAGATGATCTCGACATGCCGGCGGACGCTCGCGCGCCCGCGCACTGGGCCGGGACCGGCGAAACAGACGCGGACCCTGCCCTGCCCGACGGTGCCACGCCCTTTACCGCGTATGTGCGGGCGCCGGAGGTGTTGGGCCGGCGGCTTCGCCAGATCGGGCTTGTTGACCCGGCAGATGGCCCCCGCTTGGCCCGCACGCTCGCACCCGGTCAGCGGCTGGTGACCACGCGCGGCGATCTCTGGCGCTGGGACGGCGTGTATGCCGCCGCCGATGCGCCGACCCCCGCCGCCAAGCGCCTCGCTGAGCGGAACAGGCTCGACGAGCTGACCGCCGATGTCGAAAAGCTCCGCAAGACCGCTGACGAGGCCGAAAGCCAACAGAAGCACGCCGCCGAGCACGCCGCCAATCTTGGTGCTGAAGACAAACGCCTGCGCACGCAATGGCGCGAAACGCAGGGCGAACTGTCGCGCGCGCGCGACGCGCTGGCTCAGGCCGAACGCGAGGCGCAGAAAACCGGCCAGAAGCGCGCCGCGCTCGTCGAAGGCCAGACCCGCACAGCAGCCGATCTGGAGGAGGCGCAGCGCCAGCTTGCCCAAGCCCAGCGTGGCCTAAACGACCTCGCCGACGCAAGTGCCCTGGAGACAGCCGTCAGCGAAGCACAGGCGGAGGTCAGCGCAAGGCGCGACGTGTACTCACAGGCGCGTTCACATCTCGATAGCATCGAGCGCGAGCGCCGGCAGCGCGAGGAACGCCTGCAGAGCATCGCTTCGGAAGTGAGCCGTGCGGCCAAGCGCCGCGAGGCCGCCAATACGCAGCTTGCCGATTTGGCGAAGCGCGCGGAGCAGGCCGACGCGGAACTGCAGGATCTGGCGGGCATCCCAGAGGCCGCTGCGCAACGCCGCGAAAAACTGTTCAACCAGATCGCCCAGGCCGAAGCCGCGCGGAAACAGGCCGCTGACCAGCTGGCCGAAGCTGAATCGTCACTGCGCGATAACGCCAAACACTTGCGCGATGTGCAAAGCCGGCTCAGCGCAGCCAAGGAAAGCCGCGCGCGCATCGAGGCCCAGCTTGAGGCGGCGCGCCAGCGCCGCTCCGAGCGCGCGCATGCGATCCGCGAAGGTCTCGACTGCGCGCCCGAAGCCTGCCTCCAACTGGCCGGAATTGCGCCGGATGCAGAACTGCCCGACCATAAC
Organism: uncultured Hyphomicrobiaceae bacterium; assembly: GCA_964466965.1. Lineage (GTDB taxonomy): Bacteria > Pseudomonadota > Alphaproteobacteria > Rhizobiales > Rhodomicrobiaceae > Dichotomicrobium. The sequence continues at coordinate 20,365 of CAYXPZ010000032.1, forward strand.
GAACTAGACCAGCGCATTCACCGGCTGCGCGCTGATCGCGAGCGGCTCGGCGGCGTCAACTTGCGCGCCGAAGAAGAGGCACAGGAGCTGGAAGCGCAATATGGGAGCATGGATCAGGAGCGCGCTGACCTGGAGCAAGCCATCGCCAAGCTGCGCGCCGGCATTGCCAGCCTGAACAAGGAGGGGCGCAAGCGCCTGCTGGACGCCTTCGAAACGGTGAACAACCATTTTCAGCATCTGTTCAGCGTGCTGTTCGCTGGCGGCGAGGCGCGTCTGGAACTGATCGAATCCGACGATCCCCTGGAGGCCGGTCTGGAAATCGTCGCGCGTCCGCCGGGCAAAAAGTCGCAGGTTTTGACTCTGCTCTCGGGCGGTGAAAAGGCGCTGACTGCGCTGGCGCTGATCTTCGCGGTGTTCCTGACCAACCCCTCGCCGATTTGTGTGCTGGATGAGGTCGATGCGCCCCTCGACGATGCCAATGTCGACCGGTTCTGCAAGCTCATGGAGGAAATGGGCGCGTCCACAAACACGCGTTTCCTCGTCATCACGCACCACCCGATGACGATGTCGCGCATGCACCGCCTGTTTGGCGTCACCATGGCGGAAAAAGGGGTCAGCCAGCTTGTCTCGGTTGATCTGCGCACTGCGGAGCGTTTCCTCGAAGCCAGCTAAGGCACAGTCGCCGCCCACCTCTTCAGGTTTATTTTCTGTTAAAAATCATGGAGCTAGCTGCGTTTTCTTGGCGCTTGACACTCCCCAAGGGCCTGTCTAAGTTGCGCGCGGCTGGCACGGGGCGCATCTGGTCTGCGGAAACCGAAAATCGCGGGAGACGAGAATGAGCCCTTCCGATGCGGGAGGCGACGGTGGCAAGGACGGCGAGTCCTCCACGGAATCAATCCGCAAGCGGCTTGACAAGCTTGGCCATGAGTTGGATGAGGCTGAGAACCGGCACCGGCCGAAGGACGTTGAGACGGGCGCACACTCTGGCGCGCTAGGGATGGCGTTCCGGCTCGGCGCCGAGATGGTGGTGGGTGTCGCCGTGGGTGGCGTCATCGGTTGGGCGCTGGATTCCTGGCTCGGGACGGCGCCGGGATTTCTAATCCTGTTCCTGCTGCTTGGCAGCGGCGCGGGAATTTTGAATGCCGTTCGCTCGGCGCGCCGGATGCAGCGCGACTACGGTAGCGGTGAAGGTTGACAGGTGAGGTAAGGCGTGGCCGAGGAAACGACCGAGGAAGTCGCCGATGTTGAGGGCGCTGGCGTTGATGCCCCTGAGGCGCACGGTGGGGGCGATGATCTGTCGTCCATTTTCGACCCGATGCACCAGTTCGAAATCAAGCGGCTGGTCGAACTCAACTTCTTTGGGCTGGATGCATCGTTCACCAACTCCTCCCTTATGATGGTTATTGGCGTTGCGCTGGTCAGCGTGTTCCTGATCGGCAGCATGCGCGGCCGCGCGCTGGTGCCCGACCGGATGCAGTCGATGGCCGAGCTATCCTATGAGTTCGTTGCAAACATGGTCCGCGAGAACGCCGGCAGCGAAGGGATGAAGTTCTTCCCGTTCATCTTCACGCTGTTCTTCTACATCCTCGCGATGAACATGCTCGGCATGTTTCCCTACGCTTTCACAGTGACCAGCCATATCATTGTTACGGTGGCATTGGCGCTCGTGGTCTTCATCGGCGTCACCGCAATCGGGATCATCAAGAACGGGTCCAAGTTCGTGGGCCTTTTCGTCCCCTCAGGCGTGCCGATCTGGCTGCTACCGCTGCTTGTGCCGATCGAAATTCTGTCCTACCTGGTGCGCCCGTTTAGCCTGTCGGTGCGTCTGTTTGCCAACATGATGGCCGGCCACACGATGCTTAAGGTGTTTGCCGGCTTCGTGATCGCAATGGGCGCCGTGGGCGGTTGGGCGCCGCTTCTGTTTATGGTCGCATTCACGGGACTGGAAGTCCTGGTCGCCTTCCTGCAAGCCTTCGTCTTCGCGGTGCTGAGTTGTATCTACCTGAACGATGCGCTCCATCCGCACCATTGATCATCTTCAATACGCATCAACATTAACTGTTCACATCAAACCCTGAGGAGTATCGTCATGGAAGTAGAAGCCGCTAAGCTCATCGGTGCGGGTATCGCCTGTATTGCTCTGGTCGGCGCCGGCCTCGGCATTGGCAACATCTTCGGCAATTATCTCGCTGGCGCCCTGCGGAACCCGTCGGCCGCCCCGGGGCAGTTTCCTAACCTGCTGTTGGGCTTCGCGCTGGCGGAAGCTACCGGCCTGTTCGGTCTGCTCGTGGCGCTGATCATCTTGTTCGTATTCTAAAGCCGCGCCGCGGTCCAATTTGTCCAGCGCACAAGCCCCTGTGGTCTGTTGCGCCGTATGATCGCCATGGCTGATCTCAGCGGCTTATGATCCCGCTCGGGACGGAGGTGTTATGCCCCAACTCGATTTTGCCGATTACGCGCCGCAACTTGTGTGGCTCGTCATCACGTTCGTCGCCATGTATCTACTGATGGCGCGCGTGGCGCTCCCGCGGATCGCAACGGTGATCGAGGAGCGCCGCGACCGCATCGCCAACGATCTGGCCCAGGCGGAGCAACTCCGCCGCGAAACCGATCAGGCGATCGCCGCTTATGAAAAGGCGCTCGCCGACGCCAAGGCGCGGGCCAATGCCATTGCGCAAGAGACACGCGACCGGCTCAACGAGGAGTTGGCAGAAGAGCGCCAAAAGAAAGAAGCTGAAATCAACGAGCGGCTTGAAAGCGCGGAACAGCAGATTGCCAGAACCAAGGAAGAGGCGCTGTCCCACGTGGAGGAAATCGCGCGTGATACGACAGCAGCACTGGTCCAGCAGCTGCTCGGCGAACAAGTCAGCCAACAGACGCTGGATGACGCGGTGTCCCGCGCGACCAGCAAGCACGGAGCGCTGTGATGGACACGACATTCTGGGTTGCTGTTTCCTTCGTCCTGTTCATCGCGCTGTTGGTGTATTACGCGGTGCCGCGCAAAATCATTTCCGCGCTCGACAAGCGCTCGGAGAGCATCCAACAGGAGCTGGCCGAGGCGCGGCGACTTCGTGAGGAAGCGCAGTCGATCCTGGCGGATTATCAGCGCAAACAGCGCGACGCAGAAGCTGAGGCCAACGACATCATCGCTCAGGCCGAGCGTGAGGCACAAGCCTACGCCGAGGAAACGCGCGCTCAGTTTGAGGATATGCTGAATCGTCGGGTGCAGATGGCGGATGAGAAGATCGCGCGGGCCGAGGCGCAAGCTGTGGCTGAAGTGCGCAGCCGGGCGGTCGATGCATCCGTCGAAGCCGCCGAACAGATCATCTCAAAAGAGCTGGATGCGGACAAAGCGCATGCGCTGATCGGCCAGAGCGTAGCACAGCTCAAGAAGCACAGCGCTTCAAACTAAGATGTGATGACGGCCGCGCGCCAACCGCCCGGCCGTATCACTCACCTAGTACGCGCACGGATGCGCCTTTGCCACGCATCGGACAAAAACGCCTTCCGGGTGACATTCGATGTACTTGCCACGCGCCTCACGCCAATAGCCGTATTCGAAGCCATAAACGTAGCGGGCCTCTCGCTTCCAGGCGAAGACGGCGCTGTTGCGGGCGAACTGGCGCACCAGATTCTTCTTGCCCGCCGAGCGGATCATCGCGCCGCACTGATGCGCGTTGTAATTGTCGGCGTAGCCGCTGGAGCTGGCCTCTGCCCCGCTGCCGGTCGCGGCGATGGCGCCCGCTGCGATTGCTGCGGCCATCACAAACTTCAAAATCATCGTGTCCTCCTGCCGGTTGCTTGCGCCGTGAAATCCAACAGGAGCGACGCTAACGCGGCCCGCCTGAACTCAGGCGGAACCGGCTATTCATCGTTTATTCAGGGGTTACACCGTGCTCTCTACTCCGCGGCGCGCGCCGGCTGCGGCGGCTCCCAACGCAGCACCGGGTGACGTGCGGCGTTGACCTCGTCGAGCCGACGGCGGGGAGCAAACCGGGGTGCTTCGATGAAGCGTTCGGTCTGACCCGCCTGCGCCGCCTTTGCGAGCGCGCGCATGGCGTCGACGAACTGGTCAAGGCTGTGCTTCGACTCGCTCTCAGTCGGCTCAACCAGCATGGCCCCATGCGCCACCAGCGGGAAATACACCGTCATGGGGTGGAAGCCTTCATCGATCAATGCCTTGGCGAGATCAAGGGTGCTGACGCCGGTATCCTTCAGGAAATGGTCATCAAACAGCACTTCGTGCATGCAGACGCGGTCGCCATAAGGCTGGCTGAACAGATCGCGCAGCCGCGCGCGCACATAGTTCGCGTTCAACACCGCATCCTCCGAGGCCTGCCGGATGCCGTCGGACCCTTGCGCCATCATGTAGGCGAGCGCGCGCAC
>CAYXPZ010000033.1:0-5808 GCA_964466965.1 uncultured Hyphomicrobiaceae bacterium
CGATGAAGGTCGCGCTGCGCACCCAGCAGATTGCCGCGCATGAGACGCGCGTGCCCGACGTGATTGACCCGCTTGGCGGCTCCTACCTCGTCGAAAGCCTGACCAGCGAATACGAGAAGGCAATTTTCGCGATCCTCGACGAGATCGACGAGAAGGGCGGCACCATCAATCTCATCAATGAGGGCTGGTTCCAGCGCCACATCTCCGACTTCGCCTACGAAATCGCGATCAAGAAGCAGGACGGCGACCATCCGGTCGTCGGCGTCAACTGCTACCGCGACGACGCGGAAGAAGACGACATCGAGATCCACCCCTATGACACGGACACCGCCGAGCGCCAGATCGCCCGGCTCAAGCAGGTGCGCGCGGATCGTGACGAGGCGAAGGTCCAGGATCTGCTCGACAAGCTGAAGGCTGTCGCGCGCGACGAGAGCCAGAACATCGTGCCCGTGACAATCGAGCTGGTGCGCGAGGGGGCGAGCATGGGCGACATCGTCGAGACGCTCAAGACGGTCTGGGGAACCTATCGCGAAACGCCGGTGTTTTAGCGTAATCGTATATCGCGCGGGATAGGGGTGGCGTGCGCATCGGGTTGGCGATAGACCAATATCACCGCTCTGCTCTGATAAAGGCGCCCAGATGAGCTTCGATCGCAGCATCAAGATCGCCCCGTCGATCCTGTCCGCCGACTTCGCCAATTTCGGCGCGGAAATCCGCGCGATCGAAGCGCAGGGCTGCGATTGGGTGCATATCGACGTGATGGACGGGCATTTCGTGCCGAACCTGACCTTCGGCCCGCCGCTTTGCGCCGCGATCCGCCCGCATATTACGACCGTCATGGACGTGCATCTGATGGTCGCGCCCGTTGACCCGTATATCGAAGACTTTGCCGATGCGGGCGCAGACATCATCACCGCGCATCCGGAGGCCGGCCCTCATATCCACAGAACCCTGCAGGCGATCCGCGCGACCGGGGCCAGGGCCGGTGTAGCACTGAACCCCGGGACGCCCGCGGAGGCGGCGGAATATCTCCTCGATCTGTGCGATCTGGTGTTGGTGATGACCGTGAACCCCGGCTTTGGCGGGCAGGCGTTCATCGCTTCACAGCTCGACAAAATCCGTCGGCTCCGCGCGATGATCGGCGACCGGCCCATCCATATTCAGGTCGATGGCGGCATCACCGGCGAGACCGCGCCGCTGGTGGCCGAAGCCGGGGCGGATGTGTTGGTTGCCGGCTCGACTGTTTTCAAAGGCGGCTCAGCGCACAGGCCCGAAGTCTACGGAGAAAACATCCGCACCTTGCGCGCCGCCGCGCAGACCGCTCGTCAATCCTAGGCCGACTGGGGACAACGCCCCTCGGCCTCGACACGCCCCGCTGAACACGCGATCATTATGCGTGATTCGCCGCAACGACGCCGTGATGGCCAATTTCCGCATGACTCAACACCTGCCGAGCCTGCCTGCCGCTGACCTGACCCGCCTTCGACCCATGGACCCGCGTGATGTGGTGCTGTCGTTTCTGGGGGCGGAGTTGGCCGCGACGTCCAAGACGGTCGCGCGGCGCCTGTCGCCTTGGGGTATTAAGGGTAATTCGCACCCATTGCTACGTGCGCTGGCGGAAACGGGGCTGGCCGAGGCGGCCGGCCGGCGATGGCTGATCACGGAAGCCGGCAAGGCGGAAGCCGCGCGACGCTTTGACCTCGCGGCACATCCAACCTGGCGGGCTTTCGCGGACTACCACTTTGTCGCTGCGGCGCTGGGTCTGGACCCGGCGCTGGCTGACACTCGCGTATACCTCGCTGATGCGCGCAACCTCTACGCCTGCACCCTGGCCGTGCTGTTTGATCTAGCCGATCCGGCAACGCACCCCAAGCTGAGCGCGATGCGCGCTGCACTGGTCTGGCGTGTCGCTGCTGCGCGTTGTCCTGACCTGCTGACGTCGGAGGGGCCAAAAACGATGACAGGCCGACATGATGCCCTGACGCGGGCGCTTTATCTAGGCTTTTGCGGCTTGACGCGGGGAACCGTGGATCAGGCGACGCCAACGCTGTTGCGCCGGGTTCTGCCGGGAGCCGCAGCCGGCGTCAACGGTATACGCCGCGCCTTGGCGTCTGCGGCGCTCAACACAAAGCCCGTGGATGATTTTGAAACCGCGCCCTCTGAGGCCGACTCAGCGCAGCCCGCGTCCCCCCGAGCTGACAAACCGCAGGACTTCGCCGCGACCGTCCGCGCCCTGGCGCAAACGCTGAGAACGCCAAAGCCGAATGGCGGGCATTTCACTGGCGGGCAGGTGGCGATTGCCCAAGTCTATGACGCTTATACCGCCAATGGCGGCGGCCCGATGACGCTCGACGACTTTAAAGCCCGCCTGTGGGCCGCTGTCCGCGCCGGGGCAGACTTTCACCTGACACGACTGGATATCCCCGACTTGATGGATGACGAGCTGCGCAACCGCTCCGCCACACCGACGCGCGCCGGCGATGTGGTGCATTTCATCGTCGCCGAATAGTGCGCCGCGTCGTCAAGCAGTTCTTGAGGGCCCAATGTTATGAGTGATGCATTCAGCATCTTTATCGATCCGCGATTCAACAACCTCTTTACGCAGACGGCTTCTCTTCAGGGCGCGAAGGAGGAAGTGAATTTCGACGTCGAGTCGCTTCATGCCGAGGCCCGCGACGCGATCACATCAGCGGTCCGCGCAACCCGCTCGGGTGATGCGGACCCGAACGCGCGTATCGCACTGATCCTGGGTGAAGCGGGCTTTGGCAAGACCCATCTGTTGGCGGCCAGCCTGCGTCGGCTCGCGGTTCAAGGGCAGCTCTACCCGGCGGTAATCCAGATGACCTCGCCGGTCACAGATCTCGATTACGACCGCTGGATGCTGGAAGCGGTAATCCGCGAACTCAACAACCCCTATTTCGGCATTCCGCGGCTCGGTGATGATGCCAAGGCGCTGCTGGGCCTGCTCCCGGCCGAGGATGCTGCAAGGTTCCGCCAGGCTGTCCAGAACGAGGACAGCGGGCTGTGTCAACGACTGGCGCATAAGTTCGCGCCGCTGCTCGCCGACGAGATGGCGCGGCGCGCCCACGGCCGCACGATCCCGGCGCCGGAGCAGATTGCCATGCTCCTCATCAGACGCGGCAGTGCGCCGGAGTGGCATCCCCCGCTGATCGATTTGGCCCATGCGCTGCTGTCGTACGAAGGCAGTGATGATGCGCGGCGCTTCAGGGAGCAGGCAGAGGCCGGCGAGGCGGACGCGCTGGAAGCTGTGCCGCCGCTAGCTCGCAGCGTGCGCCGCCTGATTCATCGCAGGACAGGCGCAGTGGTTAGCGAAGATTTCATCAAGGCGCTGCTGCTGCACTACGGCGGCGATCTCGCCGGGTTTGACGCGCTGGGCGGACAGGCGGTCGAGACGGAGGTCGCGGGCCTGCAGTTTGCTGGCCTGGAGCGCCCCGAGCAGTACCGCCGCAGGCTCGGCGATATTTCGACCGCTGCACGCGCCGTCGATGGCGCCTTCGTGCTTGCTTTCGATCAATTGGAATCGTTCTGGTCGCTGGCGAACGAAGCGCTTTACGTGCGAGCGATCGAGAAGGCCGTGAACCTCGTTCAGGAGTTCCCCAACATCTCGGTGGTGTTGGCCTCACTGCGCAATGTCTATGAGGAACTGCACGACAAGCTCGTGCAATCCACGCGCGACCGTATCCGGCTCTCGCTCGCGCCTGCCTATCTCAAACCGCCGAAACCGGACCAGCTGCATGCGCTGTTTGAAAAGCGTATGGCGCGGCTCGCGGTCCTGGCTGGCATGGCGGATAGCGCACCGCTGATGGCGCTGGTCCCTGACTGGCTGATTGACGGCTTGGCCGGCTCACGCATCCGCGAGGCGCTGTCCGAACTTGCCCGCTTCCGGGCCATGGCGTCGAGCCTGGACCGCATTCCCAACGAGGCCGAGTTTTTCGACGACGCCACCCCGGCCGCACCAGTCCCGCAATCCGCGCGAGACTACGCCAAGGCTTGGCAAGACCATCTCGACCAGCACACCGCGTTCGACGTGCCGGACACGGATGATGCGCGCCTTGACCTGCTGCGCTGGGCGTCGGGCGCACTGTCGGCGGAGCTTGCCCCGGTGCAGGTTCGCGCCGACGCCAGCGCTTTGTCCGATGAAACGCGCACGCGCGCGATGCAACTGACGTTCAGCGGCGGCGACCCGGAGCGCAACGAGATGCGCTTCCTGGGGATCTGCACAGCCATCAACCGCGATTACCGCCTTGCAAAGCAGATCGAAGCCGTCCGCCGGCACGCTGGAGACGCGCGCCCGGTGGTGGTCGGCAAGCAGCGCTTTCCCCGCAGCAAGTCGGCTCAGGTGGCCGGACCGCTGGATAAGCTACGCGCCGGCGGCGGGATGGTCGTGGACTTCGAGCCCGCGGATTGGCAGATGCTGAGCGCGGCCAAGAGCTTTATTGATGCGCATCAGTCAGAAGGAGGCTTCCGCGCCTGGCGGGCCGAGACCGGGTTTCTGTTAAACCGGATTGCGCCGCTGCGCGCGATTTTTTTGCCGACGATTGACATCAGCGCCCCCGCGCCGGAAGTCAAGCCGGCGCCAGAGGCGCGCGACCAAACCGCACCGACAGAGGCCGCACCGGCCACCCCAGCGATCGAAAAGTCTCCGGAGCCGGCCGAGATCGAGCCTGCCGAACAGCCGGGACAGTCCGTGGTATCTGAAGAAGCAGTGATTGATTTCAGGCGGCATGAGGCGCGTGCGCTGGAAGCTGAGCGCTTTCAGGTTTTCCTCGGCACCTCCGACGCCAAGACGCCGATTTACTGGGACCCGCACCACCCGGAGGATCGGCTGCTCAATTTCGGCTTTCTCGTCACCGGCGATCCCGGCTCCGGCAAGACCCAGACGTTGCGCGTCCTGATCGACGCGATGGCGCGCGCGAACTACCCCATGTGCATTCTCGACTTCAAGAACGACTACGCCGAGGACAGCTTCGCCAAACCGCTTGGTCTCTCGGTCTATGACGTCAGCCGCGCTGGTCTGCCATTCAATCCGCTGCATCCGGTGCCCGGCGGGCAGGGCGAGGTCCAGCCGATCCGCCACATCCACACCATCGCCGAGATCTTCCAGCGGGTGTTCGGGCTGGGGACGCAGCAGCAGGCGAAGCTGAAGAACGCGCTACGCCGCGGCTTCGAGGATCGCGGGATCAACCTGCAACACTGGTATCGCGCCGGCGAGATCACCGCGCCCGGCTTCGGCGACGTCGTGGAGTATCTGCGCGAGCACAAGGAATCCCAGACGCTGTTGAACCGTGTCGATCCGCTATTCGATCTCGGCTTGTTCCCGAACGATGACAACGCCTCGCTCACTTTCGGCCACCTGCTGGAACAGAAGATCGTACTGGACCTGCACGACCTGCCGAATGACGAGATCAAGGCCGCGATCGCCGAACTCATCATTATCCAAGCGCATGGCCACGCCCTGCGCGGCGAGGCGCCCCGTGTGCTCCAGCGGCTGTTCGTTTTCGACGAGGCGTGGCGCGTCAAGGACAGCCAGCGGCTGCAGGAGATGGCGCGCGAAGGCCGCGCTTTCGGTATCGCAATCGCAATCGGCACGCAATTTCCCGTGGACATCCCCGATGACTTGGCGGGTAGCCTGGAAACCCAGATTTTCCTGTCGAACTCCGAGGCGCGGCACCAAGCGGCGACGGTGCGCAAGTTATGTTCCAGCGTCAGCACGGTGGAGGGGCAGCGACTCTGGCAGAAGGCAGCCTCGCTCGGCCAGCTACAGGGCTTCATCCGCAATCAGCACTA
>CAYXPZ010000033.1:5908-20693 GCA_964466965.1 uncultured Hyphomicrobiaceae bacterium
CATCGTCTCTCCCGGGGCAAGCGCTGCCTGTCCGAGAAACCGGCTGTCTTCGAGCAATTCAGCGCCGTTCTCGTCGCGAACGCTGATCTGCAGCCGCGGGATCTCAACGACTTCACCACTGAGATTGGTGACTTCGCCTTCCAGTATGAGAACCTCCGGTGGCGTACCCTGCCACGAATATCGCACATCCTCGAAGGACAACGCCGGCTTATCCAGTGGAAAGCCGACGGCCTGGAAGACAGATTCGGATGCTGGAAGCACATCGGCGATTTGGTTGCGGAAGCTGAGCGTGGTCACCACGGCCGCACCGAACACGATAACGAATAACGCCCATGCTGCCGCCACGGTGAGCGTGCCGAAACCGGGGCGCGCCGCTGCTCGGGACTCAGGCGAGGGCTCTGGCTGTTCGCCGTCACCGAAATCATATTCCGCCAGCAGCTCCTCGTCATCGTCCGGCTGCATCGCCCCGGCCGCGGCTGAGGGCGAACGCCGGTCGGGTTGCTGCGGCTCGCTTGCCGCCGGTACCGTCCGATCATCATACCTGTCCTCAGCGATTTCGTCGCGCTGTTCGAATTCGCGGTGGTGCGCGGCAAAGCTGTCCGCACCGGTAGCAGGCGCGTTTTCCGGCTCATAGAACGCTTCCTGCTGGGGATCGAACGAGAGGCTTTCGCGCTGCGCCGCTGCGTGGGCCTCGTCATCGTCATGATAATCCTGCTCACGCCAGGCTTCGGCGTCGCCGGCCTCCTCGAAAGCCCCGGCATCTTCTCGATGCACCGCCGCTTCCATACCGTCCTGAAGGGCTTCGAAATGGTCCTGGTCCGTCTTTTCTGCGTCGCCAAGCTCTGGTGTCTGCCGGACGGAGGCATCAGCGAAGCCTGATTGCACAGCCTGATCAGAACTGTCAGCGCTCTGCCCGGGCGGCCCGGCGATCTTGTTCATGAACGTGGCCATCGTCTCAACAGACTCGTCGCCCCGGCTGGTGTCTTCCGGCTCACCGCCAAGGCGTTCCTGTTGAGCCGACCCGCTGTCGGGTCGCAGATCCGCGCCGCGGCCAGTGAACCGGACCACCTTGCCATTCCAGGGGTCGGGATCGCCGTCGTCGTCAGGCGCTGCCGTGTGGGCCGGAGCGTCATCACCAGAGCGAAAGCCGGACCGCTGCGCGTCCTCGGTGAATGCGCTCAACGGTTCGGTAGACTGAGATTCGGTCTTATGGCGCGCTAAACCGTCGATATCTGCGCCGCCCTCGGCGATAACATCCTCGATCCCCTCCATGATCCGTTCAAAGCCGGCATCGTTGTTTCCGGTCTCCGCCTCAGGTTCGGCTGCCGAAGCCTCGCCAAGTCTTTCCGAAAACCAGCGATCGGGGAATTCATGCCCAAGCGGGCCGGAAGAGCCCGGCTCTTCGGTCAATCCGGCCGGTGTATCGCCAGCGGTGTGCTCTCCCAGAGCATCCGGCGAAGCGTCAGCGTCGCGCGCCGTCTCGTCGCCAGCCTGCGCCGGGTGGTCGTGCCGCTGCTCCACAGCCGCAGGCTGTTGGCGCTGCGCTGGCGCCTCTTGCGGCTCGTCGCCAAACATCTCGTCCGTGCGGTCATTCTCGCCCGGCCAGGCCTCGCCGCGCTCAAGGAGTGCCGCCAGACGATCTTCTTCCGGTTCGTCCTCCGGCGCTGTCTCGTCGTACTCGTCGTGCGTGCCCGGCGCCGAGAATGCCTCCGGGACATACGCCTCGTCCTGCTCTGGCTCGGGCTCCGCAAACACAAAATCCGATTCCGAGATCCGCCAGACATGGTTACAGCGCGCGCACCGCACCTGTTGATCGATGCGCACCGGCACGCGATAACTCGTGTCACAGGCTGGGCACCGGAATTCCATCTTGCCGTCTCCCGCTATATACCTTCGGGTGTTGAGGTCAGTTCGACCTTCCTCGCGATGTCAATGCCAAATTTGGTTGATACCAATAAGGCAAAGCCTTGAGAAAACCACAACCAGCAGCAACAACCCGCCGGGCATCAACTTTCGGGAGTGTATCGTGATCCGCTTCGAGAACGTCGCGTTGCGTTATGACGAAGGCGAAGACGTTTTGCAGGACGTGAGCTTCCACCTGCTGCCGGGCTCGTTCTATTTTCTCGCCGGGGCGTCCGGCGCAGGCAAGTCCACGCTGTTGCGCCTGCTGTTCATGTCGCTAAAGCCGACGCGCGGTGCGGTTCACCTGTTCGGCAAGAACACCAGCAACCTCCATCCCGAAGATCGCGCCAAGACGCGCAGGCGAATCGGGATTGTTTTTCAAGATTTCCGCCTGCTCGATCACATGACGACGTGGGAAAATATCTCGCTGCCACTGCGCGTTCATGGCCGCAAGCCATCGGAATACCGTGACGATGTGACCGAGCTGTTGAAGTGGGTGGGGCTTGGTCACAGGATGGAGGCTTATCCCCCCGTTCTTTCGGGCGGTGAGAAGCAGCGCGCCGCGATCGCGCGCGCGGTGATCGGAAAGCCGGAGCTCTTGCTCGCCGACGAGCCCACGGGTAACGTCGATCCGCAGATGGCCCGCCGGCTCCTGCGCCTGTTCGTTGAGCTGAACAGGCTGGGCACCTCGGTCATCATCGCAACCCACGACTATCAACTCATGCGCCAATTCGGTGCTCCGCGCCTGCAGCTTGAGCGCGGCACCGTACAGATTGTCGGCTAGGCCAGGCCATGAACATCGACACAATGCGCAACCTTCCCGCCGTTATTCGCGAGCAACCGCTGGCGGTCCCAAAGATCGCCTTGCGCAATGCGCCCATTGTGCCGCCGCGTTCGGTGACCGGGCGTTCGTTAATCGTCGTGATCACAATCATGGCCTTTCTCGCCAGCCTCACCACCGGCGTGGTCTATATGATCAACCAGTCGGCATCCGCCTGGATGCAGGATGTCGCGAGCGAAGTCACCGTTCAGGTTCGGCCCGCGGAAGACCCGACACGCACGCAAGAGAAGCTTACCGAAATCAGCAATTTTCTGTCGAAACAGATCGGCATCGCCGACGTCCGGGTGTTGTCGCAGAGCGAAACAAGCGCACTGGTCGAGCCCTGGCTGGGCAAGGTGGAGGGTATGGAGTCGCTGCCTTTGCCGCGCCTGATCGCCGTTCAACTTGACCGTGACGATCCGCCGGACCTGCCGACCTTGCGCGTCGCGCTGGATAGTGAGTTCGAGGGCGCGATGCTCGACGATCATGGCCGCTGGCAGGCGCAGATCCGCAGCCTGACCGGCACGCTGGCATTAGCCGGTCTTGGCGTGATCGCGCTGGTCGCGCTGGCAACGGTGGCGATCATCGTGTCGGCGACGCGCAGCGCGATGGCGTCAAACCGGGAGATCGTGGAAGTCCTGCATTTCGTCGGCGCGCGCGACCGTTTCATCGCCCAGCAATTCGAGCAGCATTTTCAAACGCTTGGCGTCCTGGCGGGGGCGGCGGGCGCTGGGCTGGCGGCCCTGGTCTTTCTGCTGTTTCCGCTGCTGCCGGCGCTGCTCGGGTCATCGCCGGCGACCGATGCAGAAATGCGTCGCCTTGTCGGCGCCGGCACGCTTGACTGGCTCGGTTACGCATGCCTGGTGCTGGTTGTGCTGGCAGTCGCCGCTATCTGCCGTATAACCTCCCGCTTTGGGGTGTATCACATCCTCGAAGCGCAGAACCGCTGACGAATGCCAACGTGATTTCAAGGCGGTCTAAGTGCCGATGCGCGTGAGGAATTCTTCCGGCGCGGGATCTGGGGTGAGTCAGACGCTATGCCCCTCCGCCGGTCGCGCCGCCTGTATGCCGTAAGCCGAATGCCATGCGAACGCACAGCGAAAGACATACCGGGGATCGCGGCCCGGCGGGACGACGCGGCGCTCTGGCCGTTTTGCGCTGGAGCATTTGGCTAGCCCTGGCTGTGATTGTCGTGTTCGGCATCGGTTTGCTGCTATTCATCGGCCGTATTGAAAAAATGCCTCAAAATCGAAACGTGAACGCTGACGCTATCGTCGTGCTGACTGGCGGTGATTCACGGGTCGCAGAGGCTGTTAAGCTGCTGGCCGCCGGGCATGGCCGCCGTCTCCTGATCTCCGGCGTGCATCCGAAAACCACCGCAGACATGCTCCGGCGGGTCAACCCGAAGGCAGCGCGTTTGTTCGACTGCTGTATCGATCTCGATCGCAAGGCCCGCGACACCATCGGAAACGCCGATGGAACCCGCCGCTGGCTCGCGAAGCGCGGTTTTCGGTCGGTGATTGTCGTGACATCCAGCTATCACATGCCACGCGGTCTTGTTGAGCTTCGGCGCGCCTTGCCGGAGCTGGAGTTGGTCCCCTATCCGGTTGTGCCAACGCGCGTCCGGCTGGACCGGTGGTGGGCGCACCCGGGCACCTTCCGGCTATTGTCAGGCGAATTCGTCAAGTATCTGGCCAGCGTAGTGCGATGCAGTGCTGTGCGGCTGTTTAGCGGCGGACAAGTCTACAAGGGTCTTCGCAGCTGTGTTGACCCGGTATCCGTGTGAGGCCAGCCATGCTCCGTTCTGTGGCGTTTCACGCCGTCTTCTACCTGACAACGCTGCTTTTCATGCTTGCGGGTCTGCCGCTGTTTCTTGCGCCGCAGCGATGGGTCTTGTGGGCATGGAAACTGCATGCGCGCACGATCAACTGGCTGCTGCGCTGGATTGCCGGCGTTTCGGTTGAAGTGCGCGGGCACGAGAGGCTTCCGGCAGGAGGCTACATCGTTGCGGCCAAGCACCAGTCAGCCTTGGACACCATCGCGCCGATGGCCTATCTGCCGGCTCCTGTCGTCATCTTAAAGAAGGAGCTTCTGGATATCCCGCTTTACGGGCATTTCGCGCGCAAGATGGGGATGATCCCAGTCAAGCGCGATCGCGGAGCGCGGGCGCTGCGTGAGATGGCGCGGATGGCGCGTAAACGGGCCGAAAACGGTCGGCAGGTGTTCATCTTCCCCGAAGGAACACGGCGCGCGCCAGGCGCCCCGCCTGCTTACAAGCCGGGGGTGGTCCTGCTCTATGAGGAGCTTGGCGTGCCGTGTGTGCCATTGGCCCTCAATTCCGGCCTCTGTTGGCCGCGCCGCGCCTGGCGCATCGAGCCGGGAAACGTCGTCCTGGAATTTCTCGAACCGATCCCGCCGGGATTGCCGCGGGAGACATTTCGCCGCGCGCTGATCGAGGCGACCGAAAGCGCCACAGCACGGCTAATCGAAGAGGGGCGGACGATGCAAAATGATGCGCAGGCGCTGGCCTGATAGGCTGATTTGAGCGCCTGGAAACGCAAAAGAGGACCGGAAATTTCCGATCCTCTTGATGGGTCATCCAACGTTGTGGCGAAACTGAATTGGCACGAAAGTAGCGTACTTGCCACGCTGCGTCCAGAAAATTATCGCCGCTGCCATAAGATTCTGCCGTGTGGGAGAAGCGCCGCGCGCGGATAATGCGCACTGGCGAATGGGGTTGGCTCACCATGCGCGCCACACGCGCGCTCAGGACGACGATTTGACCTCCCCAACCACCTCAAATCCTTCGAAGTCGGGCGCGGCCAGCGTGAGCCCCTGAGACATGCTGCCAGCATTGGCATGCGCCTTACGGAAAGCTTCCGAGCGCGTCCACTCCTGAAACGCGTCGTAGGACGCCCACATCGAGTGCGATGTGTAAAGGCGGTGATCGTCGCGCTCCGGCCCGCGCAGCAGATGGAATTCGAGGAAACCTGGCACTTCGTGCAGGTAGGAATCGCGGTTCATCCACATCTCCTCGAACTCCGCCTCGCGCCCCTTGGCAACCTTGAACCGGTTCATGGCTATATACATGGCGTCCTCCATTATCCACTTCACGTAACCCGGGCTCGGGATCGGCAGATCATGAGCGTCGCGTGTTCCACACGACCCGGTAGAGATCAAACCGGCGGTCACGCAGATTGCGCACCGAGCCGGAGGACCGCGCAACGCGCAAGTCCGAGAGCTTGAGATCGGCGAACACGATGGTCTCTGTGTTGGCCGCGGCGTCCGCGGCGACGCCGTCTCGGGCGAACGCGAAATCACACGGCGTCAGGATCGCGCTTTCCGCGTAGTGAATGTCCATGTTCTCAACGTTCGGCAGGTTGCCGACAACGCCCGACAGGATCGTGTAGATCTGGTTCTCGATCGCCCGCGCATGGCAGCAGTAACGCACGCGCAGATAACCACGCGGCTCGTCTGTGCAGAACGGCACGAAAAGCAGCATCGCCCCCTGGTTGACGAGATGACGCGCAAGCTCCGGAAACTCGGAGTCATAGCAAATCAGTACCCCGATCGGACCGCAATCGGTGTTGATGACATCGACGCGACTGCCGCCTTTCAGGCTCCACCAGTAGGCCTCATCCGGCGTAATATGGATCTTGTCCTGCCGATGAACCGAGCCGTCGCGCAAGAACACATAAGCGGCGTTGCGGATTTCCCCGTCTTCATCGCGGGTGGGATGCGAGCCGCCGATGATGTTGATGTTATAGCGCATCGCCAGCCGGTGCATGAAATCCTTGAACCAGTCGGTATAATCAGCGATGCGCGCGATGCCTTCGCTCGGCGGAAGCGGCTCGGGTTCCGCGGACAGGAGCTGAAGCGTCATGAGCTCTGGAAACTGGATGAAATCCGCGCGATAGTCGGCGGCCACATCGACGAAATATTCGATCTGCCGCTCGAACTCGCTGGCGTCCTTAATCCCGCGCATCTGCAACTGCACCGTGGCCACCCGCACCTGATCGGGCTGGGCCATGGCGCGTTCGGAGCCAGGCTTCTCGCCAGAATCGACATAGTAAGGGTTCAGCCAGACCATATGCGTGGCGTAGCCGAGCGATTCCCGGTCATCCGGATCGTAGTTCTTCAGTACGCCGATCGGCTCGAAGTCATTGGAAAGATGAAAACGAATGGCGGTATCGCGGATCTTGCGTTCTGCGACGGCCTGGACGTAGTCCTCTGGGTTGGGATAGGTGCGCTGGCGGCGCGCATAACCGGGCATGCGCCCGCCGAAGACGATGCCCTTCAGCCGAAGCTCCTGACACAACCGTTCGCGCATGGCGTAAAGACGGCGGCCGATGCGCAGGCGCCGGTAATTCGGGTCGACGCTGACCTCCATGCCATAGAGGTAGTCGCCTTCCGGATCGTGGCGCGAGGCAAGGCCGTCGCCGGTGATCTCAGCCCAACTGTGCGCTTCCAGCGCCACCTCGCCGGGGATGATAAAGGTCGCACAGTGACCGACCATCTGCCCTTCGTATTCGGCCACGAACTGGCCTTCCGGGAAATTGATGATCTGGCTGCGGATCGCGCGCTGGCTATATCCAGGTTCGGGCGCATAGACGCGATGGCTGAGCGCAGAGATTTCCGGCACATCGTCGAGGCGCGCCTGCCGGACGACAATCTTGCGCTGGTTTTCCCGGCGCCCCTGCGCGGCGGCGCCCTTCTTCGTGTTTGGGTCTGCCATGGATCGACTTTTCGCGGGTGGTCGCGTGAAGCAACTGATTACCCGTCTTGATGTGTCATGACCGGGCCAGCTGCGCAAGGACTAGTGGTCCGATTCAGCCATTTGCCTCCTGCGCGCAGCGCCCGCCCAAGCAAATGTCTGAAACATCGGGACCACTAGCGGGTTCATGAGTCTCGTGGCGCTTTTGAATTTGACATTTGAGCGAGAGCCTGGCCGCAAGCGGGAATCAAATGTCAAATTCGCTTCACTCGCCGCGCAAATCCCACGAGCCGATTTGGCCAGCGCGACAACCTAAGCGGCGCGCAGGTTCTCGCGCTCGGCTTCGGCCTCAACGCGGTCGAGCGCCGTGGCGAGCATTTCGAAGAGCTCGTCAATCTGCTGCTCATTGATGATCTGCGGCGGGCAGATCGCCACGACATCGCCAGTGGCCCGCAGGATCAGCCCTTCATGCTCGCAGGCGCGCACCACGCGCAGCGCCATGCCAAGATGCGACGCGAAGGCGCGTTTGCTCGCCTTGTCAGCCACCAATTCCAGCCCAGCCATCAGGCCAACGCCGCGTGCGTCGCCCACGAGCGGATGATCCCCGAGCGCCTGGACCTTCGCCTGAAAACCCGGCGCGATGCGTTGGACATGCCCGACCATGTCGTCGCGCTCGTAAATCTCCAACGTCTTGAGGCCCAGTGCAGAGGACAGCGGATGGCCCATATAGGTGAAGCCGTGCGCGAAGAGACTGACCTTCTCGCTTTCGGCCTCCAGGGCTTCATACATATCGGGCGGGATGGTAATCGCGGACAGCGGGGCATAGGCCGAGGTGAGCTGCTTGGCGACGGTGATGCTGTCGGGCTCGATGCCGTAGGTTTGTGAGCCGAACATCTCGCCGGTGCGGCCGAACCCGCAAATCACCTCGTCAGCGATCATGCGCACGTCATAGCGGGCCAGCACCTCCTGCACTTTCTCGAAGTATGTCCGCGGCGGAATATGAACGCCTCCTGACGCCATGGCCGGTTCCGCGACAAACGCCGCCACGGTCTCCGGCCCCTCGCGCTGGATGGTTTCGTCCAGTTCTCCGGCCAGACGCGTAGCGAACGCCTCCTCGCTCTCGCCCGGCTCCGCGCCGCGGTACATGCTCGGGCAGGAGACGTGAATGAAGCGGTCGAGCGGCACGTCGAAGTCAATGTGGTTTCGCGGAATTCCGGTAATGCTGGCGGAGGCCAGCGTAACACCGTGATACCCCATCTTGCGGCCGATGATCTTCTTCTTGTCGGGTTTGCCGCGCGCATTGTTGTAATACCAGGCAAGCTTGACCTGCGAGTCATTTGCCTCCGAGCCAGAACTGCCGAAGAGGACGTGGGACGCCGGGGCCGGAGAGATTTCCTTGATCTTCTCAGCCAGGGCCACGGCCGGGTCATGGCTGCGCCCGGCGAACAGATGCGCGAAAGATAGCTTCGACAATTGCTCCCGCGCCGTTTCAACTAGCTCTTCATTGCCGTAACCGAGCGCGGTGCACCACAATCCCGCCATGCCTTCGAGGTACCTTTTGCCCGAAGTGTCCCAGACATAAATGCCCTTGCCGCGCTCCAGCACGATAGGTCCGGTCTTGGGAAGCTGCCGGAGATTGGTGAACCCGTGGACCACCGTTTCGGCGGCACGGCGCTGAGCATTGCTGAGGTCTGTCATCGGCGGTCTCGTTATGGTTAGCACCACACGGCTCGTGGGGCGGGCGCGCCCGATCGCGGATCGCGAAAGCGCCTCAGCAGGCTAAGGTGTTTACAAATTGGCGTCCAGCATTGCTTAATCTGGGTTTGCAAACCTCTGATGCGCGGAGATAAAACGCGGTCATAGGCTGCAACGACGAAAAGGATCCTGATGCGAGCTTATGCGCCCACATCCCCTACGGCCATATGGAGCCGGCGCGTCGCGCTGGTGACGCTGCAACTATTCGTTCTGACGATCCTGCTGCATCAATTTGCCGGCCTCGCCACTCCAGTGGCCATGCGACTGTTCGGCCTCGCGGCGATTGCCGCCGCAATGGCCGTCGCGCTTGCTGTCTTTGCGCTGATCCGCATCTGGCAGAATGGCGCGCATGGCTCACGGCGGGCCTTGATGGCAATCTTCGCCGCCGGTCTGGTGCTCGCGGGACCGGCTTGGTCGTTGCCTAAGCTTATGATGGAGCCCGGTGTCATCGAGGTCACCACTGATGCTGATTCGCCTCCGCCCTTTAAGCAGCTGGCGCGGGTCCGGGCCGAAATCGCAAGCGGCATGCCAGCGGCGCCGATCGGTATGTCGGACGACACGCCGAAGAAGCCCCTCACCATGGCCCCGCTGCGGGTTGATCGCTCCGCCGAGGAGACCTTTAGTCTGGTCCGCGAGTCGATAGACCAACTCGGCTGGCGCATCATTTCAGCAACGCCACCCGGCGACGGGCAACCTGGCTACATCGAAGCGGTGGATCGTTCGCTGCTGTTCGGGATCACCGGCGATGTGGCGCTGCGCATTGATGGCAACCGTAACAGTGCGCAGGTCGACATTCGCTCAGCATCGCGCTACGTCGAGCATGATCTCGGCAGCAACGCGGATCGGGTCTCCGACCTCTTTACCGAGGTGGAAACCGCCGTCGCGCGGCTGGAGAAGAATGAGGAGATCGCGCGTCTGGCGCGGCTACGCGCGGAGCGGGCTGAGCGCATTCGGAAGGCGCGGCAGCAGCAAGCGGATCGCGACAATCGGAAACGAGCTTATGATACAGTATCGCGGCAATGGCGCTCGCCATCTGCGCGGCGAAGCCGTTCACAACGAAACCGTCGCCGCTCACAAGCGCAGAGAACCCAGGAACTACGCCAGTTCTGGGACCGGATGGAAAATTGACCCGCGTTCGCAAGCTCAGTCGCCCGTCCCTAAAAGGCCGTCAAGCGCGTTTTTGAAGTCGTCTTCACTTACTTTGCCATCGGTAAGCTTCTCCACCGCCTTGCCGAGATTCTTCGCGGCTCCGACGCTTTGTTCCGGGTTCTTCAGGACTTCCTCGACATCAGGGTAAATATTCGGGTTGTCCCAATCCCCCTCGATCCGCATGGGCAAAGCGATCGGGTCTGCACCCTTTCCCTTGGCGTTTCGCGTCGAGATGCGCGGATTTAGCTTCATATCGAGCCGTTCACGCCGGATATCGACATCGCCGCGTCCGGTCGCGCTAACGAAAGGGCCGTCGAGTTCCAGATCCTTGGTGCGGGCGACCCCCTTCTTGACCTTCCAGCTTGCTTCCAACCGCGCAAAGCGTGTTTCCGCGCCTTCGCGGCGGCGAAATTCGCTGAATTCGCCAGCTTGCACGCGGGCCAGCATGCCAGGCAGATCCAGCCCTCTCAGCGCGCCGGCCCGCATGAGCATCTTTGCCTCTCCGCGCAGACGCGACCGCAGGCCGTTCAGTGTCTTTCCGCCGCTGGCAAGATTGATCGCGCCGGTGAGCTTTCCAGACAGCCAGTCAAACGAGGACGCATCAGTGAACAGCGGCAGAGCGTCAACCTGTTGAACATCGGCCCGCATATTGATGACCGGGACGCCCTTATGCGCCGTCACCTCTACCGCACCGGTCGCACGCCCGCCGTACAAGCTCAGCTTCGTCAGATCGACCAGCAGCTTGGCATTGTGCAGGCGCGCTTTCGCTTCAGCATCGCTGGCTTTTAGCGCCTGACGCTTGAGCGACTGCGCCGTGAGCGTGACGTCGGCGTCGAGGGCGCTCAGCCAGTCGACGTTCAGGGTAATGTCGTCGGGTTTTGCTGCATGCGCAGGCCATAGACCGCTATTCCGCGCGTCTGCAGCATCCTCCGGTACGGGCTGCATGCGCAGGGCGTGAAGATCGAGCGTGTCAAATGCCAGCCGTCCATTCAGCGCGGGCCGCGCGCCCGTCATTGCAACAGCAACCTCTCCTGTTGCAGTCATATCGTCTATCTCGGCGCGTAAATCGCTCAGGCGTGCCGCATCCTGACGGGCATCCAGCATCGCATTCAAGCTGGCGCTCTTGATGGCGGGCGCGGTCTTGGCGCCGGCGATTGCGAAGAGTTCAGCGGCCCGGTCGGCCTTGATCGTCAGGGCGCCTATCAGCGCATGATCCGGCGTCGCATGACCGTCAAAGCGCAATTCGCCGAAGGTGCTCGACAGCTCGGCGACGAGTTGCGCGCGCGCACCCTGGTTCAACTGTGCCAGCGTTTCCAGACCGGCTTCCACCGCGATCCGTCGGCCGCGCACCGCAAACGCCCCAGTCAACGTTGCCGCGGTGTCGGGGCTTGGCATCCGCAGCACCAGATTTGTATCGGTGATCTCGATGGGCGCGCGACTATCGGGCGCGTGATACCGAATGGTTGAATTGCGCAGACTGACCCGGCGAATGCCAACACGCATCGGCGAAGCGGCGGCCACGCCGGCATAGACCGGGCGTACCGGCGCGCCTTGCCAAACACCGCCATTTGGCGCATTGCTGAATTCCCAGTTCACGCTGCCGTCAGCGTTCACGCGCAGGTCGATAACGGCATTTTCCAACGCGAGCGAGTCGAAGGTCGCAGCGCCGCCCAGAAGCGACCAAAGATCGAGTTCGGCTGTGATCGCATCTGCGCGCAAGAATGCCCGCTTCGCCTTGCCGTCCGGACCGGACAGTTCAACGCGTTCGAAAGTGACGCCTGCGGATGGGAAAAGCTGCACCCGGCTTTCGCCGCCGATCACCAGTTTCCGCCCGGTGGCCTGCTCGACATAAGCGGCAAGCTGGTCCTTGACGGTGGCGGCGGGGATCAGGAACGGCGCGGCGACGACCAGCGCGATGACCACCCCCACAGCGCCGCCGAGGATCAAGAGTAAGCGTTTCATGTCTCCCCCTTTTTCTTCAAAGCCGTTATTACGCGCTTATCGGCCTAAGGAGAGGCGGAAACATGAACGCGCCAACAATTTTTCAGCAAACGCGCAGATCGCTGTGCCCGGCGGCCCGGTTGTCGCTAGTCTGAAACGACCGAAACCGTTGTGCGGCCGCCGCGGATGTTGCGGAAGGCGACCCGGCCCTCGCGCACGGCAAAGATCGTAAAGTCGCGGCCGATGCCTACACCATCACCGGGATGCCAAGTGGTGCCGCGCTGACGGATGATGATATTGCCAGGCACGACGTGTTCGCCGCCGAACTTCTTGACGCCGAGCCGCCGTCCAATGGTATCGCGGCCATTGCGCGATGAGCCGCCCGCTTTCTTGTGTGCCATATCTCAGTTCTCTCGATTGCATCCCTAGCCCGAGTTTCGCACCCAACAGCGCGCTTAGGACGTCTTCTCTTCCATCAACTGTTTTGCCTGCCCGACCCAGTCATCGCGAGTCGCCCGGCCGCGCAAGCTCAGTGCGGCATCCATTTCTTTCACGTCATCTTCGCTCATCGCGGCGAGCTGATGGAAATGGAATATACCGTAACCGTTCAGTTTTTCCGCCAGCTTAGCGCCGACCCCGGGTAACGCCTTGAGGTTGTCAGGCTCGCCCTCCGGCGCATCCAGCAATTTGACGCCTTTTGCCTCCGCAGGAGCCTGCTTCTTCTGCGCCGGCTGCTTCTTTGGCTTCTGTGCTGCTGGCGCGCTCTGCGTGGCAGGTGGCTCTTGCGTTGCCCCGGTCTTAGCCTTTGCTTTCGCCTTTTTCTCTTCAGCAGGTTCGCTGCCGACGCCCTCGCCCGGCTTCGCCTTTGCGCTTGCGGCCGTCTTCTTCTTGGGCTTTTCGCCCGCGCCCAGCACCTCCAACACGCGGATCGTCGTCAAATGCTGGCGATGACCGTTCTTGCGCCGGAAGTTCTTGCGGCGCTTCTTCTTAAAAACAATGATCTTGTCGGCACGTCCCTGCTCGACAACTTCCGCGGCGACGCGCGCACCCTCGATGACCGGCTTGCCGACTTGCACCGGCTCACCGTCCTTGCCGATCACCAGGACATCGGAAAACTCGATCCGCTCCCCTTCTGCGGCCTCGATTTTTTCGACCTGCAATTCTTCATCAGGCGCAACGCGGTATTGCTTGCCGCCCGTGCGAATGACCGCATACATCACTTCAGTCCTTTTTGTCCGTTACCGCGCCCTACGGCGCCGCAAATACAAACCTGTTCCCCACGGGAAGAGCCGTTGATTGCGGGCTTGATATTGTCCGATTTGGAAATGGCCTCGGGCAGCGCGTTCGCCGCGTAGACGTATCGCCCCGCGTGCATCACCCGAGGAAATACTATGCGTCGGCTTGTTCTGTCAACTGATTGACCACCTCCCGCGCGGCCGTCACCGCGATCAGTTGCGCGACCTCATCGATCCGCGCGCGCAACCGCTGCGCCCGCTCCCGGCACAGGCCAGCGAGCAGGTCGGCGCGACCCTGGCAGGTCAGCTTGGCCACGGCTTCGACCGCGCCGATGCTTTCATCGTCAAGCCGGGCAACAGCTGCCAAGAACGGACGGCGGATCGTGGCCGGCGCACTTGCAAACGCAGCGACGGCGAACTGCCCGTCGCGCAACCCTGAACTCCGGAAATAGTCTTCATAAGCGCGCGGACGCCAGCTCGAAACGGTCCCCGCCAATGCGCCCGGCGCCGCAGGGAATTCGTCGAGCAGCATGGCGAGTGCCGCATATTGCTCCAGGAACTCGCTGCTGAGAAGAGAATGCGCGTTAACCAGGGTGGCGTTGGCATGTTTGCTGTAGTGATCGCGCAGCGCTTTGGTGTAGCGCTTCGAGATCGTTTCCGACCACGCCTTCCAGAACCACTCGTCGTTCGCGAAATTAAGGTTTGAATTCATGCCCGTCGTGCCGTCGCGATACCGTTTCAGCGGCAGTGCGCCACTCACCGGAGTGGATGTGCGCGAAACCACACCGCACCAGCCTTGGATGAAAAGGATTGCCAATGGATGAAGGCGCTCGCTCAGGACCGCGTCAGAGTTAATTCGATCTGAAGGAGGGCGCTCCAAGGGGCTGCTTTAAATGCGGTGGGCACACTCCCATTTCTCATAAGATGATCCTCACGGAGCTGCGCCGCGTCTCGTCCACCGGAACGCCGCCGAATTGCCAAATCTGGCAGAGACGAGACGGCGTGCTGTATGTGCGCCTTTCCTAACAGAAACAGCCGAGGCAAGATGATCAAGACATTAGGACAAGTGCTCGACAATTTGCTGGCCGGCGACGACGCCGCGCAGGAAACGAACAAGCTCGAAGACACCCGCCTTGCCGCGGCGGCGCTGCTGGTCCATGCAAGCACGGTTGACGGCTATGTCGAGGAGGCGGAGACCGAGCGTCTGCAAAGCGTCTTGCGCGACCGTTACGGTCTGCCCGATGACCAGCTCCACGAGTTGGTGGTCGC
>CAYXPZ010000033.1:20793-24442 GCA_964466965.1 uncultured Hyphomicrobiaceae bacterium
TCCCCATCGATCTGGCTATACAGGGTCACTGCGACCGCCTCATCGATGACCTTGAAACCCGCGGCTTACGCGTAGATGTGCTGGTCAACAATGCAGCGATAGGGCTGAGCGGCCCATTCGCCGAACACGCCCATGCTGATGTCTTGCGGCTTGCCGATCTCAATGTTCGCGTCTTGACAGATCTGATGCATCACTACCTGCCGGAAATGCTCAGGCGCGGTGATGGGGGCGTGTTGAACATCGCCTCACTTGGCGGTGCATTGCCGGGGCCCTATCAGGCGGCCTATTATGCCAGCAAAGCGTATGTTATTTCTCTCACCGAAGCTGTCGCCCACGAAATTGGCGGATGCGGGACGCGGCTTTCCGTGGTCGTGCCGGGACCTGTCGCAACCCGGTTTCATGAGAGCATGGGAGCCGAATCGGCGCTTTACACCAAAGTGTTCGGTTGCATGGATCCCGATGTCGTGGCGCGCGCGGCCTACCAGGGCTTCCGCTGCCGGAAAATGCTGATTACGCCGGGCATTTTGACAACCCTGAACTACCTGGCTGTGCGCATACTACCGCATACATTAACGACACCATTAATGGGCGTGCTGCTCAAAAAGCGGAGGTTTCTCCAGCCATGAAACATTTCGCAGACACCGCGATGGCCCACGCTCCGACCGCGGCGAGCCAGACCACAGCAACCGGCGACCAAAAAGTTCTGGTGGTTGTGCACCAGCGCCGCTCGAATCCGGGCTATGTCGGGCGTTGGTTGAAGGGGCATGGCTACGCGCTTGACACGCGCCTTCCCCGCTTCGGCGATCCGCTGCCCGAACAGATTGAGGATTACGCCGGCGTCGTGATTTTTGGCGGGCCAATGAGCGCGAACGATCCCGACGACTACATCCGCGCGGAGATTGACCTGATCGGACGCACCCTAAAAGCGGAGCGCCCATTCCTCGGCATCTGCCTGGGCGCCCAAATGTTCGCGCGCCAGCTCGGCGGCCGGGTGTTCCCGCATGAGCGCGGACAGGTCGAGATCGGCTATCACCCCATCCGGCCGCTGCAGCCTGGCCG
Organism: uncultured Hyphomicrobiaceae bacterium; assembly: GCA_964466965.1. Lineage (GTDB taxonomy): Bacteria > Pseudomonadota > Alphaproteobacteria > Rhizobiales > Rhodomicrobiaceae > Dichotomicrobium. The sequence goes on from CAYXPZ010000033.1 coordinate 21,853, forward strand.
GCGTTTTCCGCACTGGCCGAGCCACGTTTATCAATGGCACCGGGAGGGATTTGAAGCCCCGCGGGACGCGGTCCGGCTCGCCGAGGGTGCTTTGTTCGAGGATCAGGCGTTCCAATATGGGCCGGGGTTCGCTCTGCAGTTTCACCCGGAGATCACCGCGCCCATGATTGACCGGTGGACAACCTATTCACACCGCCGCCTGCGCCTGCCAGGCGCGAAGCCCCGCCGGCGGCACATCGCGGAGCACCAGATTCATGGTCCACGCCAGCGGCTCTGGCTGAACCATTTTCTCAACGCATGGATCAATAAGCGGGTTTAGAAGCGGACATGGTTACGCTTTTTCAAAGCTTTTGCCGGATTGTCTTGAGCGCCGGTTCGCGAGTGACGTGTCGTCCGGAACCTGAGGGAAGGCGCTGTCCGCCGTGGCGCTGGCAAAAGCCGGTTCTGCGTGTCTCCGGCCGCGCGTTCGGCGCCTTCCTCTCTTGATAATTTGAGAACGTGCCGCCCAGCTTAAAACGGCCAAAAACCGCTGTCGTCTGACTCCACTGGTGTGCGCTCTTGGGCGGCCCGCGGTTCGGACGGCGTCGAAGCGACAGGGGTTGGCAACTCATCCGGACGCCGGACGGGCGTCGGGATATTCACAGCATGGGCAACGAATTCGGGCTCGCTTGGCGGCTGCGGCTTCGGTTGTTCCCGGGCGATGTCGGCCGAGGCACTGTCTCGGGTCGTTCCAGGCTGCGAGTCCGCCTGTTGCGCAGCTGGTTGCGGCGAGGCAGCCTGAGATTGCCGTTGCGCATCGCCCGCAGGCGGCGCGACATCGACGGCAATACCGTAAAGGCGCCAGTCTTCTGCAACCCGCTGAAACAGCAAATCAAAGCTGACTTGTTCCGGCTTCGTCTCGAAAAACCCGGTCATGCGCAACAGCCCCCGATCGTTGATGGCGGCCGGGCGGCGCAATTTTGGCTGGAAAAACAGGATCGGCGCGAGATCAAGGTCTCTTTTGCGCAGCTTGGCGAAGATCTCGGCGAGGCGCGCGGCGTTGTTCGTTCTGGCGAAGGACGGCGCGGCAATATCCCGGAACACCGTATAGTTGCCGGTCTGGTTGGCGTGGTTCAGTGCGATCAGCGTGGTTCTGATCAACAGGTTGAGTTTAAAGGCGTCTGGAACACGCGGCGGATTTTCGCTGGTCTGCTGCGCCGCCGCGCCTGATGTCAGAACCGTCTGCGCCACGAGTGTCAGCAGCACCGTCCAGATTGCGACCGCCGTGTGCCTCCGGCATGCCGCTCCAATGGCGAAGAACGAAGCCATCGTTTTCCCTCCCGGTTGGCCCAACACCACTAGTGTTAAGCCACAAAAACAGATGCCGCCAGCCCAGGGCCGGCGGCATCCTCATGTTTTTTATGAGCGGGTTACCAGGTCAGTTGTAGACCAGCCCGTCCAGCAAAAGACTCGTCTGCTTCCTGGCCGAACAGTTGCTCGTCATCCGGGCTGTATCCAAAGCTGCCCGACACTGACAGGCGCGTTCCGGTGCCGTCCATGAATACGTCGCGGGACAGGACGCCCATGGCCGAGATGCCGATGGCGTTGGCGCCATCGAAGTGGCCCCAGTTGGCCGCGACACCGAAGCTCTCCATGCCGACCAAGTCAGGGTTCTCCATGGCGATCGCCATCGCGATGCCCTGCTTGTTCTCCGCGATCTGCTCGAAGGTCGCACCCTGATCGGAGGCGAGATTGCCGTTGGCGTCGGTGGTGACCACCTCAAGCGGGCCACTTTGGCGGGCGCGGCTGAGGCTGGATGTGATGCCCGGCATGGTGTAGGTGTGGTTCGCCGTGCCGAACACCATCTGGTTGTCCCAGGTTGTTTGCGCACCGTTGCCATTGGAGTCCGTACCAATCGCAACCGAACCGTCGTTGGTGGCCGTGGTGTTAGCACCGTAAGCAGCCGAGTTCTGCCCGGTCGCAGTTGAGTTCACACCGACAGCGTTGGAGCTATCGCCGGCCGCTGCCGCATTATCGCCGACGGCGATAGATTGGACCCCGCTAGCCTGCGACGTGGTGCCGATCGCAATAGCGTCATCCTGGCTGGCATTCGCACCAGCACCGATGGAGGTTGTACGGGAAGCGGTGATATTGTTCCCGGCTCCGGTACCAACCGCAATGTTATCGTTGCCCGTTACACCATTACCGGCAAGCGTGCCACTGGCCTGATTGTTGTTGCCCGAGACAAGGTTACCGGACGCGGTGCCCTCCGCTCGGTTGTCGTTTCCACCGACGAGGTTGCCCGAAAAGTCGCCGTCAGCCGTATTGCGATCCCCGACAATGGCGTTCCCGGACACGGTCCCGTCGGCATTGTTATCGTTTCCAACAACAAGATTCCCGCTCAGGAAGCCGTTGGCAGTGTTGCGATTGCCCGCGACCGCGTTACCCGAATTTGTACCGCTGGCCTGGTTGTTACGGCCTACAACGAGGTTGCCGCTGCGCGTACCGCTCGCCTGGTTGTTGGCACCGAGGACCGCGTTGCCGGTGCCGGTGCCACTGGCCTGGTTGTTACGGCCTACAACGAGGTTGCCGCTGCGCGTACCGCTCGCCT
>CAYXPZ010000033.1:24542-24689 GCA_964466965.1 uncultured Hyphomicrobiaceae bacterium
GGTTGTTGGCACCGAGGACCGCGTTGCCGGTGGTTTCACCGCTGGCCTGGTTGTTGTCGCCGATCACGACGTTACCGCTATCGACACCGCTGGCCTGGTTGTCATCACCAACGACGATGTTGCCGACCTGAGCGCCGGAAGCCTGGT
>CAYXPZ010000034.1:0-23557 GCA_964466965.1 uncultured Hyphomicrobiaceae bacterium
CACCGCGGGGTGCGGGCGGGATGCCAACCAGGTCGAACTGTCCGAGCAGCTTGTTCTGCGCCGCGATCTCGCGCTCACCCTGGAAGACGCGGATGGTGACAGCACCCTGGTTGTCCTCGGCGGTCGAGAACACCTGGCTCTTCTTGGTCGGGATCGTGGTGTTGCGGTCGATCAGCCGGGTAAACACACCGCCCAGCGTTTCGATACCCAGGCTCAGGGGCGTTACGTCCAGCAGCAGCACATCCTTGACGTCGCCCTGAAGCACGCCGGCCTGGATCGCCGCGCCGATCGCGACCACTTCGTCGGGGTTCACGCCCTTGTGCGGTTCACGGCCGAAGAAGGACTTCACGGTCTCTTGCACCTTAGGCATGCGGGTCATACCGCCGACCAGGACAACTTCGTCAATTTCGCCGGCCTTGATGCCCGCGTCGTTCAGCGCCGACTCGCATGGGCCGATAGTGCGCTGGACCAGGTCATCAACGAGGCTTTCGAGCTTGGCGCGCGTCACCTTCATCGTCAGGTGTTTCGGGCCCGACTGGTCAGCCGTGATGAACGGCAGGTTGATCTCGGTCTGCTGGGTCGAGGATAGTTCCACCTTGGCCTTCTCCGCGGCCTCCTTCAGCCGTTGCAGCGCCAGCCGGTCGCTGCGCAGGTCGATGCCGTTCTCGCGTTTGAACTCGTCCGCGAGATAGTCAACCAGGCGCATGTCAAAATCCTCGCCGCCGAGGAAAGTGTCGCCGTTTGTGGACTTCACCTCGAACACGCCATCGCCGATTTCCAGCACGGAGATGTCGAACGTGCCGCCGCCAAGGTCATACACGGCGATCCGCTCGCCTTCCTTTTTGTCGAGGCCGTAAGCGAGCGACGCCGCCGTGGGCTCGTTAATGATGCGCAGCACCTCCAATCCGGCGATCTTGCCGGCGTCCTTGGTGGCTTGGCGCTGGGCGTCATTAAAGTAAGCTGGCACCGTGATGACGGCTTTCTCGACCGTCTCGCCAAGATAGCTTTCCGCAGTCTCTTTCATCTTGCGCAAAATGAAGGCGGAGATCTGTGATGGCGAGTATTTCTTGCCGTGGGACTCCACCCACGCGTCGCCGTTGTCGGCCTTCACGATCTGGTATGGCACCAGCTTCTGGTCTTTCGCGACCGTCGGGTCTTCGAAGCGCCGGCCGATCAGGCGCTTGATCGCAAAAAAGGTGTTCTCCGGGTTGGTCACCGCCTGGCGCTTGGCCGGAACGCCGACCAGCGTTTCACCCTCTTCGGTGAATGCCACCATGGAGGGCGTTGTCCGCGATCCTTCCGCGTTTTCGATGACCTTGGGATTTTTGCCTTCCATAACGGCCACGCACGAATTCGTGGTGCCGAGATCGATGCCAATAACTTTCGACATGCTCATCAACCCTTATCGTTCTCTGAGATCCAGCGACGCGCCGGGCCCTTGGTGCAAATTTTGTGTGCGGCGCCCGGCTCGATACCGCAACCGCTTCTCAAGCCGGCCCGGCATCCCCAAACGCGATTCTTCATCACTCTGCGTTACGCCGATATATATGCGGCTCAAAACTTTGCTGCAAGCCAACAGGTTTTGCCGCCACCGACCTTTTTGGGGACAATAGTTCAAGTTCCCCTGATCAAATCGCGCGATCGGATTAGCCTGGAGATCAAATGAGTATCGTAGCCGGCATTGCACACAGAATTGGGCACCTGGACGAACCGCAGCAAGCGCAGCTGTTGCAAAATGTTCGCGCAGTTGTTGCGCAAGCGCCGCTGTTCGTGCCGCGCATGCCCCGCACGGGCCGCCCCTTTTCGGTGAAAATGACGAATTGCGGTCCGCTAGGATGGCTGGCTGACAAGGACGGCGGCTATCGCTATACCCCGACACATCCGGAGACGGGCGAACCCTGGCCGCCTATCCCTCAGCAGTTGCTGGCGCTGTGGGACGACGTGGGGGGCGGCGCGCCCCCAGAGGCATGCCTGATCAATTACTATGCGCATGGCGCGAAGATGGGGCTGCATCAGGATCGGGACGAGGAGGATTTCTCTGCGCCGATCGTTTCGGTATCTCTTGGTGATACCGGCGTCTTCCGGATTGGCGGACAGACTCGCCGCGGGCCGACCCGCCGCTACGAACTCGCCTCCGGCGATGTGTTCGTCATGCGCGGTCCGGCGCGGCTCGCTTTTCACGGCATCGACCGGATTATCCCAAGTTCAAGCGCTCTCCTGCCAGAAGGCGGGCGCATCAACATTACCATGCGCCGCGTTCATGCGCCCTCGGGGTAAGCACGGCAAGACGCGGCCGCGGGGCGCGCAACTCAGGTTTCGTAATGCTTTTCGGTCTCGGCGTTGATCACCGGCTCGTTCAGGCGCGACGCGCCGCGCTGCTGGGAGTCGCCCTTGGAGTCCGCCGGAGCGTCGGCTTCACTTTCGTGCTCTGAGGACGCTGCCTCATGCTTTGGTTCGCCTTCCGCGTGTCTCTTGCCATCGTCGGACGCCCCGGCCGCGCCTGAGTGCATATTCTCCGGATCAGACGGATCATCAGTGCCCTGCGACGCTGGCGCAGCCTTTGATACCCCTACCATCGCCGGGCGCAACACCCTGTCGGCCAGGATGTAGCCTGGCTGAACGACCTGCACCACGATCCCGCTGGGGACATCCGAGGTGGGGATCTCGAACATAGCCTGATGATAATTCGGGTCGAACTTCTCGCCTTCCGGGCTCAGCCTGGCGATGCCGTGCCGCTCCATCGCCTTGTGCAGTTCGCGCTCCGTCACCTCAATGCCTTCGAGAAACGTTTTCAGCGCCGCATCGTGTTCAGCGGCGTCCTTTGGCACGGCATCAATGGCCCTTTGAATGTTGTCGGCAATGCCGAGAACCTCGCGAGCGAAGTTGGCCATGGCGTATTTGGCAACGTCCGCCTTTTCGCGCTCCATGCGTTTGCGCAGGTTCTCCTGTTCGGCCACCGCCCGCTTCAGCCTCCCTTCGAGGTCCTGAACGCGCTCTTCCAGCGATTGCGCTTCCTCGACCACTTCCCGCGCATCCTCTTGAGCCGAGCTGGCTGCAGCGGCAGCGCCGTCGGCGGCCTCGTTCGCGGACGCGCTGGCCCGCCCCTCAGTTTCGGGGGATTCGGTCCGCGCGAATGGATCGCCTGACTTTGAAGATTGTTTATTTTCAGCCATCGGATCGGTCTTCTTGTCCTTGCTCATCTTAGTGGATCTCTTCATCGAATTTGGTGATTTGGCCAGGACCGGCCGCGCCATCGCTGGCGGCGTGTTTCGGCCGGTTGCTGCGCTTAAGTCAACAGACGTCCGACAAGTTTCGCGGTGTAGTCCACCACTGGAATGACGCGCGCATAATTCAAGCGCGTTGGTCCGATAACGCCGAGCACGCCGACGATGTTCCGGTCATCATCGCGGAACGGCGCGACGATCACCGACGAGCCCGACAGCGAAAACAGCTGATTTTCAGAGCCGATGAAAATGCGTACCCCTTCGGCTTCGTCGGCGAGGTCGAGCAGCTGGATCAGTTCTTTTTTCGACTCCAGGTCTTCGAACAGAAGTCGCACCCGCTCCAAATCCTCGATCGCCTTCAGGTCCTCCAGCAGATGCGCGCGCCCGCGCACGATTAAGCTTTTGGTCTCGTCGCGACCGCCTGACCATTCCGCTAATCCGGCCTCGATCAGGCCCTTGGTCAGTTCATCGAGCAGGTCGCGCTTGTCCTTGAGTTCGCTGTTGATACGCTCTCTGGCTTCGTGCAGCGTGAGGCCACGAATGCGCGCGTTCAGGTAGTTGCCGGCCTCAACCAGGGCGGACGGCGGCAGGCCCGCAGGAACATTGACGATCCGGTTTTCCACGGCGCCGTCTTCGCCGACCAGCACGAGCAGAGCGCGGCCATTATCGAGATTGACGAACTCGATGTGTTTGATGCGGTTGATTTGCTTTTCGGCGACCACCAGTCCGGCGCATCGTGAAAGCCCTGAGAGCATGCCGCTGGCTTCTGACAGCACTTCATCAACGCCGTGACGCGGGTGCTCGCCAGTCATCTGCCGCTGAATCTGTGCGCGTTCGTGCGAGCTGAGGTCGCCGATCTGCAGCAGACAGTCTACGAACATCCGCAAGCCGGCATGCGTGGGCATCCGCCCGGCACTTGCATGAGGCGCGTAGATGAGCCCCATCGCTTCCAAATCGGCCATCACGTTGCGCACTGAAGCCGGCGACAACGTCATCGGAAGCCGCCGACTCAAATTGCGCGACCCCACTGGCGTACCCGTCTCAAGGTAGGTCTCGACAATCTGCCGGAAGATGTCGCGCGAGCGTTGATCGAGCTCTTGCAAGCCGTCCAGAGGTTCGCTCATTTGTGCCACCGAAATGAAAACGTCAGCACCTCTTGTCATCACCGCCGAAAGTTGTTGGCTGCCCGGAAGATAGGCTGCCGCTACGTGAGCGTCAATTCGGGTGGGGGCGCCGGGAGGCGTTACGACCCGCAACTTGCGAGCGCGGCTGGGTTTTTGACACAGAATAAATCGGTTTGCCGCGCGATGCGGATGTTCTAGGGTGCGCGCCATTCCCGACAACCCGTTAGCAGGCAATGTCAGGTATCAAGATGTCGGATTTTACGGGGGCCGTGAAATGAGACCATCCGGTCGCGATGCCAATGCAATGCGGCGGGTCAGCTTTGAGCGCGCCGTGTCGCGCCACGCCGAAGGCTCGTGCCTGATCCGCTTCGGCCACACGCATGTGCTTTGCACGGCATCAATCGAAGAGCGCACGCCGCCTTGGCTCAAGGGGCAGGGCAAGGGCTGGGTTACAGCAGAATACGGCATGCTCCCCCGGGCCACGACCGAGCGCACCCGACGCGAGGCGGCGAATGGCCGGCAGTCTGGCCGGACCCAGGAAATTCAGCGCTTGATCGGACGGTCGCTGCGCGCCGTGACCGATCTTCACCTGCTTGGCGAGCGCCAAATCCTGATCGACTGTGACGTGCTTCAGGCCGATGGCGGAACCCGCACCGCAGCAATCACAGGCGCGTGGGTCGCCATGAAGGATGCGGTTGATTGGATGCAGGCGCGCGATATGCTCAACGCGAACCCGCTCACTGATCAGGTCGCCGCTGTGTCTTGCGGGTTGTACGGCGGCCAAGCGGTCCTTGATCTGGATTATGATGAAGACTCCGAGGCCGACGCCGATGCGAATTTCGTAATGACCGGTGCGGGCGGGGTCGTCGAAATCCAGTGCACGGCCGAGACAAACGCTTTCAGCGAGGACCAATTCAGCCAACTTATGAGCCTGGCGAAGAAGGGTATCGGCGAATTGATCGAACTGCAGAAGCTTGCTGTTGCCTGAGATCTCCAAGGAGCACACCTTGCAAGAGAAACTGGTGATCGCCAGCCACAATCCGGGAAAGATCCGCGAGATTGGCGAGTTGCTCGCGCCGCTCGGGTTTCAGGCGCTATCCGCGGGTGAAGCCCGGGCGCCAGAACCAGAGGAAACTGGCGATACATTCGCGCAGAACGCCCTGATCAAAGCAGAGGCCGCAATGCAGGCGACCAGCATGACGGCCCTGGCCGATGATTCCGGGCTAGAGGTCGAGGCGTTGGGCGGCGCGCCTGGCATTTACGCCGCGCGCTGGGCCGGACCTGACAAGGACTTTCGCGTCGCGATGGAACGCGTCGAGCGCGAGCTGCAGGCCGCTGGGGCAACAACACCTGAGCAACGGCGCGCGAACTTTGCCTGCGCCCTCTGCCTAGCAGGACCAGACGAGAGTTATCATGTTTTCATTGGACGGGTGTTTGGGCATCTGGTCTGGCCGCCACGGGGCGAGCGCGGCTTCGGCTACGACCCGGTTTTCGTCCCCGAAGGTTATGACATCACCTTTGGCGAGATGGCGCCGGAGGAGAAGCACAGGATCTCGCATCGCGCCGCGGCGTTCGCGAAACTGATTGCGCATCTGCGGCGCACGGAGCACGCTTGACGACTTCATGAGTGTATCGCCACCCGCCTCGCCAGCCTTCGGGATTTATATCCACTGGCCTTATTGCGCCGCGAAATGCCCGTACTGCGATTTCAATTCGCATGTGCCCCGGGCGACAGTTGACGAGCGGCGTTTTGCCGATGCGATCGTTCGCGAGCTCCGTCACTACGCCGAGCTGACGCCAGCCCGGCGGGTCGATACGATCTTCTTTGGCGGCGGGACGCCCTCGCTTATGCGGCCTGAGACCGTCGGCGCCGTGATCGAAGCTGTCGCCGCCTTGTGGGCGTTGGCGCCCAATGCCGAGATCACGCTGGAAGCCAACCCGTCGAGTGTTGAAGCGGGGCGCTTCGCCGGCTATCGCACGGCGGGGGTCAACCGCGTGTCGCTTGGCGTGCAGTCCCTTCGCGATGAGGCGCTAAGCTTTCTGGGCCGCCTTCACTCGGCGGCGCAGGCGCGCGCGGCGGTGGACGTGGCAAACTCCCATTTCTCGCGGGTGTCGATCGACTTGATCTATGCGCGACCCGGTCAGACCGTAGCTGCGTGGCGAGATGAACTCCAAGAAGCCCTGTCGTTGGGGATGCGCCACTTGTCCGCTTATCAGTTGACGATCGAGCCGGGCACAGCCTTCTACCGGCTGCAAGAAGCCGGCAAGTCAATGACACCGACAGAGGAAACCGCGACGGCGTTGTTCGAAGCCACGCAAGCGTGTTGTGACGCAGCCGGGCTCCCGGCTTATGAGATTTCCAATCATGCAGTTGCGAACGAACAGAGCCAGCACAATCTCATCTATTGGCGCAGCGCCGATTATATCGGCGTAGGTCCGGGCGCACACGGCCGGCTTCGACTAAGCCACGGCGCGCGCGCGGCCACGGAAACCTGGCACGACCCGGCAGCCTGGCTGACGCATGTTGAGAACGGCGGACACGGCCGTCAAAGCTGGACTATCGAGACGCCGTTGGAGCAGGCTGAGGAACTCTTGCTGATGGGCCTGCGGCTGACTGAGGGCGTATCTCTGGCGCAGTTGCGCGCATTTACCGGGCACTCTATCCGCGCGGTCGCGCTGCAAGAGCTTGCAGAGGACGGCCTGATCGCTATCGACGGCGCTTGGGTGCGGGTCACGGCGGCGGGGCGACTGCTGCTTAATCAAATCGCCCTCAAACTCGCCGACGCGCTATATTCGCCGGAAGATCATTGCGTTCCCGCAATCCCCCAGTTTAGTGACACAGACGCTTGATCGACGCTTGCAGCACGCTCTCATTCAAGTGTCTGTACCGGGAACTGCAGTAGCGGTCCGGCCAACGAAAAACGAGGCGCTCAACAGGCTGTCAATTCTGGGCTTGTCACGTTATCTCCGCCTCGCGTTGGCCTCCGCGTTCGGAGCGCAGAACCGGTTCCTGCTTCGGCTGTAAGCGCTCTACAGCCTAAAATTGGGCGCCGGCGAATGTCCGCGGGGCCGGGTCCGCCACCTTCGTGCCAAATCGCTGTACTTCAAGGATCGCCAGGCCGCGCTGTGACAGACCGCTATCGCGCAGCCTGAACAACCCATCCACGCCGGTGAAGCCGCTATCTCGGGTCAGCCTGTCTGCGCTATAGCGACTGCCTTGCGCGCCTTCCGACAGCGTTGCTGCCAAGCTGACCGCGTCATACGCCAGACTTGCCAAGCGCGGCGGCGGGTCGCCGTAAGTCTTGACGTAACGCTTGGTGAAATCCTGCCAGCCGCTGGGCTCGGCGGCGGCGAACCACGCGCCGTGGAGCGGCTCCTCCCGGCCGATGCCGGAGTAATCAAACCCGTTAGACCCGAGAATCTGAATGGCCTGCGTATCGACTTCAAAATATGGCAGAAGCGGCGCCAACGCTGGCAGCGTGTCAGAGCTTCCGGGAAGAAATAACGCGTCGAACTGTGGCGGCCCGTCTCCCTTCTTAGCCAGAGCCGCGACGCGCTCCACCGGTGTGAGCATGCTGTTTGCGTCTGGCTCGTAGGTTTCAAGCGCCACGATCTGCCCTCCGGTTTCTTGAACCGCCGTCTGGAACGCGTCTTGCATGATCGCGCCAAACTCATTTTTGGGAATGAGCGCGGCGAACCGGCGATGTCCCTGGCTCATGGCATAGGATATGGTGCGCCGGACCTCGCTGCCTGTCAGAAAGCTGAGCAGATAAACACCGTTGCCCGCGACGTTGCGGTTGCTGGAAAAGGCGATAACTGGCACGCCAGCCTCGCGCGCGACCGGCGCCGCGCCTTTGACGCCCTGGGCGAACAGCGGCCCGATAATCAGTTCCGCACCGTCGGTAACGGCCTGCTGCGCCGCGGCTTTCGCGCCTTCGGCCGTGCCGCGCGTGTCCTTCGCCATGAGTTGCAGGTCCGGGCTGTTAAAGTCGAACAGCGCGAGTTCGCCGGCGCGTTTCATGGCTTCGGCGACTTTCTTGGTGTTTCCCTCGGCCGAGAGCGGTAACAGGACTGCCACCTTAATCGACGGACGCTTGCGCGCCAGCGGTTCGTCACGTTCAGACGCAGCAAGCCCCTGGCTGTCTGGCGTCGAGCGCGGCCCGCCCACCGTGCAACTGCCAAGGATCAGCGCCACCGCAATCATGCCGCTCAACACGAGGATCATATTCGCCAGCTTGTCGGGCCGTGCGGATGTCCGGTTTGAGCGGCTTGCCCGCAGCGTTGCTTTGACGGAATTAAACGTTGGCATCTGGCCCCTTGGCGGCAGGGTTTCAGGTCCGCATTGTCTTAAGGACAAGCTGGTGCGCAGAATGTTAATAATCGTTGGCAAGCAATCAAACGGCTATGGCCCATTTGTGGCGAGCCACCGCAATACGGGCGCCCCGCCTGCGCCGGCACCTGCAAACACTCTTGAGGTGAGCCCATCATGACTGAGCCCAGCAGCAGCCATGGACCCCACGCGCGCATCATTGCGCGCACCGGGAGCCAGCTCAACGCTCTGCTTGACGCGGGTTTGGCCGCCGGCCTGCATATCGTCGCGACGCCAATTGGCAATCTCGGAGATATCAGCCTGCGGGCGATCGCCGCTCTGGCCGCAGCCGACGTGCTGCTCTGCGAAGATACCCGCCGCGCTCGCAAGCTGCTATCGCATTACGGTATTCAGCGCGAGCTGATGGTGTATGAAGAGCACACGGCGCAACGCGTCCGCCCACAGGTCCTGTCGCATCTTGAAGCGGGAAACTCCGTGGCCCTCATTTCGGACGCTGGGACACCGCTGATTTCCGATCCGGGCTTTAAGCTGGTGCGCGCAGCCATCGCAGCGAAGATACCGGTCTTCACAGCGCCCGGCCCGGTCGCGGCCGTGGCCGCTCTGTCCCTAAGCGGTCTGCCAAGTGATTGCTTCGTGTTCGCAGGCTTCCTTCCCGCCAAACGGGCTGCCCGCCGTCAACGCCTCGCCGACCTGAGTGTGCTCAATGCAAGCCTGGTTTTCTATGAGAGCCCTGCACGTCTGACCGCGTCACTCGCTGATCTGGCGGGCGTCCTGCCCGGGCGGGACGTGGCCATCATGCGCGAACTGACGAAGCGCTTCGAAACACATTATCGAGGCACCGCAGAGGACCTGAAAGCGCGTTTCGACGAACAGCCGCCAAAGGGTGAAGTCGTCCTGATCGTGGGACCGCCGCTACCCACCGACGTGTCCGATGATGTGATTTTGCAACAGCTTGAGGTTGCGATGCGGTCAATGTCTGCTAAAGATGCTGTTGGTCGGGTTGCGGATGTGTTAAAGGTGCAACGTAAGCGTGTGTATGATTTGATGGTAGCGCAAAAGAATAGTCATGAACGCGACGACGGGTAACGCTTGAGTCTGGTATGGCAAAGATCGGGGGCGCCAGCCAAATGACTTGCCGACTGTTCTTATGCTGCACAATGATGAGATTTTGTTCCTTTAGCAGCGATGCCCGGCGAATTTGCGCCAACCCTGCGGTTTTTTGGATCGCATGAATGTCACCGGCAACACGTTGGAGGGAGGCGTGGATGCGGAATTCAAGAGGATCAGATGTGGATGGCTTTGAATGCCTTGGGGCTCCCCGGAAGCGCGCGGTCGCTGAGTCGCATGCAGTGGTGACCAAACCGGAACGGACATCATCATACACGAAAGGCGTCTGCGCCGAAGAAATCGCAGCCCAGGCGCTGAACCGGAAAGGCTTTAAGGTCTTGGATCGGCGCTACCGAACGCCAGCCGGCGAGATAGACTTGGTCGCCGTCAACGGCGGCAATGTGTCGTTCGTTGAGGTCAAGCGCAGATCGTCACGCGTTGCAGCCAGCGAGGCGATTACACCGCGCCAGCAAGCTCGCATCGCCGCCGCAGCGGAGATCTGGCTCCAAGACCATCCCGAGCGGGCGGCCTGTGGCATCAACTTTGATGCCGTGCTGATTTGCCCGCACCAAGCGCCGTATCATATTCCCGATGCGTTCCGGCCTGCGGAATAGCTGCGCTTTCGCATTCAGGTCGGGAATGCGCTTTCTTCCAGAGCTGGGAGGCGCAAAGCCAGCGTTATCGCCCGCGCGATGAACAAGACCATCAGAGCGGCCCAGAGACCGTGATTGCCGAAGGCGGGAGTCAATAAGGCCCATGCGGTAAGATAAATGGCGAGGCTTATCAGCATCATATTGCGCATATCCCGCGTGCGGGTGGCCCCGATGAAAACGCCGTCGAGCTGGAAGCAGGCGACGCCGACCAGCGGCGCCAAGGCCGCCCATGGTAGATAATCCCGCGCCGTCGCCCGGACCGCTTCATTCACGGTCATCGCATCGATAACAAGGCCGCCGAACCACCAGAAAACGACGCCAACGCCGACACTCAGACCCGCTGCCCAGATCGACGACAATCGCAACGCATCGCCGAAGCGGCGTCGATCGCGCGCCCCGATGGCCTTGCCGGTCAGCGCTTCTGTCGCGTAGGCCACCCCGTCGAGGAAATACGCCGAGACCGACAGGAAATGCATCAGGATGGCGTTGGCCGCCAAGATCAGCTCGTCAGTGCGTGCGCCTTGAGCCGTGAAGAATGAGAAAGCGAATAGAAGGCTCAACGTGCGGATCATGATGTCGCCGTTGACCGAGACCATGCGCTTCACCTTGCCGGGATTGAGCACGCGCCAGAGCCGCAGGCGCAAGCCGCGCGCACCGCGCAGTGCCACCGTCACACCCACGAACGCCGCGCCAGTCTCGGCGATGAGTGTACCTGCGGCCACGCCCGCAATGCCCCAACCGAACACAAGCACAAAAAGCGCGTCTAAACCGATATTGGTGAGATTAAGCAGGAGCTGGAGCTGGAAGGCCATGCCGGCGCGCCCGAGCCCGATGAACCAGCCGACAAGGGCATAATTCGCGAGCGCCGCTGGCGCGCTCCAGATACGAATGGCGAAATAGGTGCGCGCGGCGTGTTCGACGTCAGCAGAGGCGCCCATGAGCGCGAAGGCGGCTTCAGCGATTGGCCACTGAAAAAGGATGATCGCAATGCCAGCCGCCCCGGCCACCAATAATGCACGGTAGAGCGTGGCAAGCACTTCGCGGCTGCGCGCAGCGCCGCTGGCTTGCGCGGTCAAGCCTGTCGTGCCCATGCGCAGGAAACCGAAAGCCCAGTAAAAGAAGGTAAAGATGGTGGCGCCAATGGCTACCGCGCCGATCAGGGGCGCCCTGCCGAGCTGGCCGATCACGGCGGTGTCCACCGCGCCGATCAGCGGAGTCGTGACGTTGGAGAAGATCATCGGCAGCGCGATCGCCAGCACATCGCGATGGCGAAGCTGGGTTGCCGCTTGATTGGTGCTGAGCGTAGCTAAGCCAGTTTCCCTTCAGGTGCGCTGCTAATGGACTGGGCGGAGACCAATGCTGTAACAGATCGACCCTCTGCAAGCGCCCTGCCCGCCACATTGCCTTTGAGCGATTAAGACATCGCTCGGCGGAAAAGCCGGGCGGGCAACCACGCTTGGGTCATCGGGACAGGCGCTTGGGTGGCTTGCGACCGAACCGCCCAACGGTCTATTGGTTCTGCCACAGCAAGTGAATGGTGCCGCATGGCGGACTCGAACCACCGACCCACGCATTACGAATGCGTTGCTCTACCAACTGAGCTAATGCGGCTTACCAGATGCCCTTTGAAATACTCGCAATATCGCCGCCATGCAAGCGCCTCCAAACTTGCAATGCGCCATGCGCGGCATCGCGCATAGTGAGGCTCGGCGCCAACCAAAATAACTTGGCGCGAATACCGGTAAGATTGTAAATATAGGTGCCTCTTTTGAGGATATGTCGAATTCATTGAGGAGTTATATGCAATGCGCAAGTTATCTCTCCCGTTCGCCCTTATCGGGGCAATGTTCGCCGCGGTGGTCATTCCCGGCCAGAGCGACGCTGCCGACACTCTGCCCGACCTCGTCATCCGGTCTGTTGACCTGCAAGCATCGGGAAATTGCGGTACGGTTCTGCCGCTCGTCACCGGCAAGCTGGTCATCAAAAATGTGTCGGATGTCCGCGCGCCACTGGTCGTCGGCGCCCCGTTGCTGGAGGTGCGTGACTTCGACAACGGCCGCTTCTTCGACAAAGATTTCAGACCGCTTGAGTCGCTCGCGCCCGGTGAGACGGCAACGGCCCAAGCCCGCGTTGGCGCGATGCGCGATAAGACAGGGATGGTCGGTGTTCGCCGCTATGTTGCGATCGCAGACCCCAACAACAAGATCAAGGAAAGCAACGAAAGCAACAATTCATATCTCGTATACGTTCGTGTGAACTGTCCTTAAGAAACCGGCGGGACATATGTCGCTCGAATCACTTTGCGCCGGGGCCGCCGCCCCGGCGCATCCTTTTTGCGCGTCTCGTTTCTGCATGCCTTGTGCCGACCGCCAGGCAGCCTCACCTCTTGCTCGTTAACCGCTCCACTGCATGCCTCGTCTTCACCAAGGTCCCGGTTCCTATGTCGGACGACAGTTCGTTCTCACCCACGCGCACGCCGCCGCCAGCCGCCGGACCGCCGCAACCGCAGCGCGGCAAGTTTACCAGTGGCTCGACGCTGCGTCATATCCTGGTGATGAGCGGATCGTCCGGCATCGGCCTGATGGCCGTATTTCTGGTCGACTTCGCCGACCTCTATTTCCTCGGATTACTCGGCGAGGTCGAGGTCGCTGCGGCCATTGGATATGCCGGTTCGGTGCTGTTCTTCACAGTGGCTCTCGGCGTGGCGCTGTCCGTCGCAGCGACCGCTCTGGTCTCGCCCGCCCTTGGCGCGGGCAAGAAACCTCGGGCGCGGCGGCGGGCCGTGAACGCGCTGCTGTTCGCTGTCGGCGCGGCGGTGGTTCTCTCGGCCGCGCTGTGGGTTAGCGTTCCGGTATTGCTCGACTGGCTCGGAGCCGAGGGCCGCGCCGATGCGCTGGCCACGTCTTATCTGCGCATCGTGCTCATCTCAACGCCGATGCTGGCGGTGGGCATGACCTGCGCGGCACTGCTGCGTTCGGTGGGCGACGCAAAACGGGCCATGTATGTGACGCTTTCGGGCGCCATCATAAATGGGTTGCTCGATCCGCTTTTCATATTTGCACTGGGACTGGGGGTCGATGGCGCGGCAATTGCCTCGGCGCTTGCGCGGCTGACCATGGCGCTGGTCGGTCTTTACGGTATCGCGCGCGTGCACAAGATGCTGGCATCGCCGAAGCTCAGCCGGTTCTGGCCCGATTCGCTGACGATCGTCAGCGTCGCAGCGCCGGTGGCGCTAACCAATCTCGCGACCCCGATCGCCAATGCCTACGTCACATCCTCCATGGCGCCGTTCGGGGTGAGCGCGGTCGCGGGCTGGGCCGTACTCAGCCGCCTGATCCCTGTTTCGTTTGCGGGCATCTTTGCTTTGTCTGGCGCAATCGGGCCAGTCCTGGGCCAGAACCTCGGGGCCGGCCAGTATGCGCGGGTGCGTGAAGCCTTCGTAAATGGCGTGACTGTCGTCCTCGTCTATGCCCTGTTTGTCTGGACGATCCTGGCAAGCTTCCATGAGGTCATCGCTCACGCCTTCAGTGCGCGCGGCGACGCCGCCGAGGTGATCGCATTTTTCTGCGTCTGGCTCAGCCCTGGTTTCGGAGTTCTCGGCCTGTTGTTCATGTCCAATGCGGCATTCAACAATCTGGGACGGCCGCAATATGCAACAATTTTCAACTGGGGTCGGGCGACCCTCGGCACGATCCTGCCAGTGTCGATCGCGAGCCAGTATTTCGGGCCTTACGGGGTGCTCGCCGGGCAGGTGTTGGGCGGCATGACGTTTGGCGTCCTTGCCGCTGCCTCCTGCTACTTCTACATCGCTCGTCTTGAGAGATCGTCCGGCGCCGCGCCGTCCCCGGAGGCCGCGCCCGTTAAGTGAGCCAATTCACATGTGGCATTTTTGCAACGAGTAACACCGATTTGTGACAGTGGTTGTCGATGAAACGGGCACCGTCATCACAACCCTGCCGCGAAAGCTTAGAATTGTGCATTGCAGAGTATGATTCGCATCAGCCTCGTTCCCTGCGTCGATGCGGTGGTTTCGCGTTCAGGTAACCAGAGGCTGCACCGCCTGTGTGCAGCCGCGTGAACCATTCGACATAACGGGAAGCGAACGCATGAAGCTGTTTCGAATTATCGCTGGCGCTCAGAATGGGCGTGTCTTCGCCAACCTTGGCGCAGTTGTGGGGCTGAGCGAGGACGCCACCGCGCAATGCGTCGAATGCATGGCTCAGCCGCTCGTGGATGCGCTCGGGCGCCGCACAAGCGACCGGCAAGGCGTGATCGATCTTCTCGACCTGTTCTCGGCGCGACGTTATGACCGGTTCCTGACCAGCACCCAAATTTTTGGCCATCCCCGTTCAGGCGATGAAGGGCAACGTATTCTGGATTTCCTGATCGAGGATCGCGAGACGCTGGATCATATTCGTCATGCCCAACAAGAGAAGTTCGGCCTTGAACGGACGACAATCGACGCTCTCCTGCCGTATGTGGCGATCATGGTGATGGGGGCGATGGAGCACCACCTGCGCGAGCCTTTCGTGGATATTGTCAGGAAGCTTGACGACCCCGAATTGCTTGCTCAAGCCGAGCACAATCCGTTCGTCACGCTCGCCGAGCTACTGCGGTCGCGCGGTGTCACCAGTGAACCGTCTGTGGCCGCTGACAGCGAAGCAGCGGTGGGCGAGCCGAGCCTGCAGCGAACCGGCGAGCCGGGCAGCCTGATCCACAAGCTGATGTCAGAGAGCGGCGCCCAACCTGCCGCGTCCTCGGCTGGCAGTGGCGCTCAGTAGGCGATTTCCTCGAACAGGCAGTCGATGTCGCCGTTCCAATCGCGTTGATACCGCTGCAAAAGCCACTCGGCGGGGGTGCGTTTCTCGGCGACAATGGTCTCGACGGGCGCCAGGTAACTGGCCTCGTCGTTGCCCTCTCCGTCGCGAAAACCGCGCCGCTCAAGCCCATGCCGGGCGATCGCCAGCATCTCCCTAGCCAGCGTGCCCGCCGTGTGGCGGCCCAGACGAGCATTCAACCCTTGCCGGGGGACGTCAGCCCGCAGCGCTTCGCGTTGTTCATGGGTCCAACGCTTGGCCAAGTCCCAGGCTGCGTCCAGGCTGGTCTGGTCGTACATCAGACCGACCCATAGCGCTGGCAGGGCGCAGAGCCGGGGCTGTGGGCCGCTATCGGCGCCGCGCATTTCCAGGAAATGCTTGAGCCGCACCTCGGGGAAAAGCGTTGTGAGGTGATCTGACCAGTCGCTCATTGTTGGATGCTCGCCGGGCAGCGCGGGAAGTTGCCCGGCCATGAACGCGCGGAACGACTCGCCGGCAACGTCCAGCATGGTGTCGCGGCGGTTGACGAAATACATCGGCACGTCAAGTGCATAATCGACATAGCGCTCGAACCCCATGCCGTCCTCGAAAACAAACGGGAGCATGCCGGTGCGGTCGCGGTCGGTCTCACGCCAGATTTCACTGCGATACGACAGGAAGCCGTTGGGTCGGCCATCGGTAAAGGGGGAGTTGGCGAACATGGCCGTGGCCAGCGGTTGCAGCGCTAACCCCACGCGCAGCTTTTTGACCATGTCGGCTTCGCTGGAGAAGTCGAGATTGACTTGTACGGTCGCGGAGCGGAACATCATGTCAAGTCCGAGCCGCCCCACCTTCGGCATGTAGTCGCGCATGATCTGGTAGCGCCGCTTCGGCATGATCGGCGTTTCGGCGAGCGTCCATTTCGGCGAAAAACCGATGGCAATGAAACCGATGTCGAGCGCATCGGCGATTTCGCGCACCTGGCGCAAATGTGTCGAGACTTCCCGGCAGGTTTCGTGAATATTGGATAGCGGCGCGCCGGACAGCTCGAACTGCCCGCCCGGCTCAAGCGTGATGCTGCCGCCGTGCTCACAACACGGGTCCTTCAGCGCAACGACGTTGCCGGCCTCCGTCACCGGCTCCCAATTAAATCGATCCGCCACACCCAGCAGCAGCGCCTGAATGCTGCGCTCGTTCTCATAAGGAACGGGCCGGAGATCGTCACGCCGGAAGCCGATCTTCTCGTGCTCCGTACCAATCCGCCATTCGCTCGGAGGCTTGCAGCCTGATTCCAGATACGCCACCAATTCGTCACGGCTTTCGATCGGCCGCGCGGCCGCCTCCTCGTCTTGAGCCAACATGGGTGATTGTCTCCCGGTTCGTCTCAGGCGATGCGGCGACCGCCGTTGTGATGCCGGCCCCGTGAGCCGACGGTATTTGTCGGGTGCTGCTGCGCACCTCTGTCGCAGCCATCCGTTTTGGCGCTCAATGCACGAGTATACAAGATCGCGAGGCGCTATTGCCAGTCACCAAGAACAGCGTTTACCAGCGCAAGGGCGGCGACAGCGGCGGTATCGGCCCGCACCACGCGCGGGCCAACCGAGATCGGCACCGCAAATGCAGCGTCGTGCAAGATCTCGCGTTCCGCCGCGCTGAAACCGCCCTCGGGGCCTACAAGCACAGCGAGCGGCCCTGGCCCGGCATCCGCGAGCGCCTCGATCGGACTGCTCACGGGCGCGGCCTCATCACAAAAAATTAATCGTCGCTCGGGTGGCCATTCACCCAGAACTGTCGTCAGCGCAGCGGGTGGCGCGACCTTGGGCACCCAAAGGATATTGCACTGCTCGGCGGCCTCGATCGCGTTGGCGCGCATTCGCTCCAGATTGACCCGCTCCGCCACTGTGTAAGCCGTCATCACCGGGCGGAGCGCCGCGACGCCCATCTCGGTTGCCTTCTGCACCATGTAATCGAGCCGCGCCTTTTTCAGCGGTGCAAACAGATATTCGATGTCGGGCGGCGTTTCCTGGTCGCGCAGACGCTCGCGGGTCTGCAGCGCGCATCTGTTGCGCTTGGCGGTTATGATCGCAGCGAGCCACTCGCCATCACGCCCGTTGAACACGCGCACGAGACGGCCTTCGCGTAGGCGCAGCACATTAACGAGATAGTTGGATTGACCCGCCTCGCAGGCTATCTCGACGCTTGGGGCCAGAGCGGCCTCGACAAACAAACGCGGAGCCTTGGTGATGCGGTTGTCGTCGTTGGCCGGCGTCACGGCTGGTCGCTCCACTGAGTAAGGTGAGTCGCAGTATCAGGGCTTGCCCGAACACGATAACGACGCCACTATCCCGGTCGAAAGGTGGTCTGGTGGCCGCCGGATTTGCAACCTCTGACCGAGCCAGGCGAATGACGCAAGCGGATACCGACTCCGTCGCCGACGCGCCGCGCGGAAACTGGGTCGACACCATAGCCCCCGCACCGGCGCGACCCTATCTCCGCATGATCCGCGCGGACCGGCCGATCGGCGCATGGCTGCTGCTGTGGCCGTGCTGGTGGTCAACAGCGCTGGCGGCTGTCGCGGCGGGGGACCGTGTGCCTAATGTCTGGTTTCTTGCGCTGTTCGCGATCGGCGCCATCGTGATGCGCGGAGCTGGCTGCGTCTACAACGACATCGTGGACAAGGACGTGGACGCCGCAGTGGCGCGTACGCGCTCGCGACCGCTGCCGAGCGGTCACATCAGCGTGACCGCGGCCAAGATCTTCATGCTGGGGCTATCGTTCACCGGCTTCCTGGTCCTCATTCAGTTCAACCCATTTACCATTGTGCTTGGCATCGCATCGCTCGGTGTCGTAGCAATTTATCCGTTCATGAAGCGCATCACCCATTGGCCGCAGGCGGTGCTGGGGCTGGCATTTTCCTGGGGCGCGCTAATGGGTTGGGCGGCTGTGTTCGGCCGCCTCGATCTGGCGCCGGTTTTGCTCTACGCGGCCTGCATGGCATGGATCATCGGCTATGACACGATCTATGCGCATCAGGACAAGGACGACGATGCGCTGATCGGCCTGAAATCGACCGCCTTGAAGTTCGGCGACCAGACCAAGCCGTGGCTGGCGCTGTTTTACGGACTGGCGATCGCTGGCATCGGGGTGGCGGGCCTGCTGGCTGGAGCCGGGCTGGTGTTTTTTGCGGGCTTGGCGCTCGGCGCGGCGCATCTTGGCTGGCAGATCGCCACACTCGATGTGAACGACGGCGACAATTGTTTGAAAAGGTTCCGGTCGAACCGGGATTTCGGCGCGATCGTTTTCATCGCGCTTGTGGCCGAGGCTGCGCTGAGCGCGTAGAGCGCGGCGCTTAAAGCGCAAGGACGCATCTGCACCGATGATCTTGCCAACAGAGACCGGTAGCAATGGCCTTCCGGATTTGCGGCAGGATCATGACCTGTTGCTTCGCGCTGTGAAGGACGCAGGCGCAACCGCGCTCAACTATTTCCGCTGCAAGACGCCCGTCTATCGCAAAAGCGATGGCAGCGAAGTTACCGATGCCGATCTCGCCGTCGATGCGCAGTTGCATGCAGAGTTGTGCACGCCGCGGCCGACCTATGGCTGGCTTTCGGAAGAAACGCTTGACGATATAGCGCGGCTCGACGCTCCACGCGTATGGATTGTCGACCCGATCGATGGAACAACGGCGTTCATTCAGGATCGGCATCAGTGGGCGATTTCGGCGGCCTTGGTCGAATACGGGGCGCCGGTCGCAGCGGTGATCTATAACCCGGTTCTGGATGAGCTGTTCTCCGCTTGCAGGGGCATGGGCGCGGAACTGAACGGTGTATCCGCCAAGACCTCTCAATTAACCGATCTCCACGGAGCCCATATCCTTGCGCCGAAAGGGGTGGCGCGAAAAGCGGGTTGGGACAAGCCTGGAGAGCCGGATGTGATTACGACCTTCGTCTATTCCATTGCCTACCGAATGGCTTTGGTGGGGGCTGGGCGCGCCGACGGTCTCATCTCAAGGGGCCGTAAAAGCGAATGGGACGTTGCGGCCGGTGCCCTGATCGTGCAAGAAGCTGGCGGTCGGGTGACATCGACAGGTGGAACGGCCTACAGCTTCAACAAGCGCGACCCGGTCTGCGACGGGACGATTGCGGCGCCGCCGACACTTCATGGCAAGCTGTTAGCTGCCCTTGGATAGCTGGTGACCCGAGACGCGGAGGCTCAAGACGCATGGCGGAGCAGGACCCGAAACAGCCAGCCAAGCAGCTGCTTCATCTTGTGTTTGGCGGCGAACTGAAATCTCTGGACAGCATCGAGTTTCAAGACGTGTCGGAACTGGATATCGTTGGGATCTATCCCAACTATGCGCAAGCCTATGACGCTTGGAAGGAGGCGGCGCAGCGCACGGTCGACAATGCGCATATGCGCTATTTCATTGTCCACGTGCACCGCCTTCTCGATCCTGAGAGCGGCAAGGTTTCAGAAACGGACTGATACAACGCTCAGGAGCCTGAGCAACGCGGGGTTATGGAACGTCGTATGGCGCAAGGCCGGTCTTCAGCAAATAATTTGAAGAAAGCAATGGGCTGGCTGGCCGCGCAGTATATTGCGCTGGTGCGCGACACGTCGCGCCTAACGCGCATACCCGATGCGATGGATGCGCGCATTGACGAGCTTGCACCCGCCATCTTCACGACGTGGCATGG
This sequence comes from uncultured Hyphomicrobiaceae bacterium, assembly GCA_964466965.1. Classification (GTDB taxonomy): domain Bacteria; phylum Pseudomonadota; class Alphaproteobacteria; order Rhizobiales; family Rhodomicrobiaceae; genus Dichotomicrobium. The sequence goes on from CAYXPZ010000034.1 coordinate 19,932, forward strand.
CCAGTTCCTGATGTCGCCGGTTATGAAGCCTGCGCAACAACCTGCGAAGATGGTGATCGCGCGCCATGGCGATGCAGAAGTGATCGCCCAAGCGGTCCGCCATTTCAATGTGGAGCTGATTCGTGGTTCTGGCGCTGGCGGCCGCAAAAAGGATCGCGGCGGGACAACGGCCTTTCGCGGCGCTCTGCAAAGCCTCAAAGATGGCGTCAATGTCGCCATGACGGCTGATATGCCCCCAGGGCCGCCGCGCAAGGCGGGCATGGGCGTTGTCAGGCTGGCCAGCGTCTCTGGGCGTCCGGTTATTCCAATGGGCTTTGCCACACGCCGCAGCGTGGCCTTCAAAACATGGAGCCGGTTCACTCTCAATCTGCCGTTTTCCCGGCTGGCGATCGTTATGGGAGAGCCGATTTCTGTGCCGGCAGACGCCGATGGCGCGACCCTGGAGGCGCGGCGGCAGGAGATCGAAGCGCAGGTCAATGCGGCCACCCGCAGGGCGTACGAGGTTGCCGGCGGCGATCCCCATCTTGCCCGTCCGATCAGCGCGTCAAATCCCGAACGGCCGGGGCTGATGCTGAACGCCTATCGCCTGGTGACCCGTGTGGCCCGCCCTGCAGCAGGCTTGATCCTGCGACGCCGCGTGGCCAAAGGAAAGGAAATCGGCGAGCGCCTCGGTGAACGCTTTGGCCGGCCGGGCCGGCAGCGTCCGCAGGGCCGTCTCTGGTGGTTCCACGCTGCGAGCGTCGGCGAGACAAATGCGATATTGCCGCTATTGCAGGCACTGCGCGAGCGATATCCGGAGATCCGCTTTTTGCTGACCACCTTCACGGTCACCTCCGCGCGAATCGCGAGCAATCGTCTCCCTGAAGGCGCGGCACACCAGTTTGCACCTCTCGATTCGCCCCAATTCGTTCGCCGCTTCCTCGATTATTGGCAGCCCGAACTGGCGGCTTTCACGGAATCCGAGATCTGGCCGAACCTGATCATGGATACGCACGGCAGAGGGATACCGCTGGTGTTGTTGAACGCGCGGATGTCGCCGCGGTCATTCAAGCGCTGGCGCAAACGCCCCAGCATGAGCCGGCCGCTGTTCTCGCGCTTCGACATGGTGCTGGCGCAGGACGAGACGCTGGCGCGGCGCTTTGTGCAGTCCGGCGCGCATACGGTTCACACGCTGGGCAACCTGAAGGCCGATGCACCGGCGCCGCCGGTGGACGAAACCTTGCGCGGCGAACTCAGCACGGCTCTGGCCGAGCGTCCTATTCTGCTGGCAGCGAGCACCCATCCCGGCGAGGACGAAATCATCGCGGAGGCGGCGCGGCTGTTGCGCGGCCGGATCCCGGGACTTCTCACCGTGATTGTGCCGCGCCATCCCGAACGCGGGGCCGCGATCCTGGATATGGCGCAACAACACGGCATGACAGCAACGCGGCGCTCGCGCACGCCGCTTCCTGGCACCGACACCGAGCTGTTCATCGCCGATACGCTCGGGGAGCTTGGCACCTGGTATGCCGTGTGCAGCCTTGCCTTCATCGGCGGCTCCCTGGTGCCGCATGGCGGGCAGAACCCAATCGAAGCGGTGAAGCTAGATACTTGCGTACTGACCGGCCCGCATCATGACAACTTCGCACAAAGCTTTGAAGCGCTGACCAAAGCGGGCGGTTGCCGGGAGGTCTCCGACGCGCCGGCGTTAGCCGAAGCCGCCGCCGAGCTGCTCGGACAACCCGAAGCGCTTGAGCAGATGCGCAAGGCGGCGCGCGCTGCGGCGGCGGAACTGGAAGGCGCGCTGGAGCGAACGCTGAAGGCGCTGGCCCCCTATGCCGAGGCCGAACGACCTGCCCAGCGTATCCTTCCCAGCGAGGCGGTCGCCGCGTCGTCGGGTCTGGCCGCGGGCGAGCCGGCGGCCTCAGAGGCACGCGCGGACACGCGTCATGCCTCGTGATGAGCCGGATTGGTGGTCGGAGGCAGGCGATTCCCACCTCTCCTTGCCCGAACGAATAACCCGAGCGGCGCTGACACCTGTTTCCTGGCTCTATGGGGGGATCACGCCGCTGCGCTTTGCGCTGGCGCGGCCTTACCGCGCGCGTATCCCAGTGATCTGCGTCGGCAACTTTACCGTCGGCGGCGCTGGGAAGACTCCGACGGCCGTGATGGTCGCGGAGTTGCTCCAAGACATGGAGGTGTATCCGACTTTCCTGAGCCGCGGTTATGGCGGTGCGCTGGTGGGCCCGCACCTGGTCAACCCCGACCGCGACCACGCCGGAGCCGTGGGCGATGAGCCGCTGCTTCTCGCGCGCCACGCGCCGACAGTGATTTCGCGTAACCGTAAAGCAGGCGCGGCAGAGATCGAACGCCAGGACGCCGGCGCGATCATCATGGATGACGGCTTCCAGAACCCGCAACTGGCCAAGGATTTTTCAATAATCGTCGTGGATGCCGCGGTCGGAGTCGGCAATGGCTGGGTCATGCCAGCAGGTCCATTGCGCGCGCCGCTTCGCTTTCAGGTGCAACGCGCGGATGCGCTGCTGCTGATCGGCGCTGGCGCACCCGGCGAGGCGCTGGCGCAACGGCTGGACCTGCCGGTTTTGCGCGGGCGGCTGGCGGCGGACGCCGACACCCGCTGGCTTGAAGACGGGCCGGTGATTGCTTACTCAGGCATCGGTCGGCCGGCCAAGTTCTTCGAGACGCTGGAGCAACTCGGCGCGGAGATCACCGCACGCTACGCCTTCCCCGACCACCACGACTACACGCCCGAAGACGCCTCCAAGCTCCTGAGCCATACGCAGCAGGCGCAGGCGCGACTCGTGACAACGCAGAAGGATTGGGTGCGGATGCGCGACGGGAAGACCCCGGTTGGCGCGCTGAAGGCGGCATCGCATATCCTGCCGGTGCGCCTGGCGCTTGATACCGGGAGCGAGGACTGGCTGAAAGGTGCGCTCGCTCAGTTACGAGGCCGGTAACTTTCTCGACCGTCCGGAAAACCTGAGCCATTCCGGTAGATTGTTGCCGTCGCCGCTGCTACAACTCGCGCCAAACGTACAGTTACGGGTCGCGACACTTTGATTGCGAAGAGCCACTGAGCCTATGAAACACGTGAAAAACCCAACAGCTGCAGCCCCGGCCGAAGCCCCGGCGGAGCGTGACTGGCGCGAGACCCTGTTTTTGCCGAAGACCGACTTCCCGATGAAGGCCGGCCTGCCGAAGCGCGAGCCGGAATTTTTGGCGCGCTGGGAGAAGATCAATCTCTACAAGCGGTTGCGCAAGGACGCCAAAGGCCGACCGCCCTTCACGCTGCATGACGGCCCGCCTTATGCCAACGGCAACATCCATATCGGCACGGGGATGAACAAGATCCTCAAGGATGCTGTGGTGCGTTCGCAGCAGATGATGGGCCGTGATTCGAACTATGTGCCTGGCTGGGACTGCCACGGCCTGCCGATCGAATGGAAAGTCGAAGAGCAGTACCGCAAGAAAGGCAAGAACAAGGATGAAGTCCCGATCATCGACTTCCGGCGGGAGTGCCGCGAATTCGCCGATTACTGGATTGACGTGCAGCGTGAGGAATTCAAACGCCTCGGCGTCGAGGGCGACTGGTCGAAGCCGTATCTCACCATGAGCTATGACGCCGA
>CAYXPZ010000035.1:0-1330 GCA_964466965.1 uncultured Hyphomicrobiaceae bacterium
GCGAAACCGACTACGAGGACAAGCTGCGCAAGAAGACGCAGACCTCCGGCTGCGCCCAGGGCACGGTGTTCGGCGACCTGATGGAGCAAATCGACGAGATCGCGTTGAGCAAGGCCGCCAAGGTGCGCACCTCGGAGCTTTACGCGCTGCAGAAGAAGATCAACACCGCGCCTTCACTGTACCTCAAGGCCGGCGCGATCCACGGCTGTGTCCTGTGCCAGGCGGACCGCCCGCTTCTGTATGTCGAGGACGTCGGCCGGCACAATGCGGTGGACAAGATCGCCGGTTACATGTTCCTGAACGGCATCAGGCCGGACGACAAGCTATTCTACACCACTGGGCGGCTCACCAGTGAGATGGTGATCAAGACCGTGAAGATGGGCATCCCGATCCTCGCCTCGCGCTCAGGCTTCACGGCCTGGGGCGTCGAGCTTGCGCGCGAAGCGGGCCTGACGCTGATCGGACGGATGCGCGGCCAGCGATTTGTCGTGCTGTCAGGCCAGGAGCGCGTGGTGTTCGACACCGCGCCGGAAAACGCGCCGGCCGAGCCGGAACATCTGCGGCGCAAGGGCAGTCGCCCGGATGAGTAACGAGGATGTCAGCGTGACCAACCAGCACGATCCCGTCATTGGCGTGCTGCTGGCCGGCGGACTCGCGCGGCGCATGGGCGGCGGCGACAAGTGCCTGCTGGAGCTGGCGGGCAAGCCGCTTCTGAGCCATGCGATCGAGCGGCTGGAGCCACAGACCGAAGCGCTTGCGCTGAACGCCAATGGCGATCCGGCGCGCTTCGCAGGCTTTGGGCTCGATGTCGTGCCGGATCCGATCGTCGGTTATGCCGGACCGCTGGCCGGCGTGCTGGCGGGCATGGAGTGGGCCAAGCGCAACCGGCCGAGCGCGCGCTGGATCGCCACGGCTGCTTCTGATACGCCATTTTTCCCGCGTGATTACGTAGGCCGGCTGCTGGCGGCGGCGCAGCCGCATCACCCAGCGATCGCCATGGCAGCGTCCGGCGGACGCGAACACCCTGTGTTTTCGCTCTGGCCGGTAGCGCTGATCGGCGATCTGCGCAGCGCGCTAAATGCGGGCACCCGCAAGATCCTGGACTGGACAGACCGCCACACGACGCTCACCGTCGAATTCGACATGATCGACGGACCCGGCGGCGCGATCGACCCGTTCTTCAACGCAAACACGCCGGAAGACCTGGAGCACGCCGCGCGCTTTGCGGAGATACAGCCGTGACCCCGCCCGTCTTTGGCATCACTGGCTGGAAGAATTCCGGCAAAACAACGCTGGTCGCCCGGCTGGTGGCGGAGTTGCGCGGGCGCGG
>CAYXPZ010000035.1:1430-23221 GCA_964466965.1 uncultured Hyphomicrobiaceae bacterium
CGCCCGATGGACGAGATCGCACCCAACATCGTGGCGATCGCTGCCGACGAAGCGCCGGAGGATTCGCGCCCGCGCTTCCGGCGCGACGACATCGCGGCCATCGCCGATTTCATCATCGCGCATTTGCGTTTGGCCCCGGACGCTGCCAAGCTCTCACAGGTATAAGCCGCGTCGAACACGAACCGTGCCGAACCGCCGATGATCCAGATGTCGCGTAACGACTGTTTCGAGGCCAATCCAACACGCATGCCGTTTGCGGAATCGCTGGAGCGCGCGCGGATGCTTGCCGATACGCTTGGGGTCGTGACGCCGGGGGCGACGCTGCCGCTGGTGGAGGCTTGCGGTCGCGTGCTGGCCGCGCCAGTGAGCGCACCGCGCGATATCCCTGCCCACGACAACGCGGCGGTCGATGGTTACGCCTTCGCCTTTGCGGACTATGACCCGGAAAACGGCGCCGACCTTCGGGTCAGCGCGCGCATCGCCGCAGGTCATCCGCTGGACGGCGCCCTGGCGTCCGGCACCGCCGCGCGCATCTTTACCGGCGCGGTCATGCCGGAGGGCGCGGACACCGTCGCCATGCAGGAGGACACCTACGACGACGGAGAGACCGTCAATATCCCGCCTGGCATGAAACACGGCGCGAACCGGCGCAAGGCGGGCGAGGATGTGCGCGCGGGCCAGACGTTGCTGCGCCCCGGCGCGCTGCTGCGCCCGCAGGACATTGCGGCGATCGCCTCGCTCGGCTTTACCGAGGCGCACTGCTATCAGCGCCTGCGGGTTGGGCTGTTTTCCAGCGGAGATGAATTGCTGCGGCCGGGCCACCCGTTTCGCGCCGGCGCGGTCTACGATTCCAACGCGGTAATGCTGGAGACGCTGATCGATCTCGCCGGCGGGCAGATCACCGATCTTGGCGTGCTGCCCGATAGCCGCGAGGCGGTGCAAGACCGGCTGAAGGAATCGGCGGCGGACTTCCCGCTGATCCTGACCTCGGGCGGCGCTAGCATGGGCGAAGAGGACCACCTCACGGCAACGCTGCGCGCGCTCGGGGAGATCAATGTTTGGCAAGTCGCGATCAAGCCGGGCCGGCCGATATGCGCAGGGCGCATCGGCAAGAGCGCGGTTGTTAGCCTTCCAGGCAACCCGGTCGCGGCGTTCGTCTGCTTCCTGCTCTATGTCTATCCGCTGATCCAGAGTCTCGGCGGCGCGGGCTGGCGCCGGGCGCGGCGCTACACCATGCCGGCGGCGTTTGCGATGCAGAAGAAACCGGGCCGGCGCGAGTTCATTCGCGGGATGCTGGACGAGACGGAGGGTGAGCTGCGCGCGCGCAACTATGAACGCACGGGCTCGGGTCTTATCACCTCGCTGCGTGAAGCCGACGGGCTGATCGAGATTCCCGAGAACATCACCGAGATTGCCCCGGGCGACCCAATCGCCTTGATACCCTTCACCGAATTCGGCATCAAATCGTGAGCACCCGGCTGCCCGTTCAGCCGACCAAGACACAGTCTGCTGGATCGTGCATAAAATTCGCCTATGGCCGATGAGCTGGAATATCTGACCACAAAGGAACTGGCGGCGCTTCTGCGGATCAAAGAGCGCAAGGTGTACGACCTGGCCGCTAGCGGCGAAGTGCCCTGTTCGCGTGCCCTCGGCAAGCTCTTGTTTCCGCGCCGGGAGATCGAGGCCTGGCTCAAGCGCGGCGGTGAGACCATCTCCGGGATACCGCAGATGTCGCGTCCGAATGTCATGCTCGGCAGCCATGACCCGCTGCTGGAATGGGCGCTGCTGGAATCGCGCGCCGATCTAGCCAGCTTCCTCGGCGGCAGCCACGACGGACTCGAACGCTTCGCGTGCGGCGAGGGGATCGCGGCGGGCCTGCACATCCGCGAAACCGAAGGCTGGAATACTGAGAGCGTGCGCGCGCGCTGTGCAGACGGCGACTGCGTGCTGGTGGAATGGGCAAGCCGGCAGCGCGGGTTGATCTTATCTGAAGCGCTCGCCGACAAGGTCGGCCAACTCGCTGATCTCAAGGGGCGTGTCTTCGCGCCGCGCGCGGCGGAAACCGGCAGCCACACACTGTTCGAGGCGCTGCGCGCCGAGGCGGGCCTGCAGCCCGATGACCTGAAACAAATCACGCCGGCCCGCAGCGAGGCTGACGCTGTCCTGGCTGTGTCCGATGGCAAAGCCGACGCCGCTTTTGGCCTCAAATGTCTGGCGCGCCGCTTCCGATTGGCCTTCGTGCCGCTGATCGAGGAACGATTCGACCTGCTGGTGTCGCGACGCGCCTGGTTCGAGCCGCCGTTTCAGGCGCTGCTGAGCTTCTGCCGCCAGCCGGGCTTCGCCGAGAAAGCGGCCGATCTTGGCGGCTATGACGTCTCCGGCTTCGGCACGGTCCACTTTAACAGCGCCTGAACGGTTTAGCCCTCGCCCTGATCGGCGTTCGGTGTGAACAGCTGCTGGCCCTCGACCTTAAACGATGCGATCGCGCTCTGGCCTTCCTCCGACAGGATCCAGTCGATGAAGGTCTGCGCGGCCTCGACATTCACGTTTGGGTGCTTTTCCGGGTTGACCATGATGATGCCGTACTGGTTGAACAGCGCCTTGTCGCCTTCGACAAGGATTTCATGGTTCGCCTTGTTGCCGAAGCTGATCCAGGTCGCGCGGTCGGTCATCACGTAGGCGTCCATGCCGATACCGGTGTTGAGCGTGGCGCCCATCCCTGAGCCGCTTTCGCGGTACCAGGTGCCGCTTGCCACGGTTGGGTCAACGCCTGCTGCATTCCACAGGCTCAACTCCTTCTTGTGGGTGCCCGAATCGTCGCCGCGCGAGGCAAACACAGCTTCCTCCTCGGCGATCTTGGCGAGCGCCGCGGACGCGTCGTCCATGCCCTTGACGCGAGCTGGATCGTCGGCCGGGCCGACAATGACGAAGTCGTTGTACATGACGTCGTTGCGCTCGACGCCGTAGCCTTCCGCGACGAATTTCTGTTCGGCCGGCTTGGCGTGCACAAGCAACACGTCGCCGTCGCCGCGCCGGCCGTTTTCCAGCGCCTGGCCGGTGCCGACCGCCACCACGCGCACGTCGATGCCTGTCTTCTGCTCGAATATCGGCAAGATGTGGTCGTAAAGGCCGGAGTTCTGCGTCGAGGTCGTGGACTGCACGATGATCGACTCCTGCGCGGCGGCCGAATTGGCCACCATAGTCAGCGCGAGCGCAACGCCCGCGACCACGCTCGTAAATAGCTTCTGCATCGAATCTCCTCCTTCTTCGCTCACAGAACAATGCGCCCGGCGACGTAATCGCGCGCCGCGCGGGAGACCGGTTCGGTAAAGAACCGCCACGCCGGGCAGTGCTCAACCAATGTGCCGCGATGCATGAAAACGACATCATCAGCCAGCCGTCGCGCTTGTCCCAAATCGTGCGTGATGAAGACGATCTTCACCCCACGCTGTTCACGCGCCTGAGTGACGATCTGCTCGATCATCAGCACCGAGGCGGGATCGAGACTGGCGGTCGGTTCGTCGAGAAACAGAACCTCGGGGTCGGTCGCGAGGGCGCGGCCCAGGGCCAGGCGCTGCTGTTCACCGCCCGAGAGCAGCCGGGCCGGCTGGCGCGCGTGGTCGGCCAGGCCAATCATGTCGAGGATTTCGCACCGGCGCTGTTTGTCCGCCTCCCCCCGCAGACGCAATACGAAGTCGACATTCGCGGCAACTGAGCGGCGCAGCAGCACCGGGCGCTGGAACACCATTGCCTGGCGCTTGCGGATTTCGGCGCTGAGACGCTGACCGCCCCACCGAATTTCGCCTCCCGTTGGCGGGATGAGCCCGTGCAGTAACCGCACCAGCAGGCTCTTGCCCGCGCCATTCGGCCCCAAAACGACGGTGAAGGTGTCGGGCGCGAGCGTCAGATCGACATGATCAACGAGGGGCTTGCCAGCCACCGCAAAAGTGAGGGCGCGCGTGCTGCACAGAGGCTCCCACGGCGCGGAATCGGCTTGCCGCATGACATCGGCGTCAAAGCGTTGCGCCTCAAGCATAGACAGGCCTCGATGCGGTTGCGCGCAGCGACATGACGAGCGCATTGACGGTTATGGCGATCAGCATCAGCACCGCGCCGAGCGCGAGCGCGAGCGCCAGTTCGCCCTTTTGCGTCTCAAGCGCGATCGTGGTGGTCATCACGCGGGTGAGGTGCTTGATGTTGCCGCCGACGACAATCACGGCGCCGACCTCCGCGGTCGCCCGGCCGAAGCCAGCCAGCGCAACCGTGAGCAACGCGATCCGGGCATCCCAGATCAGCGCGCCCATTGCCGTGAAACGCCCCACAACAAGCGAGCGGAACTGCTCGGCGTATTCGGTATGCAGGTCTTCGATCACCTGGCGCGACAGCGCGGCGATGATCGGCGTGATGAGGATGGTCTGGGCGATGATCATCGCGGTGGGCGTGTATAGAAGTTGCAGCCAGCCGAACGGCCCGGCGTTCGATAGGCCCAGATAAACAACCAGCCCCACGACGACCGGCGGCAGCCCCATCAGCGTATTCATCAGGACCAGTACCGCCCCGCGCCCTGGAAACCGGCTGATCGCGACAATCGCGCCGAGCGGGAGGCCGATGACGCAGGCGACCACCATGGCGCTGAGGCTCACGCGCAGGGACAGCGCAATGATCTCCATCAGCTCCGGATCGCCTGAGACGAGGAGTTGGAGCGCGAGCCACAGCGCATCGCCGTAATCCTGCATAATACTGCATTCTGTTTAATTTCCGACTGCAGCGAAAATCATGCAGCAAAACGTGCCCGGCTGCAACGGCGATCACCGTGGCGACGTACCATTGACGGCTCGACGCGCTGCCGGGGTCGGTGACCGCGATTATCGGTTTGGTCTTGCGCTGAAGCGCGCGGCCTACATGCCCTCGATGCGGATCATCTTCGGCGGACGGTCGATGTGCCCATCGCCTTCGATAGCGTCAAACGCCCGTCGGATCGCCGCTTCAGTGGTGCGGTGCGTAATGAGCACGACGGGGACCGGTTCGCTGTGTTCGCCAGTTTGCGCGCCAGCGTCTTCTTCCGGGCTTTGCACGATGCTTTTCAGCGAGATGTCATGCTCGGCCATGCGCCTCGCGATCGCCGCGAACGCGCCGGGACGGTCATAGACCGACAACCGGATATAATAACCACCTTCGTGCGCGCGCATGGCTGCCCGTTCGTATGGCGCAAGTTTCGCCGCAGGAACGATAAACGGAGGGCCGTCTGCGCCGCGGGCGATATCGGCGATGTCGCTGACCACCGCCGAGGCCGTGGGTCCGGCGCCCGCGCCCGGCCCCACCAGCATAATGTCGCCGACGAAATCGCCCTCGATGGTGATGGCGTTGGTGACGCCATCAACCTCGGCAATGGCCGTGTGTTTCGGCACCATGGTGGGATGCACGCGCTGCTCGATGCCGCTGTCAGTCTTCATCGCCACTCCGAGCAGCTTGATGCGATATCCGAGTTGGTCGGCCGAGCGGATATCGTCCTCGTCGATCTGGTCGATCCCCTCGATATAGACGCTGTCATAAGCGAGCTGAGTGCCGAAGGCGAGGCTGGTCAGGATCGCCAGCTTGTGCGCGGCGTCCTGCCCGCCAATGTCGAAGCTCGGATCGGCCTCGGCATACCCTGCCGCCTGGGCCTCCGCCAGCACCTGGTGGAAGTCGCGCCGCTCTTTCTGCATCCGCGTGAGGATGAAGTTGCTTGTGCCGTTGAGGATGCCGTAGACGCGCGTGACCTCGTTGCCGAGCAGGCTCTCGCGCAACACCTTCACCGCTGGAATGCCACCCGCGACCGCCGCTTCAAACTTCAAGGCGACGTCTTGCCCCTCGGCCCGCTGCGCAAGCGCAACGCCTTGGTGCGCAAGCAGCGCCTTGTTCGCCGTCACCACATGCTTGCCCGCATCGAGCGCAGCGTCCACCGCGCTATAGGCTGGCTCGTCCTCACCGCCGATCAGTTCCACGAACACGTCCACATCCCGGCTGCGCGCCAGATCACGCGGATCATCGAACCATTCAAAAGGCGACAGGTCGACGCCGCGGCGCTTCTCGCGGTCTCGCGCGGAAACAGCCGTGATTTCAAGCGGCCGCCCACAGCGCACAGCCAGCCGGTCCGCGTGGGCATTCAGCATGGTCAGTACGCCGACGCCCACGGTGCCGACGCCTGCAACGCCGATTCGCAAAGGTTTCGGCATAACGGCTCCAGAGACAATCGGAAACTCGCAGCAGGCTCAGTCTTACCGACCAGCCCCGGTGTGACAAGTCCATCCGAGCGCGAACACTTAGCGCGCCTGCGACGATGCCAGCGGAACCACGTTGTGCAGCGTCGCGTCCGCCTCCGAGAGAAACCGCTTGATGTTGCGCGCCGCCTGCCGCGTCCGCTGCTCGTTCTCAACCAGCGCGATCCGCACGTAACCCTCACCATACTCGCCGAAGCCAACGCCTGGTGAGACCGCAACGCCGGCCTTCTCGATCAGAAGCTTGCAGAAATCGAGAGACGGCATGCCACGCATCTGCTCCGGCACCTTGGCCCAGGCGAACATGGTCGCAGGCGGCGCCGGCACATGCCAACCTGCGCGACCGAAAGCCTCGACGAGGCAATCACGCCGCTCCTTGTACACCTGGCGAATATCCTCAACGCAGTCCTGCGGGCCATTGAGTGCAGCCGCGGCGGCAACCTGTATAGGCGTGAACGCACCGTAATCCAGATAGGACTTCACACGCGCCAGAGCCTTGATGAGCCGCTCATTGCCGACCGCAAAGCCCATGCGCCAGCCAGGCATCGCGTAGGTCTTGGACAGTGATGTAAATTCGACCGCAACGTCCATCGCCCCGGGGATCTCAAGGATTGACGGCGGCGGATCAATATCGAAGAAGATCTCCGAATAGGCCAGGTCGGAAAGCAGGATCAGGTCATTCTTGCGCGCGTAATTGACCACCTCGCGGTAGAAATCGCGATCCGCGACGACGGCTGTCGGATTTGCCGGAAAGTTGAGCACCAGCGCCGTCGGTTTGGGCACGCTATGGCGCAGCGCGCGATCGACATGAACCAGGAACTCGTCATCCGCCGACGCCGGGACATGGCGGATCGCCGCGCCGGAAATGATGAATCCGAACTCGTGGATCGGATAGGTCGGGTTCGGCACGAGGATCACGTCGCCAGGCGCTGTGATGGCCTGCGCCATGTTCGCGAAGCCTTCCTTCGATCCGAGCGTGGCGATGACTTGCGTTTCGGGATCGAGCTTCACGCCGAACCGGCGCTCGTAATAGGCGGCCTGCGCACGCCGCAGACCCGCGATCCCCCGCGAGGCCGAATAGCGCGTGGTCCGCGGCTTCTGCACCGTCTCGATCAGCTTGTCGACGATATGCTGGGGTGTGGGCATGTCCGGGTTGCCCATGCCAAAATCGATGATGTCGTCGCCACGCGCACGTGCCTGTGCTTTCAGCGTGTTGACCTGCTCGAAAACATAAGGCGGAAGCCGCTTGATGCGGTGAAAATCCATATCCATCAGGCTGTCCCTCCCTGCAGTAACACAAACGCTTCGAGGCTGGCACGCCGTGGCGCCAGCGCCGTATCGAGCGGTTCTGCGCGCTTTACAGCGTTAGCGGGTTTCGATGTCCGCGGTCGCGGCAGCCTTGTGGTTCTCCTGATCTCGCTGGAGATCGGCAATCATCGCCGCGCGCTCCTCGTCGGACAGCGTCGGTTGATCAACTGAGACGATGTCTCCGAGTTTGGGATACGGTATATCCGCAACACTCGAACAGCCGCCAAGAAGCAAGGTTGCAAGCAGGGCCGCGATAGCCCCGTAAGGTGACATTTCCCTCATCGCCGGTTCCGTTTTCGCCTTTATTGTGCGATCACGACAAGCTAGCGAATCGCCAATGGCAACATTCCACAGCAACGCCGCAACCGCAACCCTTCTGTCAGCCGCGTGTGCCCGTCCTTCAGCCGGTAATGGGCATTGCGTTTTCGGCATGCTTTTCGCATTGCAGCACAACGCTTATATTTAAGAGCGTTTCCGATGAGCATCATAATCATGGAGTTGGGAGAATTATGGCAGATGGTTCAAAAGGCGACAGTGGCTCAGATGCAACCGACACGCCGCAGTTGCCGGCCACGGCCCCAGATGCTTTTTCGCGCAATCTCACAATAGCGGTCGATCGTGGCATGCAGGCGCTGGCGCGAATGCTGGATGAGCGCAAGATGGTCTACGGTCCCTACAGCGCGCCCAGCGAAGCCAGTGAGGCGAGTCACGCCTTGTCCGCGATTATGGAATACTGGCTGAGCGAACCAGAAAAGCTGAGCCATGAACAGGCTCGCCTGGCGGGCGACTTTATCGAGCTGTGGGGGCGCACCTATCAGCGCTTTCTGGGTCAAGAGGTAAAGCCCGTCGCGCAGCCGGAAAAGAGCGATCGCCGTTTCGCCGATCCCGAATGGCAGGAAAACCCGCTTTTTGACTTCCTCAAGCAGGCGTATCTGTTGACCTCAAACTGGGCCGAAGATCTCGTCGAGAAAGCCGAAGGCATCGAAGACCGCAGAAAGCGCCGGGCACAGTTCTATCTGGAGCAAATCACAACTGCGTTGTCTCCTTCCAACTTCCCATTCACCAATCCGGAAGTGATCCGCGCAACGCTATCTTCAAATGCAGAAAATCTTGCCGAAGGCATGAACAATCTGCTGGCGGATCTCGAACGCTCTGGCGATCTGCTGAAGATTAGCCAAACCGATATGAGCGCCTTCAAGGTCGGCGAAAACCTCGCGATCACGCCGGGCAAGGTGGTTTTCCAGAATGAGTTGATCCAGCTCATCCAGTATTCGCCCACCACAGACACCGTGCACGAGACGCCCGTGATGATCGTGCCGCCTTGGATCAACAAATTCTACATTCTCGACCTCGTGCCGAAAAAGTCCTTCGTCAAATATCTCGTTGATCAGGGGTACACGGTGTTCATGGTATCCTGGGTCAATCCGGGACCGGAGCTCGCGGACAAGAGCTTCGAAGACTACATGTACGAAGGCGTGCTGACGGGCAGCGACGTCGCACGGCAGATTTGCGGTACTGAACAGATCATCCCGATCGGGTATTGCGTCGGCGGGACGCTGCTCACCTCGACGCTGGCCTACAACGCTGCGCGCGGCGACGACCGTTTCCCGGCAGCCGGCTTCCTCGCTGCCCAAGCGGATTTCTCAAAAGCGGGCGATCTGCTGGTCTTCATCGACGAGCCGCAGCTCGACGCGATTGAAAAAATGATGAAGGAGACCGGCTATCTCGACGGCTCGCGCATGGCGACGGTGTTCAACATGCTGCGCCCACGCGACCTGATCTGGCCGTACGTCGTCAATAACTACCTGCTGGGCAAGGAGCCGTTCCCGTTCGACCTGCTGTTCTGGAACTCCGACCCCACGCGCATGACGCGGGCGAACCACAGCTTCTATCTGCGCGAATTCTACTACAAGAACAAGCTGGCGCGCGGCGAGATGGAGCTGGGCGGCCAGACGCTTGATCTGTCCAAGGTCAGGATCCCGATCTTCGAGATCGCCACGCGCGAGGACCACATCGCGCCGCCCGACTCGGTGTTCATTAGCGCCAAGCTGTTCAGCGGGCCAGTGCGATTCGTGCTGGCCGGCTCGGGCCATATCGCCGGCGTGGTCAACCCGCCCTACAAGGAGAAATACATGCATTGGGCTGGCGGCGACGACAGTCCGGGGCCGAGCATCCACGATTATCGAACGCTTGAGGATTGGTTGGCTGCGGCCAACGAAATCCCCGGCTCCTGGTGGCCGGATTTTGTTGACTGGCTGACGCCCAAGGCCGGCGAGCAGGTTCCCGCGCGCGAGCCCGGCGCGCCGAACTTCCCGCCGATCGAGGAGGCGCCGGGGCGGTATGTCGTGGCGTGAGGCCGGCTATTTCGTCTCGTGCGGGGCACGGCGATACACGTCATCGCTGCGGATGATATCATCCTCGCCGAGATAGCTGCCGAGTTGAACCTCTATGATTTCCAGAGGCACCATGCCGGGATTTTCCAGCCGGTGCCAATGAGTGGCGGAGATATAGACGGACTCGTTTTCGCAGACGAGCCGTGTCTCGCCTTCGCAGGTTACCCGCGCGGTGCCCTTCACCACGACCCAATGCTCCGAGCGGTGGTGATGCATCTGCAGCGAAAGCTGCCCGCCGGGCTTGACGTGCAGGAGCTTGACCTGAAAGCGCGGCCCTGAGCTGAGCGTCTCGAAATGGCCCCAAGGACGGTGGCTGCGCCTGTGCTGTTCCGGCTCGCTGCGATCCGACGCCCGCAACTGCTTGACCAGTGTGCCGACATCCTGCGCCCGGTCGCGCTTCGCTACGAGCGCGGCATCAGGCGTGTGTACGACGATCATGTCCTCTACGCCGATGGTGGAGACCAGCGCACCGTTGGCGTGCACGTAGCTGTTGCGAGTGTCGAGCAGCACCGCGTCGCCGCGCACCGCGTTGCCCTGCGCATCGCGGGTGCTTTCCGCCCAGACCGACGACCACGATCCGACATCGCTCCAGCCTGTCTCCAATGGCATGACCGCCGCCCGCGCCGTTTTCTCCATGACGGCATAGTCCACCGAGATGCTCGGGGCCTGCGCGTAAGCCTCGCCCGCCAGCCGTCGGAATCCCAGATCGCTTTCAGAGTTTTCCAGCGCGGCGCGCGCATGGTCGATGATCTCCGGGAAGAAGCGTTCAACTTCTTCCAGAAACGCCGCGGCTGGGAGCACGAAAATCCCGCTGTTCCAGAGATAATCCCCTGCCTGCAGATAGCGTGCGGCCGTCTCCCGATCAGGCTTTTCAACGAATGACCCGACCGCGCAGGCGCCGCCATTTAGCGCCGCGCCGGAGCGGATATAGCCATAGCCTGTATGCGGCTCGTTCGGCTTGACCCCCAGCAGCATAAGCCGGCCCCGCGAGGCGATCGCGGCAGCGCGGCGCACGCAATCAGCGAGTGCGCGTGGCTCCGCCAGCACATGGTCCGACGGCATCACTGCCAGAACAGCGTCCGGCGCTTCCGCCGCAATCGAAAGCGCTGCCACAGTGATCGCGGGGGCGGTATTACGCGCGACCGGCTCCAGCAGGATTTCGCGTGGTGTGATCCCGGAACTCTGCACCTCATCGCGCACAAGGAACCGGTGATCATTATGTGTCAGCAGTGTCGGTGCGTGAAACCCAGCGTCCGGCGCGAGCCGGCGCAACGTTGCCACCAGCAGGCTGTCATCTGAACCGTCGATCAGCGGGATAAACTGCTTGGGGTATTGCGCGCGCGACAACGGCCACAGGCGCGTGCCCGAACCGCCACACAGGATCACCGGATAAACTGCTGTCGGCATTGCCTTGTCCGCTTCACAGGTGCCAGCCGATCACCGGTCGGGCTCATCCACATCGCTGATCGCTTCATGGTCCGGCAAGGGCATGGCGTAGCTTTCCGACAGCCACCGCCCCAGATCAATGTCCGCGCAGCGCCGGGAGCAGAAGGGCCGGTGTTCGGGTTTGCGCGGCTTGCCGCAGATCGGACAGCGCGGGGCTGTGTTCGCGCCAGCAAGCCGGTGATCGCTCTTGTCTTCGTTCATCACCCTCACGCCGGCTCGATTTCGGCCCGGTTGAGCCAACCGAAATAAACCGGATGCCCCTCACCAACCAACAGCATGACAACTTCGTTAAGCGGCAGTCCGACCACCGCGGAATACGACCCGACGATCTTCTGCACGAACGCTCCGGCTATCCCTTGGATCGCGTAGCCGCCCGCCTTCCCGCGCCATTCGCCGCTGGCGAGATACGATTCCATCTCCTCAGAACTTAGCCGTTTGAAACGTACGCGCGTCTCCACGGTTCTGGTGCGGATCGTACCATCCGAGGTAATGAAACAGACGGCCGTAAAAACGCGGTGAGAGCGGCCCGAGAGCAGCTGCAGCGCGGCGGCGGCTTCATCAAGATATTCCGGTTTCATCAGCACGCGATGGCCAACCGCAACCACTGTGTCCGCGGCCAGGACGCAGGCATCCGCGAGCTCCGGTTCGCGGTGCAGGCGCGTCTTTGCCGCCTGCGCTTTGGCGCGCGCCAAGCGGCGGGCCAGCGTGCGCGGGCGCTCACCCTTGCGCGGCGTTTCATCTA
Source organism: uncultured Hyphomicrobiaceae bacterium (assembly GCA_964466965.1). Taxonomy (GTDB): domain Bacteria; phylum Pseudomonadota; class Alphaproteobacteria; order Rhizobiales; family Rhodomicrobiaceae; genus Dichotomicrobium. The sequence continues at coordinate 13,577 of CAYXPZ010000035.1, forward strand.
TGGAGGCCGGGCGCAGCGCATCCGGCTCTATACCGATCTGCTCCAGCAAGGCCAGGCGGCGCGGCGAGGCGCTGGCCAGCACAAGCGGTTTGCGCTGAACAACGGGGCGACGCGGTGACGCGACCTGCGCTGCGGCCCGGTTGACCATTTCGCTCGCGCGACCTTTGGCAACGCTTTTGCGCGACCTGGCTTGGGTCAGCGACACGTTTCTGGGCATGATCATGATTGGGCCTGCGCTCCCTGCGAGTTCTCTTCAACCAGAGTGAACCGAGACGAAACCAAGGATGCGCGTGTCGCGCCGCAAAAATCAAGCGGCTGCACCGGTTCGCCAACCGTGCATACTATCCGATAATCTCGGACAAACCATTTCAAATGTTCGCAACAACCGATGTGAGAAGGCTGAGCCCATTTAGATACCTACCGACAGCAAGCGCACCCCGCCAAGGCTTTTTTCAACCGCTATAGTACATGTAGGTCTGGCGAATTCCTTCCTCGAAGGGTGTAATGCTGTCGCCCAGGAGAACACGTACATCGCGTTCGGACGCGATGACATCGCGAGGCTCTGTCTTCAGCAGCTCTGTCGCGGGAACCTGTTCGTAAACAAGGGGCTTGCCGGCGGCCTTCTCGATGGCTCCGATGACGTCCATTAGCGTGGTCGAAATGCCGCTACCGAGCATATTGATAGGTTCGGTCGGCTCACCTTTGAGGAGGCGCCGAGCCAGCGTTGCGATGCCAAAGCCGACATCAGACGCGTAGATAAAGTCGCGGGACTGCTGGCCATCGCCATTGACTGTGACCGTGTCTCCAGCAATCGAGGCCCTCGTGAACGCATGGATCGCGCTTTGCTTCTTTTCAGAGAAACGCCCGAAGACGTTCGTCAACCGCACCACCCGGAAGCTTGCGCCGCGCATTTCCACAAGTTTCTCTAAAATCATCTCCTCCGCGGCCTTGGTCGCGCCGTAGAAATTCTTAGGACAATACGGACTGTCGACGCTCACTTCAAACGAGCCATCAAAGAGCGCTCCAGCGGTGGATACGAGAATAAACTGGTCGCCGGGCTCAACCGCGCTCATGACAAATCGGCCCGGCGCGGAAATGTTTGCCTCGATAAAATCCATCGGCCGGTCTTTGGACTCGGCAACCCGCGTCTCTCCAGCGAGAAAAACGAAGATGCGGCCTCTATCCTTGCGGTCCATTCCCTTGACGAATTCAACAGCTTCGGGCTCGTCGTAGGATCCAGCATAAAATGGCAGGTCCAGTGCTTCATGACCCGGTGCGGAATTCGACATATCGTCAATCACGGCTGGCGCAAAAACCGAGAAATCGTCGCGTTCCTGGACGCTTTCAATGATATTTCGGCCAACGAAGCCGAACCCGCCAACGAGGATTAAAGGAACCGTACTGTGCATGTCGAAACCCCGTAGAGCCTAAGTGGTTGTTGCATCGTCTAAGGACGCTGTTAATGGGCGTCAACGCGTTTTTTTTCGCGAACGCGTTTTGTGCTCGAAGCCGACTACGCATCGGTGTCAAGCCCAATACGGCGGTGGTGGGCGCTTTCTAACTGACGAGCACACCTATTGCGTCATTGAGCGGAGCGATCACTCACGTAATCTGTCAAAAAATGTCGCTTCAGCATGGGTGCCGGTGGAGCACTGACACCCGCGGTTCTGTTTGTCTGACGTCCATCAATTCGAAAACCGGTTGCTGTAAGAAAAATGCATTAAATCCAATTTGAAATGATCGGGCTTTCCGAATCCTTATTACTTTATGTCTTTTTGGGCTTCATCTTTTCCACTCGGGAGGACCCTCGCAATACGTTGGCCGCCCGGTAAAGGGCTGTTTGCTTGTAACGGAGGCGAACCGATTTCTCAGTGCTCTTCATTTTCTTATATATACGCGTGTTTTTGAAATTAATAAGTTGGGCGGGCCTCCTGGCTTGGAAGTTATATTGAACCTGGGGAGCTTTCGCCAAGAATACGCGTCGCATGTCATAAGGAACCGAATGCATCAACTCTTTTGTCGCGTGATACTGGGCGCTGACTTCGTTAAGCGCGATCCTCTGCCGATCGGGGCGTTCAACATAAAGGGCCTCAGGTATCACCTGGACACCGTAGTTGTTGAGCAAGGCTCTGACGACCAACTCCTGCTCGACACCCCCGACCCCATAGATCGGGCTAAAACCGCCCAGCTCACCGAGCGTGGAAGCCCGAACCGCGAGCACCTGACCGGAGAGCAGCATATAGTTGAAGAACCCGCTGGCGAGGTCGCCGCCGATCGGTGCATGGAAACTGCGCCCATCGCCATCGGCCTTCTCCGTCCTGTAGAAGCACGAAAAAATGCGTGCGGGGGAACTCGCCAGAGCGCGCCGGAACGTGCTGAGAAAGCTCGGCTCCGGCGTGTGAATGTCAGAACGCAAGAAAACCAGGGCATCGCCGGTCGCGGCTGCCGCTGCGCGGTTGTACGCCTCGCCCAGCGAGAGTTCGTTGGCGCTAATTACAACGAAAGGCACGGACTCCGGAACGGGCAGCCGGTCTTTGAGAGACTTCAGCGCTGCAGGTTGGTCCGGCAGGTCATGGGCCGCAACGATAATCTGGTCGGGCGCATCCTGAGATCCAGGCGGACACAGCCCGGAGACGACATCAATCAGGCTATTCGTATCGCCCAGATGGACGATACAGACGCTGATTTTGTCAGGGTTTTTTTTGTGAGTTGAAACCGATCGAGCATAGCTCATGCCGTCGCGGATCTCGTTGACATCCGCCGCGGTAAATCGCTCAGCTAAGTATTCGTGAAATTGCTGCCAGACAGCGAGATTCTCTTGATTATCGAAGGCGCAATCGGCCACGCGCGCTCCACGGCTCAACACGCGTTCAAGCCCGTTGGCGAGCTCTCTTGGGTTCGCTTCGACCAGCACCTCGTCTCGGAACTCCGGAGCCACCAGCTCAGGCGTCCCGCCCGAATTGCTGGCGATGAACGGGATCCGGTAGATCAGCGCCTCGTAGACCGCCATCGTGGAATTCTCGATGAGCGAGGGCATGACCGCGATCCGAGGGCGCTCTGTCAGAAAACTGATGACCTCAAGCTGATTAAAATCCATGTGCAGCTCGATCGGGAATGGCCACCGCTCGGCATGCTTCCTGATAAACTGCTCACTGGTTAGGTTGGGCGCCGAGAATAGAGCACCGGGTTTGCCAAGAAAGCTGACTTTGGAGGGGGAAGTGCCGCGCGCGACCAGATAATCAAGCGCATCGCAAAAGACCTCGAGTCCCTTGCGCGTCTCCAGACGGCCAAAGAACGCCAGCTCATCGCATGAAACCAGGTCGCCAACTTTGTATGGTGGGCGCTTATCGACAATATCGAGATCGGCAAATTCGATCACATTCGGTTGCACGAAGGTGCGACCCTCCGGCAACGTATAGCCGACGTGCTCCATGAAACGGAGCAAATGGGCGCTCCCGCCGATCACCATATCAGCAAGCTCGACGCAGGCCTGCTCGGGGTACATCACTTGCAGCGCGTCTCTATCGCCGAGGAACTGCATCTGATAATGACGATTCCAGACATGCGGCGACGAGGTCTTCATCAGGAAAAGCGTATTCTGAAAAGCCAGCCCCTGAGATTTGGCAAGGAGCGCGTAGTATGTGCCGCCGCGCCATTCCGAGGTATGAATGATGTCGAAGTCTTGCTGAGACCGGAGCCAGTGATAGCAGGAAAAGTGGCGGCGCTGCCATGTTCCCGTTTTTTGCGTGTCGAGCACGTCGGATTTAGGTAGCGGTACAAGCGTGATCCCTTTGTCCGCATACCAGTCGATCCAATATTCGATCGTTTCCTTCTCGGAGTGCGTGCCCTTGAGATAAAGAACGGTCACGTCGTGACCGGCGTCAGCAAGCATCCGGGCGAGATACATGTAGGTCGAGCTGATGCCCCCATTCCGTACCGGCCCAAAAATCTCTTCGGTCACAATACAAACGCGCAGGCGGCGTCCGTCCCCTTTTTTGGGTCGGAAACCAGAGAGATCTGGAAAGGGCAGAACTTCAAAACTGTCCCTCTGCATGGCGTACCTTTATAATTTGGTTTTGGCCGTTGGCGACACTACACCTAGCGTAACGCCCGAACCGTGGAAACCGCTTTTTACAAAGCACCGCTCAACAGCAATCGCCCGTCGGAGCCCTGTTGGCTCTAACTCAGCAAAAGCATGAATGTGTCAAATACCGGGAGACAATACCAGACGTCTCCCGGCAGTTGGGTATCGGCCTGCCCGACCGGACGCTAGCCAAATCCCAGGCTCTTGGCTACGCCGATCTGACGCCTCCCGGCGGGTTACAACACAGCCATGACCTGCCCTTGCCGATCCCAGAATTGCACACAACTCGCTTGATCGCTGCCAACGCCTTGCGTATGGCAAATTCATGGAGCACACAAGCGGCGCTAGCCGTCGGCTGACAATGCGGAGTTCGCCCTCGGGAAATGCAAGCAAGACTTGAAATCGACAGGTCAGACGGCTAGGCAATGCGAAAAAGCGAGTGAACACCCCCCTATGAAACACTTCGTCATCGTCAGCAAACAGAGATCTGGCACCAACCACCTCGTCAAACTGCTCGACTCACACGACCGCATCACATGCCATGGAGAGATCTTTCGCATCGGGTTCGATCCGGTTCGCAGGATCGGGGCATCTCTGGAAGAGTTTCGAGACATCGAGCTCCGGCGTCGTGAGCCGGAACAGTATGTGAATGCGATCCGCGCTCTCGCGCCCGAGCAATCCGAGGCCTTCGGGTTTAAGGCGTTTCCGAACCAGGTGCGCCCGATCAAGACCTATTTCGCCAATCCAGATCTCATGATTATCCGTTTGGTCCGCTCGAATTTGCTGGCGACTTATTCGTCCGGCAAGATCGCAAAGTTGACAGGACAAGGGGTTGTAAAAACACACCAGGAAGCGCGTCGCGCGACCATCCCGTTTGACGAGGCAGATTTCCGACGTTTCCTCCGGAGCCAGGCTCGGCAGGACTCGTGGGTCGAGGAGATACTGTCGTCAATTGAAGAAGATCGCATTTTTCATCTAAGCTATACTGAACTTGGCAACGAAGACGCCCTAGCAAGGCTCCAGACCTTTATCGGCGTCACCCCAGCGACGTTGCTCTCAGACATGAAAAAGCGCAATCCTAGTCAGATCATCGAGCGGTTCGACAATCCTGCTGCAGTGTCGGAATTCCTCGAACGCGAGCAGCTTACGGATTGGACGTCGGAGTAACCGGTTCCAAGTGCGCGTTCCGGAGGGATGTGAGTTTAGCGAGCGTTGGTAAAGTCCGCCATCCAGTACCTAGCGGGTCAATTGCGCGGCACCGTTCCGATCAATACGGGAATAGGCGCCCTTCTCGTTGGGGTATGCTCTCGCCTTGCGTCTTAACTGACATCCATGGACCCTAACTGGTCTGAAACATCCCTCAAAGCGGGCACCTCAGTGTTGCCCGTTGCAATTGCGCCACGCCTTCATGTTTCGGCCTCACTCTGCCCATAGGAAGTCGCGAGAGCCCTTCCGGACAACTGGATTTTGGTTTATCGGCTCAAGCGTAATTGGACACGCCGATGCGTGTTCGCCCAATCGAACGGTAGGAAAATGTTTGACGAACGCGAGCAAAGTCGCGCCGCGGCTGGATATGACACGAACGCTGAAATCGCCACACCAGAGTTGTTCGCCGCCCCTGAGAGCCTTGACGGCCTCAAGCGCGAGGCCGGCGATCTGCCAAGCTGGGATCTGAAGCCGCGCCAGATCTGCGATCTCGAACTGCTGATGAATGGCGGCTTCGCGCCACTCGACGGTTTTCTTCGCGAAGCGGATTACAACAGCGTGCTTGACACCATGCGGCTGGGAAGCGGCGCGCTCTGGCCCATGCCGATCACTCTGGATGTCAGCGATGCCTTCGCGGAGCAGGCGCCTGTCGGCAGCCGGATCGCCCTGCGTGATGCTGAGGGCGTGCTATTGGCGCTGCTGGATGTGGAATCGGCGTGGCGGCCCGATAAGCGCCGCGAAGCGCAGAAGGCGTTTGGAACCAACGACCTCGCCCATCCGGCGGTCCGCTATCTGTTTGATAGCGCCGGCGACGTCTATCTCGGCGGACGTGTGATCGGCATCCAGCCGCCTGTGCATTATGACTTCCGTCACCTGCGTTACACGCCAGCGGAGTTGAAGGCGCTGTTTACGAGCCGCGGCTGGCGGCGCGTGGTCGCCTTCCAGACGCGCAACCCGCTGCACCGCGCGCATCAGGAGCTGACCATGCGCGCAGCCAAGCAGGCCGAGGCCAACCTGTTGATCCACCCTGTGGTCGGCATGACCAAGCCGGGCGATGTCGATCACTTCACGCGGGTGCGTTGTTACGAGGCAATCGCTGGGGAGTATCCCGAGCAGACCACGACCTTGAGCCTGCTGAATTTGGCGATGCGCATGGGCGGCCCGCGCGAGGCGCTGTGGCATGCGATCATCCGTAAAAATCACGGCTGCACGCATTTCATTGTCGGGCGCGACCATGCCGGTCCGGGCAACGACTCGAATGGCCAACCGTTCTACGGCCCGTATGACGCCCAAGACCTCGTTTCCGCGCATAGCGAAGAAATCGGCATTGGACTCGTGCCCTTCAAACAGATGGTCTACGTGCAGGACCGGGCGCAATACATGCCGGCCGATGAGGTGCCCGAAGGCAGCGCTGTCCTCGACATCTCCGGCACAGAACTGCGCCGGCGCCTGCGTGAAGGGCTTGATATCCCGGAGTGGTTCTCTTTCCCCGCGGTGGTCAAGGAATTGCGCCGGACCCACCCCCCGCGCCATAAGCAGGGTTTCACGGTGTTTTTCACCGGCCTCTCAGGCTCGGGCAAGTCGACGATCGCCAACGCGCTGATGGTCAAGCTGATGGAGATGGGCGGCCGGCCGGTGACGCTGCTGGACGGCGATATCGTGCGCAAGAACCTTAGCCAGGAACTGACCTTCTCCAAGGAACACCGTGACATCAACATCCTGCGGATTGGCTACGTAGCCTCGGAGATCACCAAGAACGGCGGCATCGCCATTTGCGCGCCGATCGCGCCTTATGCTGCGACCCGGCGTCAGGTGCGCGATTTGATCGAACCCCTCGGCGGCTTCCTGGAAGTGCATGTCGCCACCCCGCTGGAGGAGTGCGAGAAGCGCGACCGCAAGGGGCTTTACAAGCTGGCCCGAGAAGGAAAGATCACCGGTTTCACCGGCATCGATGACCCTTACGAAGAGCCGGAAACCCCCGAGCTGATGATCGATACGCTGCAAGCATCGCCCGATGAAGCGGCGCACTCGGTCATTCTGAAGTTGGAAGCCATGGGGCTGATCCGCAACTAGTGCATCGACGCATGCATTCGCTTCAGCGATCAGCGCGTCCGGGAGCGAATGAATGCATCAAAGATGCACGAGCAAAAAGTGTTTCTAGTGCAGTTTCCGACACAGACACTTGAATGCGAGCCTGCTGCAAGTGTAGATCAAGTGTCTGTGTCACTGAACTAGCCTGCGAATGTAACAGTGCCTGTCCCGGAGCTGATCCGGCATAGGTTGCCGTTCGCGCATCGATCGCATGCGGATTACAGAGGGGGCGCGCCAGCCTCCTGCCGGCTCCTCAACAGCGACGACGGCGTTTTCCGGCTGGCCGACCGTCGCAGTCGCGTCACACGGCATTCCAAGCGTCACTTTCAGGTTGACCCAATTTGCCCCGAGGCGCAATTTGCTAGCGCTTCGCGACGGGAGATGGAGAGGGGAAGATGGCGCAAGCAACGGCATCCGGCGAGGTTCCCGCCTACACCCATGGGCGCGGGCTGCGCGTCACACTCAGCATCGGGTTCTTTCTGTTCCTGCTGTTCGTCATCAACGCGGGCGCGGGCGCGATCTGGCTGGCGACGCATAACCTGCCCGGAACGGCGCTCGTGTTCGGTGTCATGTTCTTGATCGGGCTGGCGATCCTGCTGTACATCGGCATCTTTCTGTTCGCCGCGTCGCACACCGAACTGTCGCTTGGCGAGGATGGCGCGCATATGGTCCTGCCGAACTGGCGCGGACCGATGCCACTATTTCCCTATACCGAGGTTGAAATTCCTTATGACCAGATCGCAGCGGTGGAAACGCGCGGGGAGATCTATCGCTATCTGCTGCTGCCAACATTGATGCGCTCAGTGAGCATTGTGCGGAAAGACGGCGAACGCTTCACATTGGGCTATATCCGAGAAAATACTACTGACCCGGCCGTCCCGTTCAACGAAGTCGCAGCGCGCATCGCCGAGCGCGCCGGCGTGAGCGTTAACAAACGCGGCGTGGTCGACTGCGGCAACCGCTTCCGGGTCATGGTGCAGGACGAACCAAGCTGGGACACTGACGAATGCACGCCAGTGGATGTTGAAAAGGCCCGCAATCGGGAGAAGTGGCTCTGGATGTTGGCTTTAGGCGTGTTGGCCATCGCCGTTATCGCATCGATCGGCTTGCAGATCGTGGAATTGGCCGGGCTGCGCAACTGAGACCCGTCAGTTCGTGAACACATCCAGCTTCTTGCGCCGATAACCAAGCAAATAGAACAGCGCGCCAAGGCCGCCGATAATAATCCACGCCGGCAACAGCAGGATCGTGGTGATGACCGGGTCCCACAGCACTGGCGAGACATGACGCTGAACGGCCGCCTGCGCCGCGTTAAGGCTTGCCGGATCAATTGCGTACCAGTGCTCACCAAGCGAAGTGAATACCACGCCACTGCCATCGGCAAGCATCCGCGTGCCGTCATAGACCAAGGCGACAACCGCCAGCAACATCAACCACATGCCGAGCAATCTGAGGATAAGCATTGCCGCCCCTTATCGGTTTGCGCACCGCGCGCCGACTTCGGTTTACGATTTCACGGGGCGGTCTTCAAGCGTCGCTTTTGTGCGCAAGTTGGCCGATACCAGCGCTGTAGCATGTGCCGGTTCGGGTTGTGTGGTTAGAGTGTTCGTTATATGTCAGACACCAGCTGATGCGGTGTAATCAGCGGCAACGATCGTATGGAGGGGTGGCCGAGTGGTCGAAGGCGCACGCCTGGAACGCGTGTAGGCGGGAAACCGTCTCGAGGGTTCGAATCCCTCTCCCTCCGCCACCTTGATTTGTAACTCATTGATTAAAAGAGATTTTTGGGTTTATCGCGTTGCATTCCCACGCCTGTTCCCACATTAGGAATGTGATTGCGCTCGGTTCGGATGATGTCTCCGGGGATCAGCTGGCGAAGGAGCGGAGCCGTTCATAGGCGGCGTTCACGTGTTTCAGCATCTCCTCCCGAGCTTGACGCACGCGGACGGGCAAGTCCTGTCTGCGATCAGGGTGCAATTCGGCAGCAAGCCGACGTCGTGCCTTGTCCAGCTCCCGTGCTGTAAAACGATCGCCCAGTCCGAAAAGCAGGCGAAGCGCTGGAATGTCGTTCAGCTCCGGGAAATACCGGCCCTCGATAACCTCCTGACCGGCATGCAAGGCGCGCCTCAGACGACCAGCAAAATTCTCGCCCGCCAACGCGTCCTCGTCGTAACCCAGCAGGAAGTACTGAGACAGCGCCAGCAGAAAAAGTGTCAACGCCGGAGAGAATGTAGGCCAGTGCGCCGGCGTAAAAGTAGGCCACT
>CAYXPZ010000036.1:0-12713 GCA_964466965.1 uncultured Hyphomicrobiaceae bacterium
ATCGAGGACCTGGCGCAGCTCATCTTCGACCTGAAGAACGTCAATCCGTCGGGTCAAGTGAGCGTCAAGCTTGGCTCAGAGATCGGCGTGGGCACGGTTGCTGCTGGCGTATCAAAGGCGGGCGCAGATCATGTGACCATCGCCGGCTTCGAGGGCGGCACCGGCGCCAGCCCGCTGACCTCGATCAAGCCCGCCGGCAGCCCGTGGGAGCTTGGCCTGGCCGAGACCCAGCAGACGCTGGTCGTCAACGACCTGCGCAGCCGCATCTCGGTTCAGGTAGACGGCGGCTTCCGCACCGGGCGCGACGTGGCCATCGGCGCGCTGCTGGGCGCGGATGATTTCGGCTTCGCCACCGCGCCGCTGATCGCCATCGGCTGCATTATGATGCGCAAGTGCCATCTGAACACCTGCCCGGTCGGCGTGGCGACGCAGGACCCGGTGCTGCGCAAGCGCTTCAAGGGCCAGCCCGAGCATGTCGTCAACTACTTCTTCTTCGTCGCCGAGGAGGTTCGCGAGTTGATGGCGGAGATGGGCTTCCGCAGCTTCGACGAAATGATCGGCAAGACCGAGTTTATCGACGTGCAAAGCGCGGTCGATCACTGGAAGGCGCACGGCCTTGACCTGTCGAAACTGCTACACATGCCGAAGGTCCAGGACGATGCGGCGCGCTTCAATTCGCGACCGCAGCCGGACCGGCTGGCTACGGTGCTGGACCGCAAGCTGATCAAGCTGACGGACTCGGCGCTGGAGCGGAAGGAGCCGGTCAAGCTGGAGCTGCCGATCCGCAACACCGACCGCACCACAGGCGCGATGCTATCTGGTGAGATCGCCAAGCGCTACGGCCATGTCGGTTTGCCTGAGGACACTATCTGGATCACCTTCACCGGCACCGCGGGGCAGAGCTTCGGGGCGTGGGGCGCAGCCGGACTCACGCTGGACCTGATCGGCGACGCCAACGACTACGTCGGCAAGGGGCTGTCGGGCGGTAAACTGATCGTGCGGCCGACCTCGCGATCAGGGATCGTGCCAGAAGAGAGCATCATCGTCGGCAATACCGTGCTTTACGGCGCCATTGACGGCGAGTGCTACTTCCGCGGCATCGCGGGCGAGCGCTTTGCTGTGCGCAACTCCGGCGCGACGGCGGTCGTCGAGGGCGTTGGCGATCACGGCTGCGAGTACATGACTGGCGGCGTGGTGTGCGTTATTGGCCCGACCGGGCGCAACTTCGCGGCCGGAATGTCTGGCGGCATCGCTTATGTGTTGGACGAAGACGGCGACTTCGAGCGCCGCTGCAACCTCGCGATGGTCGATCTGGAGCCGGTCGCGGCCGAGGACGAGGCGATCAAGACCTTCAGCTACAAGTACGCGCAGCTCGAAGAGCGCCATGGCGTCGTGAAGGTCGGGCACCACCTCAGCGAGATGGATGAGCGCCGCCTGCGCGCACTGATCGAAAACCACCGGCGCTACACCGGCTCGGAACGCGCGCAGCATATCCTGGAGAACTGGAGCACTTATCGGCCGAAATTCGTCAAGGTCATGCCAATGGAGTATCGCCGCGCGCTGGAAGAGATGCAGCAGCGGATGGAAGAGGACACCACGGGCCTCGACGTCCTCGAAATCGGGATGCGCAGCGCGGAGTGACAACGTCGGCGCGTCTCAACGCCGCCAGAGTTAGAAGGATGGATGCATGGGAAAGGTTACGGGCTTTCTGGAAATTGACCGGCGCGATCTCGGCTATAAGCCACCAGAGGAGCGCATCACGACGTTCCGCGAATTCATCGTGCCGCTGCCCGAAGGCGAGACACAGCGACAGGCCGCGCGCTGCATGGATTGCGGTATTCCGTATTGCCACACCGGCTGTCCGGTCAATAACCAGATCCCGGACTGGAACGACCTCGTCTATCAGGGCGACTGGGAAGAGGCCGCGCGCAACCTGCACTCGACCAATAACTTCCCGGAAGTCACCGGCCGCGTCTGCCCAGCGCCCTGCGAGGCGGCTTGCACGCTGAACCTCGAAGATTCGCCTGTCAGCATCAAGGCGATTGAAAAATCCATCGCCGACAAGGCTTTTGACGCGGGTTGGGTGACGCCGCAGCCGCCGACCCATCGCACCGGCAAACGCGTCGCCATCATCGGCTCTGGGCCAGCGGGCATGTCTGCGGCCCAGCAACTCGCGCGCACCGGCCATGATGTTCATGTCTACGAGCGCAACGCCCGTCCCGGCGGGCTGATGCGCTACGGCATCCCCGACTTCAAGATGGAAAAGCACATCGTCGAGCGCCGGGTCGCGCAGATGGAGGCCGAGGGCGTGGTATTCCATTGCAATATGGAGATTGGCGCGGACATCAGCGCGGAAGAGCTTGAGCGCGACTACGACGCCGTGCTGCTGGCTGCGGGGGCGGAACATCCGCGCGATCTGCCAATTCCGGGGCGCGAGCTTCACGGCATTCACTTCGCCATGGACTTCCTGACCCAGCAGAACCGCAAGCTCGCGGGCGAGCCGGTCGGCGACGTCGAGCCGATCACGGCAACCGGTAAACACGTCATCGTCATCGGCGGTGGCGATACCGGCTCGGACTGTATCGGCACGTCGTTCCGGCAAGGGGCCGCCTCCGTCACGCAACTGGAAATTATGCCGAAGCCGCCCGAGAAGGAAGACAAGCTGCTGACCTGGCCGCACTGGCCGCTCAAGCTCCGCACCTCATCCAGCCAAGAGGAGGGCGCGCACCGCGACTGGAGCGTAATGACCGAGTATTTCAGCGGCGCGGGCGGCAAGGTCGAGCAGCTTCACTGCGTACGGGTTGACGAAAAGATGCAGAAGATCCCCGGCACCGAGTTTCAGATGCGCGGCGACCTGATCCTGCTTGCGATGGGCTTCGTGCATCCGCGCCATGACGGCCCGGTCGCTGAGCTTGGCGTGAGCCTGAGTGACCGCGGCAACGTGGCGGCCGATGATCAAAATTATTCAACATCTCGTCATAAGATTTTCGTTGCAGGCGACATGCGTCGCGGGCAGTCTCTAGTGGTGTGGGCGATCCGGGAGGGTCGGCAAGCTGCGCGGGCCATCGACGAATTTCTTATGGGCGAAAGTCTGCTGCCGCGCTAACCTCTGGCTCCGGCGGAGTGGTCATATCTCGCGCACGAGCCACTGTGAGTGCACAGATGAAACATTATCGGAGGCATGGCGACGAAAGTCTAATGACCTAATAGCCAATATCGCCGGCGGGCTGGATGATTTATCGCTTAAGAAGCCATAAAAAAGAGCTTCGGCGACATTCGTCGCCAAATCCAAGGGAGGAAATGATACCATGAAGAAGACAACGATTTCACGCCGTTCCGTCTTGAAAGCCGGCGCCGGTACAACGGCGTTCGCGCTGGCCGGCTCTGGCCCGTTCCACTTTATGCGTGACGCCTGGGCGCAGGACTACCGCAATGCGCCGACCGGCTCGACCGTCACTCTGGGCTTTAACGTCCCGCAAACCGGCCCGTATGCAGACGAGGGCGCTGACGAACTGCGCGCTTATGAGCTTGCTGTCAAACATCTGAACGGTGAGGGCGACGGCGGCATGCTCAACACTTTCGTCTACAAGAACGGCGAAAAGACCGCGCTGAGCGGCAACGGCATCAACGGCAAGAAAGTTGAGTACGTCACGGGTGACACACAGACCAAGTCCGACGCCGCCCGCGCCAGCGCCAAGCGGATGATCGAGGCCGACGGCGTTGTGACTGTCACCGGCGGATCGTCGTCGGGCGTGGCCGTGGCTGTGCAAGGTCTTTGCCAGGAGATGGGGATCATCTTCATGGCCGGCCTGACCCACTCCAACGACACCACCGGCAAGGACAAGCGCCGCAACGGCTTCCGCCACTTCTTCAATTCTTATATGTCCGGCGCCGCGCTCGGGCCGGTTCTTGCGAATGCCTATGGCACCGACCGCGTCGCCTACCACCTGACGGCGGACTACAACTGGGGTTACACGACGGAAGAGTCGGTCAAGCAGTTCACCGAGCAGCAGGGCTGGGCGACCACGGCAGCGGTACGCACCCCGCTGGGCGCTGGCGATTTCTCCCAGTACATTACGCCGGTGCTGAACTCCGACGCCGACGTGCTGGTGCTGAACCACTACGGCAAGGACATGGTGAACTCGCTGACCCAGGCAGTTCAGTTCGGCCTGCTCGACAAACAGGTCAATGGCAAGCAGTTCCAGGTGGTCGTGCCGCTTTACAGCCGCCTGATGGCCCAGGGCGCTGGTGACGCCGTTGCGGGTATCTTCGGCTCGACCAACTGGCACTGGTCGCTGGATGACGAAGGCTCCAAGGCGTTCGTGAAGTCCTTCGGCCAGGAATACGGCTTCCCGCCGAGCCAGGCTGCGCACACCTGCTACGTGCAGGCGCTGCTCTATGCCGATGCTTGCGAGCGTGCAGGCACCTTCCGCCCATGTGCGGTCGTCGAGGAGCTGGAAGACTTCGAGTTCGACGGTCTTGGTAACGGCCCAACGCTCTATCGCGGCGCCGATCACCAGTGCTTCAAGGACGTGCTTGTGGTGAAGGGTAAAGAAAACCCGGAATCCGAGTTCGACGTTCTGGAAGTCGTCGAAGTTACGCCGGTCGAGAAGGTCACCTATGACCCAGAGATCTTCGGCGGCCAGCTCGGCCCGTGCAACGACGGCGTGTAATCGGCACATTTGCTGAATAGCAAGCGCCGGTCCCATACCTGGGGCCGGCGCGCAGGCCGGGCGCGCTAGGCGTCCGAGTGGAAAGTAAAGCAGCCATGGACGTATTTCTCCTTCAGCTATTGAACGGCCTGGACAAAGGCGGCGCCTACGCAATGATTGCGCTCGGGCTGACGCTCATCTTCGGAACGCTTGGCGTCGTAAACTTTACCCACGGCGCCCTGTTCATGCTGGGCGCGTTCTGCGCGGTCAGCTTCAACGCTCTGGTGTCCATGCAGCAGGTCACCGTTGATCCGACCCGGACGACGGCCTGGGGCACGCCGGCCGAAGTGAAGGTGCCATATGTAGAGGTCTGGTTTGGGGATTTCGGCCGGTTCATGGTCGAGTACTCGGTGCCGCTTTCGATCATTCTGGCGATCCCGGTCATGCTGCTCATCGGTCTGGCGATGGAGCGCGGCCTGATCCGCTATTTCTACAAGCGTCCGCATATCGAGCAAATTCTGGTGACGTTCGGCCTGGCCATCGTCCTCCAGGAAATCGTTAAGATATTCTATGGCGCGAACCCCATACCGCAGCCGGCCCCCGGTCCCGTGAACGGCGCGCTCGATATCGGCTTATTGTTCGGTTTCGAACCCAATCACATCGTTTATCCTTACTGGAGGCTGATCTACTTCCTGTTTTCGGCTCTCGTGATCGGAGCGGTATTTGCCTTCCTGCGCTTTACCACCTTCGGGATGGTCGTGCGCGCAGGCATGGCCGACCGCGAGACGGTGAGTTTGCTGGGCATCAATATCGACCGGCGTTTCACGATTGTTTTCGCAATCGCGGCAATCGTGGCCGGCCTGGCGGGGCTGATGTACACGCCGATTCTTAGCCCGGACTATCACATGGGCATGGACTTCCTGGTCATCAGCTTCGTCGTAGTGGTCGTTGGCGGCATGGGCAGCCTGCCAGGCGCCGTAGCTGCCGGCTTCCTGCTGGGCATCTTGCAGAGCTTTGCGTCGCTCAACGAGGTCAAGCAGATCCTCCCGGGCATTGACCAGATTATCCTCTATCTCGTGGCGATCGTTGTCTTGCTTGTGCGTCCGCGCGGTTTGCTGGGCCGAAAAGGCGTAATGGAGACATAAGAGCCATGACCAAAATGTTTGTTGGCAGCGATTCGACGCGAAGCGACTTGCTTCTTTTGATCGGGTTCTCGATCGTGGTGTTGCTGGGGCCGTACATCCTTGCGCCTATTGGAGCAGGGTATCCCGACCTGCTGCAGCGCTTTGCGATCTTTGGCATCTTCGCTATTGGCTTCAACATCCTGCTCGGTCTGACAGGATATCTCTCCTTCGGCCACGCTGCTTTCCTGGGCGTTGGCTCTTACACGGCCGTGTGGTCGTTCAAGCTGCTGTCGATGAACCCGATTTTGGCATTGCTCTTCGCGATGCTGCTAAGTGCGGTTTTCGCGGTCGTCATCGGGTACATTTGCCTCCGCCGCGCGGGTATTTATTTCGCTATTCTGACGCTGGCTTTCGCGCAGATGAGCTACAATCTCGCCTATTCAGTGCTCACGCCGATTACCAACGGTGAAACAGGGTTGCAGCTCAGCCAACAGGATCCGCGCGTCATAGACACAGCGTTCGGGCGCGATTACGGTGCGGCATTGCCAGTGTCCGACTTCTTCGGGATCGAGATGACCGGCTATCCAGGTTTTTATTTCTGCGCGGTGATACTGATTATCGCGTTTTATCTGTCGATCCGGATTTTCCGTTCGCCTTTCGGCATGAAGCTGCGTGCGATCAAGTCGAACCAGAGCCGGCTGAATTATGTCGGCATCAACACCAAGCCCTACACGTTGGTGGCCTTCGTCATTTCCGGCATGTACGCGGGGCTGGCCGGCGGCCTGATGGCTGTGACAGACCCGCTGGCCGGCGCTGAGCGCATGCAATGGACGGCAAGCGGCGAGGTCGTGCTGATGACCATTCTCGGCGGCGCCGGCACGCTGCTAGGTCCGGTGATTGGAGCGGGGATCATCAAGTACTTCGAGAATATTTTCTCGTCGTTCAACGAGTCGATGTTGATGGACACATTTTCGTTCCTGCCGGCCTGGCTTCAGGAAGGGTTTGTTTCCCTGCTGAGCCTGTTCGTCGGCGAAGGTTGGCACCTCACGCTCGGCCTCGTTTTCATGCTCATCGTGATCTTTCTGCCAGGCGGGCTGATGGAAGGCTTCCGCCGGTTGGTTCACATGTTCACCCGCCCGCCGGATGCCAGCAAGACCGAGCAAGCTCCGTCCGCGCAGGCTCAGCCTGCAGAATAAGGAGGAGGTCCCGTGGCGACGCTCGAAATCAAGGATCTGAGCAAGAACTTCGGCGGTGTCCAAGCGCTACGCGACGTTAATCTCAGCGTCGAGGAAGGCAGCGTCCACGCCATTATCGGCCCCAACGGTGCGGGAAAATCGACACTGTTGAACTGCATGGTGGGGAGGCTGGAACCGGACACCGGCAGCGTGACCTTCGCGGGCGAATCGCTGATCGGTCACAAACCTCATGAAATCAACCAGCTTGGCGTCGCGCGGGTATTTCAGACGCCGGAAATCTTCTCCGACCTCACTCTGCTTGAAAACGTTATCGTTCCCGCTCTGGCCAAGCACGACGGCGCATTCAATTTCCACGCCTGGGAGCGCATCGATACGCGCAAGGACATCATGGAAGAGGCCACAGACGTGCTCGAAGAGATGGGTCTCTACAAGTTCAAGGATCTGACGGCGGGCAGCCTGTCACGCGGCGACAAGCGTCGTCTGGAGCTGGCGATGTGCCTTGTGCAGCATCCCAAGCTACTGCTGCTCGACGAGCCGACCGCAGGCATGTCGCGCGCTGATACGAACGCCACCATCGACCTGCTCAAGCGTATCGGCGAGCGTGGCATCACCAAGGTCGTCATCGAGCACGACATGCACGTCGTCTTCTCCCTCGCACAGAAGATTTCCGTGATGGCGCAAGGAACCGTGATCGTCGAAGGCGAACCAAACACCATCAAAGGCGACCCGAAAGTGCAGGAAGCCTATCTGGGAGGAGCTCATCTATGAGCGAGCAAAGCGCACCGCTCGGCGTCGATTTCAGCAAGCCGCACGCGCCGGCCGTGGACCCTGTCAGGTCGCAGGGAGGCCAGCGAGCCTTCTTTTCGGCCTGGGAGATGCACGCCTACTACGGTGAAAGCTATATCGTGCAGGGCGTCAGCCTCGACATCCGCGAGGGTGAAATCCTGGCCCTTCTGGGCCGGAATGGCGCCGGAAAAACGTCTACGCTGCGGGCTATCGCGCGGCTGGATAGCCCCCAATTGACTCACGGTGAGATCTGGCTCGACCACCAGCCCCTGCATAGTATGCGCGCGCATCAGGCGTCCTGCGCCGGGCTCGCCCTGGTGCCGGAAGACCGGCGCATTATCCCCGGCCTGACGGTGGAGGAAAACTTGCGCCTGGCGCAGATCTCCGCGCCGCACGGGTGGAGCTTCGAACGCATCTATGAGAGCTTCCCGCGCCTTGGCGAACGGCGTTGGCAGGAAGGCGTGACCCTGTCCGGGGGAGAGCAGCAAATGCTGGCGATCGCCCGGGCATTAGCGCAGGACATCAAGCTGCTATTGCTCGACGAGCCATACGAGGGCCTTGCGCCAGTGATCGTCCAGGAGCTTGAGCGCATCCTGGAAGACATCAAGAAGCTCGGCATGACCACCATCATCGTAGAGCAAAACGCAATCGCCGCGCTCCATCTTGCCGACCGGGCTGTTATCCTGGATATGGGCCAGGTCGTCTTTGACGGCACCGCTCAAGAGGTGATCGACAACGAGGAACTCCGCCAGCAGTACCTCGCTCTGTAACACTTGATGCGTGCGGCGGGCAGGCCTTCCCGCCGGGCGCACAGCCTGCGGTAAATAGCCCGTCAGGAGCCGTTGCCTCGCAAGGCCGCCTCCCATACACTCCCGCTTGTCTGGCATGCGGTTGGATGGCCTGTCGCTCCTGCGCCGTCTGCCAATCCGGGAGTTTGAAATGCGCACCCCCCGCTGGGCTTTCCGCGTTCTGTCGCTGACATTCTTGGCCCTGGGCGCGGCTGTTCTGCTGGCCTCAACGCTTGGATTGCGCGCGCAGGACTCAGCCGAAACGCTCTCCATCAAACGCGGCCTGATAATCGAGATCGACGGCGCAATCGGGCCAGCGACAACGCGGTTGATCCAAAACGGGCTCGCCGACGCGCAGGAGCGCGGGGCGACCCTGGCGGTTCTGCGAATCGACACGCCTGGCGGCCTCGTCACCAGCACGCGCGATATCATCCGCGAAATCACTGGCTCCCCGGTCCCGGTAGTCGGCTATGTTGCGCCCTCTGGCGCGCGCGCGGCCAGCGCGGGCACCTACATCATGTATGCGACCCACGTCGCAGCAATGGCCCCTGGCACCAACATCGGCGCGGCCACGCCCGTCCAGATGGGCGGGACGCCCAGCTTACCCACGTCGCCAGGCCAGCCCCAGAATGAGGACGGCGGTGAGCAGGAGGAAGACGGCGACGGTGGCGATGGCGAGGGCGAGGAGCAGTCCGAGGGGCAGAGCCAGCCGGACGATCCCTCCAAAGCAAAGGCGGTCAACGACGCGGTCGCCTTTATTCGCAGCCTAGCCGAACTGCGCGGACGCAACGCGGAGTGGGCCGAACAGGCAGTGCGCGAGGCCGCCAGCATTTCCGCCAGCGATGCGCGGGACAAAAACGTCGTCGAGATTGTTGCCAGCAGCATCACCGATCTTATGCAGCAGGTGGATGGCCGCGTCGTCGAAATCGACGGCACCGAGCGAACGTTGGAGACCGAAGGCATCCAGCTGGAAACCTTCGAGCCGAGCACGCTCACGCGGATCCTCGGGACCCTGGCCAACCCGAACGTCGCCTTCATTTTTATGCTGATCGGCATCTACGGCCTGATCTTCGAGTTCGCCAATCCGGGTACGATCGGCCCGGGCGTCATCGGGGTCATTTGCCTGGTCATCGGGCTGTATTCGCTCAACCAGCTGCCGCTGGATTATGCCGGGCTGACGCTGGTGCTGCTCGGGTTGGCGTTCATGGTTGCGGAGGCTTTGACCCCGTCTCTCGGTATTCTTGGAATAGGCGGCCTGGTTGCCTTCATCATCGGCTCGATGTTCCTGATCGACACGGATGTGCCCGAGTATCAGCTATCAACCGGGGTTATCGTCGGCACAGCGCTCGCCAGCGGACTGCTGCTCGTTGTGGTTCTCGGTTACGCCTGGCGCTCACAAACCCGCAGGGTCACGGCCGGGCCGAATCCCTATATCGGCGAACCGGCGGAAGTTCTGGAGTGGTCTGACGGCGAAGGATATGTCCGGGCCCAAGGTGACCGCTGGCACGCGCGCGGCGATCTTGACGTGAAGCCAGGCGACGAGGTCGAGATCATGCGGATCGATGGGCTGACGTTGATTGTCGGGGAGCGCCAGCGCAGCCAGACCTGAGCCTCTGCCATTTGCTGAATTTTCACGCTTTGCCATCGAAGGAGGCAGTCCATGGAGTTCCTACAGATCGATGCGGTCGCGATCCTGGTCCTGGCCGGACTTATTATCTTCCTGCTCAGCTCAGCTATCCGCATTCTGCGCGAATATGAGCGCGGGGTGGTCTTTACGCTGGGCCGCTACACGCGGGTGGCCGGCCCCGGCCTCATCATCATCATCCCTGTGATCCAGCAGATGGTGAAGGCGGACATGCGCATTTTCACCGATGATGTGCCGTCTCAAGATGTGATCTCGCGCGATAACGTGTCAGTCAAGGTCAACGCGGTCATCTATTACCGGATCGTCGATGCGGAAAAGGCAATCATCAACGTCGAGAACTTCACCAAGGCCACCAGCCAGCTCGCGCAGACGACGCTGCGCTCGGTTCTCGGCAAGCACGAACTCGACGAAATGCTGGCCGAGCGCGACAAGTTGAACGCCGACATTCAGAAGATCCTCGACGAGCAGACCGACGCCTGGGGCATCAAGGTCTCAAATGTAGAGATCAAGCACGTGGATATCGACGAGAGCATGGTCCGCGCCATCGCCCGGCAGGCGGAAGCGGAGCGGTACCGCCGCGCGCGCATCATCAATGCGGAAGCGGAACAGCAGGCCGCACAGAAGCTGGTCGAAGCCGCGGAAATCATGTCGAGCGAACAAAACGCTATGCAGCTTCGCTACTTTGAGGCGCTGCAGGACATCGCCGGCAACAAGACCTCGACAATCGTGTTCCCGTTACCTATGGAGTTAATGAGAAAGATCAGCACATAACCGCTGGGGGGACTTATGCGCGCCGCCGCGCCGCAATATGCGATCGTTTTCTGTCTCGGGATGATGGCGGGCGCTGCGCTCATTTGGCGGCTGCAGTTCGGGCCGATTTACGTGAGCGGACCGGCCAGGGTGATCGACGGTGACAGCATTGCGGTGGCGGGGCGGAACATCAGGCTTGTCGGTATCGACGCGCCGGAGATGCCAACGCGCGAGGGTAAGAAATGCCGCAAGCTTCTTTCGCGGCCAGAATGTATCCAGGGTAGTGCGGTCGCGTTGTATTGGCGCGTCGGCGGCGAACACGTACGCTGCTGGATAACCGGAAGCGACGCTCTGACGGCGGTTGGTGAATTGGGCCGCCCGCTCGGCGTTTGCTTTCACGGCGAAACCGAATTGAACGCCTGGCTTCTGCGCAGCTGTCATGCCGATCTGCCGGACGACATGGCGCATCATGTCTTTCGTTACCGCGGGATCGTCGCCGAACGGCGATGCCCACAGTCTGATGCGCCGGTCGCGGGTCTATAGCGCGCATAGCGTGTTCTGCGGCTCAGAATGCATGTGGTATCACGGCGGCGCGGCAGGCTTTCCAAGCTGCGGAGCCACCCGGTCGCCCAACGCCCGGCTTGAGATGCGGCTCTGCCTCGTGCACTTTTTCGATAACGCGCATCAATCGCCAAGACGGCGACGACAGGGAGGAAACGCATGGACGACAAGCTTTTTGAAAAAGGGCTGGAGCGGCGCAAGGCCACGCTCGGCGCATCCTATGTGGAGAAGAACCTCGCAGACGCCGACGACTTCAACCGTCCGTTTCAGGAGGCGATGACCGCGTGGTGCTGGGGTTTCGGCTGGGGCGACGACACCATCGACGCCAAAACCCGCTCTATGATGAACTTGGCCATGATCGGCGCGCTCGGCAAGATGGAGGAGTTCCAGATCCACACCCGCGGCGCGCTCAACAACGGCGTCAGCGTCGAGGAGATCCGCGCGATTATCCATGTCATCGGCATCTATTGCGGCGTGCCGCAGGCGCTGGAGTGCTTCCGCGCGGCGCGCAAGGTGCTGGAAGAAGCCGGCAAGCTGTAAGCCCGCTTCACGCAACCTGCAATGGAGACCGCTATGGCTGACAAGCCGGTGCTGTATGGATTCGACGGCTCAACCTATGTCCGCACGGTGAAGATGGTGCTGGCGGACAAGGGCATCGCGTATGATCAGGTCCCCGTCAACGTGCTGGCCGGTGAGCCGCGCCAGCCGGAACATCTTGCCCGCCACCCGTTCGGCAAGGTCCCGGTTCTCGACATAGACGGGATGCGCTTGCGCGAGACCGAGGCGATCTGCCGTTACCTCGACGAAACGCGCCCGCAGCCGCCGCTCGTTCCGCATAACCCGCGGGACCGCGCGCGCATGTCGGAGATCATCGGCTTGATCGACAGCTACGGTTACCCGGCGCTGATCGGCGCGGCGGGCTACCACCTGTTTCCCGATTTCATCGGCGGGAAGGATGATGCTTGGCACGAGGCCTGCCTGAAGGAGGCGGAAAAGCTGCTCGCGCTCTTGATGGAGATCAGGGATGGCGACCGCTGGCTTGCCGGGGACGCTGTGAGCCTCGCGGATTATTTCCTCGCGCCCATCCTGTTCTACACCTCGCTCACGCCGGACGCCGCGCGCCTGATGAGCCGGGAGGATGTGCAGGAGTGGTGGCATGCGGTCAATCAGATCGACACCTTCAAGGCCACCGAACCCGATCTCGGGTGACG
>CAYXPZ010000036.1:12813-23070 GCA_964466965.1 uncultured Hyphomicrobiaceae bacterium
CCAGTTGCGGCGCAGGATCAACGCGCCGAACCCGAAGCCGCGACCGGGCGGGCGGAAAAAACGCTGGTGCGCGGCGAAGAGCAAATGGTCGTCGCGGCGCATCCGCTGGCGTCACAGGCGGGGCGGGAGATGCTCCGCGCAGGCGGCTCTGCGATGGACGCTGCGATCGCCGCGCAGATGGTGCTGAATGTGGTCGAGCCGCAGTCCTCAGGCATCGGCGGTGGCGCCTTCCTGCTTCATTGGGATGCCGAGGCGGAAGCGCTCACCACCTATGACGGCCGGGAGGTCGCGCCCGCTGCGGCGACACCGCAGCGGTTTCTGGATGAAGATGGCGCGCGGCTCGGCTTCGGCGAGGCGAGCACAGGCGGGCTCGCAGTCGGCGTACCGGGCTTGCTGCGTATGCTGGAGAAGGCGCACGGCGCGCATGGCCGGCTGGAATGGGCCGCTCTGTTCGACCCGGCGATCGACGCTGCTGAGAACGGCTTTCCCGTGACCGCGCGGCTCAACAGCCTTCTGCAGCGCGGCGCGGCGCGACTCGGCTTACGGGCGCGTGCCCACTTCCTCGATGAAGACGGCACCCCGCATCCGCCCGGCCATGTGCTGCGCAATCCCGAGCTGGCCGAGACCTTCCGGCAACTCGCGGCCGGCAGCGCAGACGCGTTCTATCGCGGGCCGATCGCACATGACATTGTGGACGCGGTGACCGAGGCTCACCGCAACCCCGGCGATATGACCCTGGCCGATCTCACTGAGTATCAGGCGAAAGCCCGTCCGCCCGTGTGCGGGGCATATCGCGGCTATCGCGTCTGCGGGATGGGGCCGCCGACCTCGGGCGGGCTGACTGTGCTTCAGGTGCTGATCATGCTGGAGCGATTCGACCTGGGCGATGCGCCGCTGAACGCAAGGGCGCTGCATCTGATCGCCGAGGCGGAAAAGCTCGCTTACGCCGATCGCGGCAATTACATGGCCGATGCGGATTTTGTCGATGTGCCTAAGGGCTTGCTCGACCCGGCTTACTTGCGCGCGCGCAGCGATCTTATCTCCCCGCATCGCGCGATGGAGGTAGCAGAACCGGGCGACCCTCCCGGCGGCGCGGGCGTTTTCGGCGACGGCGAGAGCGCGGAGCAGCCCGGCACCAGCCACATCTCGGTGATCGACGCAAAAGGTAATGTCGTCTCCATGACCTCCTCGATCGAGCGGGCGTTCGGCTCCGGCCTGATGGTGCGCGGCTTCCTGCTGAATAATCAGCTTACAGACTTTTCCTTCCGCCCGACCGACTCCGAGGGCCGCCCGGTTGCCAACCGCGTGGAGGCGGGCAAGCGCCCGCGCAGCTCGATGTCGCCGACCATCGCGTTTGCGCAGGGCAAGCCAGCGATCGTCACGGGCTCACCGGGCGGAAGCCGCATCATCCTCTATACGCTGAAATCGCTCATTGCCGCCATCGACTGGGGGCTCAACGCGCATGAGGCGGCTTCTCTGCCCAACTTCGGCACGCGCGGTGGCCCACTGGCCCTTGAGGGCGGTCACGACTGGTCGGAGCAGGCGGGGCGCCTGCGCGCGCTCGGCCATGAGCTGCGCGGCACGTCGATGACCTCCGGCATCCACATGATCGTGGCGCGCGACGGCGTGCTCGAAGGCGGGGCCGATCCGCGCCGCGATGGCGTTGCGCTCGCCGATTAGCCGCGACAAACACATGACGCGACCGGGCCGCCGCATGTAGGCTCGGGGGCGGGAGGCGATGCATGACCGAAGTGGCGGAAAAGGTCCGGTTCCTGAGCCAGCCGGAAGCTTATGGCGGTGAGGTCGCGCAGGTCGAGGTGCGCGAGACCCACATGTCCTGGGTGTTCCTGACCGCGCGCCATGTCTACAAGCTGAAGAAGCCCGTCACCTACCCACATCTCGACTTCAGCACCATCGAGAAGCGCCGTCAGAATTGCGAGGCCGAGCTTCGGCTTAACCGGAGGCTTGCCGAGGACGTCTATCTCGGCATTGTGGCGCTGCGCCGCGACGCACAAGGGCTGCGCCTCGACGGCGCGGGCGAGATTGTGGATTGGCTGGTCCACATGATCCGTCTGCCAGAAGCTGACATGCTAGACCGGCGCATCGCCGAGCACCGGGTGTCGCGTGCGGATATCGAGACTCTCGCCAACAGGCTGGCCGATTTCTACGCCCGAACCCCGCCAGAGACGGACACGGCCTATATCGAACATCTCGAACGCGAGCAGCCGATTAACCGCTCGGTGCTGGAGCTTCCGCAACTCGGCTTCCGCGATGCGGCTGTACCACTGCTTGATGCGCTTGATCGCGCGATCGAGGCGTTGCACCCGGCGCTTCGCGCTCGGATTGCAGCGGGCCGGATGGTCGAGGGACATGGGGATCTGCGGCCGGAGCATGTCTGCCTGAACGACACCCCGAAGATCATCGACTGCCTCGAATTCAACCGGCGGATGCGCATCATCGACCCGTTCGACGAGGTCAATTATCTCGGCCTGGAATGCGAGATGGAGGGGGCGGCGTGGGTCCGCCCGGTTATGCTGGAGCTGCTGGAACAGCGCATCGGCCACCGCCCCGAGCCGGCGCTGATGGCGCTTTATGGCACCTTCCGCGCGCTGCTGCGCGGCCGGCTGAGCGCGGCGCATCTGCTGGAGGATCACATCCGCAAGCCCGACAAATGGGCGCCGCAAACCTTCCGCTATCTGGAAATGGCTGAGCGGGAGGCGGTCAATCTTCCATCCCAAGCAGATCAGACAGCGATCCGTTCCCACGCAGGCAGCTGATCGCATCGGCGATGAGCGGCGCGACGGAAATGACGCGCAGCTTCGTTTCGCGGGCCTGCGCCTCAAGGACGCTGTCGACGCTGTTCGTAACCACAACCCCGTCGATTGTATCGCTGGCGAAAAAATCGTCGCTGCCGTCACCGAACAGCCCATGCGCGGCCAGGGCATAGACCCGTGATGCACCCTGCTCGCGGCAGGCTTCGGCGGCCCGCACCATCGTCCCGCCCGAGCCGATCATGTCGTCGAAGATAAAGACGCTCGCGTCCTTGACGTCGCCGGCGAACATCGTGCCGGAGACGACGCCGCGGCTGCGCCGTTTCTCCATGAAGCCGAAGCCGGCGCTTTCGCCTGTCTCGGCCTCATAGGTTTCCTTGAGCAGTTGCGCGCGCTTTATGCCGCCGCCATCAGGCGAGACGATCGCCACGGGCTGACCGCCCGCCAACTCCTTAATGATCGGCGCGAACAGCTTGCGCGTGTCGAGATGTACCGTGCGGCAGCGATAGGCATTCTGGAATGCCGCGAGATTGTGGACCTGCAGCACTATCACGCAATCCGTACCCGCGGCCTCGAAAAGCTGGGCAACATAGCGCGTCGTGACCGGATCGCGCGATTTGGTCTGCCGGTCCTTGCGCGCATAGGCGAGATAAAGCGTGATCGCGGTCACGCTGGCTGCGCCGTTCTCCTTGCACGCAGCGATGAAGAACAGCAGCTTGCACAGCTTGTCGTTGGCCGAAGCGCCGGGCGTGCCGTTCAGGCTGTGCACGACATAGACATCCTCGCCGCGCACGCTGATGAGCGGACGGGCCTTGTGCTCGCCATCCTCGAAGTCGCGCTCCTCGTGCAGATCAAGCGCGCGGTCGAGCGCGCCCGCAATCGATGCGCCCAATTCCTCCGAGCCTTTCAGGGCGAAAATGCGCATGACGATGTCTTAGCATAGTCCGGGTGGGACGCGTTGATCGGGATCAAGCGGCTTTTCTCCGGCGTCACAGATTGATGACGATTAAGGACACCGCCATAGCTCTCGCGAACAATTCCGGGATATGGGAGGAGAAGGCTGATGATACCCAACGAACAAATGACGGTTGGCGATGACTCGTCGCAGATCGACGATGTCGCCATTGAACCGCTGGGGCTGCCGGGCTATCTGCGCATTCCTACGCAACCCGTGGGCCTTGTCATCTTCGCGCATGGCAGTGGGTCGGGCCGCAACAGCCCGCGCAACACCTATGTTGCTGAGGGGCTGGGCGAAGCCGGTCTGGCGACTTTGCTGTTTGATCTGTTAACCGCGGAGGAAGAGGCTGATCGCGCCAATGTTTTCGACATCCCGCTATTGTCCGACCGGCTGGTGAGCGCAATCAAATGGGCTTCACAGGACCCGCGCACACGGGCGCTGCCGATCGGCCTGTTCGGCGCAAGCACAGGCGCAGCGGCGGCGCTGGTGGCGGCTGCGGCGGTACAGAACCATCGTGTAGGGGCAATCGTCTCGCGCGGCGGACGGCCCGACATGGCGGCCTGCGCGTTCCAGTGGGTGAAGGCGCCGACTCAGTTGATCGTGGGCGGCAATGATCCGCAGGTGCTGCAGCTAAATCAGGAGGCTTATGACCGCCTTCAATGCAAGAAGGAGTTGAGGGTGGTGCCGGGCGCGACGCATCTGTTCGAAGAGCCGGGCGCGCTCGATCAGGTTATCGACGGCGCAAAGCTCTGGTTCACCAAACATCTCGGCGGCAAGGTGCAAGAGGGCAAGAGTTCATGAGCTTCAAGGATCGGCGCGAGGCGGGCTGCAAGCTGGCCGAAGCGCTGCGCCATTACAAGGGCCAGGACATTGTGGTGTTGGCGCTGCCGCGCGGCGGGGTGCCCGTGGCGGCGGAAGTGGCGGCCGCGCTGGATGCGCCGCTCGATCTGCTGCTGGTGCGCAAGGTCGGCGTGCCGTGGCAGCCGGAACTGGCGATGGGCGCGGTGATCGACGGCGAGGAGCCGATCACCGTGCGCAACGAGGACATTATCAGCCTGGCAAGCGTGACCGATGCAGACTTCGATGCCGCCGCGCAAAGTGAACTCGCGGAGATCGAACGGCGGCGCAAGCGCTATATCGGCGAGCGGCCGCGCCCGGCAATCAAGGATCGCGTCGCCATCATCATCGACGACGGCATCGCCACTGGCGCGACCGTGCGTGCGGCGATCCGCGGGCTGAAGCGCAAGGGACCGGAGAAGGTCGTGCTGGCCGTGCCGGTCGCGCCCCCGAGCACGGTTGACGCGCTGCGCGAGGAGGTGGACGAACTTGTTTGCCTGGAAGCGCCGCAAATGTTCCGCGCGATCAGCCTTTATTATCGGGAATTCAGCCAGGTGAGCGACGAGGAGGTGACGCGCATTCTCGACAGCACCCGCGCCACCATCTCCAGTTAAATTTCGAGCCGCAATCGATCCACACTGAGCCACACGCGGCGTTCAAATTTGCGGCATTCGCGGTCCATGCGCGCGCGCAGCCACGCGGCTTCTTCGCCTGAGGCGCTTTTCAGCCGGAATTTGCGCAGCCGGAATGGCAGCATTTCCAGCCGGGTGACCGCTCCGTTCGTGTCGAGGTCAAGGATGTAGCCAAGCACCAGATTGGGCCGGTGAGTCTCGTGGCCGCGAATGCCCTCGTAATCGTTGAGGAAATCGCCGCAGCCATAGAGAATCGGCCGGCCACAACGTACCTCGATCGCCTTGGGGTGGTGCGCCGAATGGCCGAAGATGATGTCGACGCCGCCATGTTCGATCAGGGCATGGGCGAAATCGCGGTGCGCCTCTGAGATGTCATAGCCCCAGTTCTCGCCCCAGTGGATCGACAGCATCACGATGTCTTCCGGCGCCCTGTGCGCGGCGATGTGTTGGGCGAGCCGCCCGAAGGAGGTCGTGCTGGTGTCGGGCAGGAAATGCATGCCCGGCGTCTCCGTCCCGGCGGCCCAGTGCTCAGGCACGCCGCTCGACGGGCAAGCGACCGCGAACAGGCGCAGGCGCGCGCTATTTGCGTTCAGCGTGAGCGGCCGGGCGGCCTGTTCTGCGTTGCGCCCTGCGCCGACATAGGCCAGCCCGGCTGCCGCCAGCGCGTCGAGCGTGTCGGTCACGCTTTCCGGCCCCCAGTCCGCGACGTGGTTATTGGCGAGCACGCAGGCATCGGGCTTGAACGCCGCGATCGCCGGGGTGTTGTCCGGGTGCATCCGGTAGTTGATGCCTTTCGGCTCGGGGGTGCCATCGGCGGTGATGCTGGTCTCCAGGTTGATAATGCGCAGGTCTGGGACCAGTGCGTCCACAGCGGCCAGCGCATCGCCCCAGATGTAGTCCACCGGCACTCGCCCAGGGATTGCGCCGGACCTGGCTTCGGCCAGCCGGACATAGTCGATCGCCGAGGTCATGTAGGGCTCAAAAAGCGCCGGATCGCATGGATTTGGCAGGATTTGGTCGATCCCGCGTCCGGTCATCACGTCGCCGCAAAGAAAAATCCGCATCGCAGCCACCCTCCGGCGCGACCATGGCACGGCGCATCGCCACGCGGCTTTAAAACCATCAAACAGTGGAAAGGCTTGCCCCGGAAAACAGGACGCGGGAGCGCCGCCACCCCCGCGCGCAAACACGCCTTGTCGCGCCCCCATTGATTGCCTTAGCCTCGTGCTCGGGAATTTCAACGCTAGCAAAAGGCGGACGTAGGCATGGCTTTCAGTCAAGACGCTTGGGCACGCAACGCGCGCCTCATCCAAACGATCCAGGAGATGGACTTCAACCGCGCGCTCAGCGCAGGCACGCTCGACCAGGAGATCTTCAAGTATTACGTCGTCCAGGATTCGCTTTACTTGACAGGCTATGCCCGCGCGCTGGCCGCCGCCGGCGTCAAGGCGCCGAATCCCGACGCGATGCTGACCTTCACCGGCTCCGCGCAGGAAGCGATTCAGGTCGAGCGTGCATTGCACGCGAGCTATTTTGAAACGTTCGGTGTCGATCCTGCCGAAGCGCGCAACGCGGAGCCGTCGCCAACGTGCCTGGCCTACACCAGCTACATGCTCGGGCTGGCGCAGACGGCGGGCTATGCGGAGTTGGTCGCTGCCATCCTGCCATGCTTCTGGGTTTACTGGGAGGTCGGCAAGCGCATCGACGCCGAGGCCACGCCGAACAATCCCTACCGCGCCTGGATCGACACATATGCGGACGAGAGCTTCGGCGCCGCGGTGCAGGCCGTCATCCGCCACGTTGATAGCGCCGCAGCAGCAGCCGGGCCAGAAACCGTCGCTGGCATGCATCACGCGTTTATGCGCACGACCCAATATGAATGGATGTTCTGGGATGCGGCATGGCGGCGCGAAGACTGGCCGGTGAAACCGTAAGACGGCGCGGGCAGGCGATCAGGCACGTTTTGTGCTAAGCTGCCATGAGCGACTTAATCATGGAGCCGCGTATGCGTATTTGTGTTGCTGTTCTCTGTCTTGTTGTTGTTGTCTTCGCTGCTCTTTCCGCACCCGCCATCGCCCAGCAGCCTCAGACCGCCAGCCGCTGTCTCGCGCTGGCCGAGAGCGCGCCGCGTGTTCAGTTCGCATCACTGAATGGCGCAGCGCTGTCGCCATTCGAGGTCAAGATCACCTTTGTCGGCCACGCCACCTTTCGCATCCAGAGCGCGGAAGGCGTCGTCGTCGCCACGGATTACGCCGGTTACGCCGGGCCGGGACCGGTGCCCGATGTGGTCACCATGAACCACGCGCACAGCACCCACTATACTGACTATCCCGACCCCGCGATCGGCCATGTGCTGCGCGGCTGGGGCGCGGACGGCGATCCGGCACAGTATAGCCTTACGGTGCGCGACGTCTTCATCCGCAATGTGACGACCGATATTCGCGGCTGGGACGGCGTGCGCGAGAAGGACGGGAACTCGATATTCATCTTCGAGGTCGCGGATATGTGCATCGGACATCTGGGCCATCTGCACCATACGCTCGGCCCGGAGTACCTCGGGCTCATCGGCCAGCTCGACGTGGTGATGGTGCCGGTCGACGGCTCCTACACCATGGCGCAACCGGCGATGATGGAGGTGCTTGAGCTGCTGAAAGCGCGGCTGGTGCTGCCGATGCACTATTTCAGCCGCAGCCGGCTGGAGACCTTCCTGGCCCAGGTCGGAGACGGCTACGATGTGGAGATCAACGCCTCGCCGTCGATCACTCTGACCGCGGCAAGCCTGCCTACCCGGCCAAAGGTGCTGGTGCTGCCAGGGCCGGAGCTGGGCGGGGCGCTCGATTAGCGCTCGGCTGCGGCGATGGATGTCTACGGGCTTGACTTCACCAGCCGCCCAACCCGGGGCAAACCGATTATCTGTCTGCGCTGCCAGCTGGACGACGGCGGTTTGCGTGCCGTCGCGCGCGAGGCTTTCGCGGATTTCGGCGCATTTGAATTGATGCTGCGCCGTCCCGGCCCGTGGATCGCCGGTCTGGATTTCCCATTCGGCCTGCCGCGGAAGTTCATTGAGGGCGTCGGCTGGCCGCAAAGCTGGGAACAGTATGTCCGACACGCCTGGGCGCTGGAGCGCGACGGCTTTCGCGCGGCGCTTGAGGACTATCGCCATGCACAGCCTGCAGGCGACAAGGAGCACCGCCGCGCGACCGACGTCGCCACCGGCGCGATCAGCCCGCAGAAGCTTTATGGAACGCCCGTCGCGCTGATGTTCTTCGAGGGCGCGCCGCGGCTGATCCGATGCGGCGTGACGATCCCGCTGATGCAGGCAGGCGATCCGGAACGAATCGTTATCGAGACGTATCCGGGCCTGCTTGCGCGGCAATTGATCGGGAGGCGCAGCTACAAGAACGACGCAAGCGCCAAGCAGACAGCGGCGCTTTATGAAGCGCGCCGCGCCATCATCGATCGGCTATGCGGCGGCGCGCTGCGTGACGATCTCAGTTTCGACGTTCGAGCCGATGCGCGTCTTTGCGACGACCCGAGCGGAGATGAACTGGACGCGCTGCTCTGCGCCGTGCTCGCCGCCTGGGCGTGGCAGAAGCGGATGGAAGGCTACGGCGCGCCACCGGGCGCCGATCCGCTGGAAGGCTGGATCGTTGATCCGTTCGTCAATTCCCGAGCGTCTCCGACAGGAACGTCTTGAACGCGGCCCAGGACTTGCGGTCGGCCCGTTCCTGGTAGCGGTCCGAGCCGAACACCGTGAAGCCGTGCGGCGCGCCGGAATAGACTTCGATCGTGTAAGTTACATCCGCCGCTTCCAGCTCGCGTGACAGCCCGGCGACGTCATCCATCGTTATCGAGCGGTCTGCCGCGCCATGCAGGATCAATAGCGGGGCCGTATCGGATGAATAGCTCTGTCCCTGCGGCGTCGACAAACCGCCGTGAAAGGTAGCGTACCCCGCGACACTCTCCGCCTGTCCCGAACGGGCGAGTTCCAGGGTCGCCGCGCCGCCAAAGCAATAGCCCATCACCACCGCTTCGCCGCCACCGCGCCGCCGCGCCTCGGCGAGCCCTGCGAGGATGCGCGCGCGCATCGCGTCGCGGTCTTCATACAGTTTGGCGGTTTCAGCCTTCTTCGCTTGCGTCTCCACCGGACGGTTGCCCTGTCCATAGAGATCGACGGCAAACGCGTCATAACCAAGTTCGGCGAGCATGTCGGCGCGCGCGACCTCATAGTCGGTCAGGCCATCCCAGTCATGAATGACGAGAACCAGGCCCTTTGCGTCCGCGCCGGCGTCGGCGTGATAGCCCTCATACGTCGCGCCATTCACCTCATAGGTCACGGTCTGCCCGGCGAAGGCCGAGGTTGCGAAAAAAACTCCAATTATAACGGCAAGGCTTCGTATCATCATGGCTGCCCTCCTTAGCGCCGCCCGCGTTGAGAGCCGGGCGATGGACGGTTGAGCGCGAGCGCTGGCGCACGCAGACTCAGACAGCTGTCAGATGATTGTGGCGGGTTACAGGAGGGGGCAAGCTTTGGCAGAAGCCTGAAGGCTATTACGGCCCGTTATGGAGCAGGCTTCTGCTGTTAGCAAATTCAAAGGCTGAAAAGGGCCAGGACCGCCACACCGGCGACGAAGCTCAGGCCCACTTGGTTGAAGGGTGGCTGGTGCGCCAGCCAGGATACGAATTTCATGTCTCACCTCCTCAGAGTTTGCGTGTTGATGCGCGTGATATAGCCCGCCGGCGGGACGACGACAGCCCCTGTTTCGCTGGGGCGGCTACCCGGTCTCCAGACACGTCTGCCGGGGCGGGATAATTCTGAGGAATTTCAGTGTGGTACCACGCCTGAACGCCGCGGACTTGATACCGCCGACCTGATATGCACGTCAGGCATACCCGCGCGGCCTCGCAGTGCGACCGCGAACGGTGCTACCGCCGCGGCCGGTCTTCTTGATGGGCGGCGATCAATATGGCGGATTGATTTTCGCGAACTCAGCGCGGCAGCTTGGGTTCAACTTTGGCCGGTTGCGCTCGAGACACCGCGCGATCCGCCCCTCACCCG
>CAYXPZ010000037.1:0-23055 GCA_964466965.1 uncultured Hyphomicrobiaceae bacterium
CCCAATTACCGAAAGCGCCTGGGCAGATGGCGGCCGCCGCTACCACCACTGATTTACGGCGGTTGTTACACCACTTCGCCGCGCAACCGTGCAGCGACCTTTTCGCGCCCCATGAGCGGCAGGAGCGCGCCCAGCTCCGGCCCGGCGCCGCGCCCGGTGATCGCGAGGCGCAGCGGATGAAAAAGTGCGCGGCCTTTCTTGCCCGTCTCGGCCTTCACGGCGTCGGTCCAGGCTTTCCACGTGGCTGCGTCCCACGGCTGAGGCGGGAGCAGGTCGGCCGCCACCGTGCACAGCTCTTCATCCTCGATCACCGGGGTGATCGGCCCTTCCACCACCTGCCACCATTCCAGCGCATCGCTCAGCACCGTGACATTGCCGCGCACAGCCAGCCAGAAATCTGCTCCGCCACCGACGCCCAGCGCGGCCAGCTGGTCCGCGACCGCCTCGTAAGACCGCGCATGCAGAAGGCGGGCGTTTACCACGCTTAGCTCCCCCATGTCGAACCGAGCCGGCGCGCGCGAGACCTTGGCCAGATCGAAGCTTTCGATCAGCTCGTCGAGGCTCTGATGCGCGTCGACGGCATCTGAAGTGCCGATCGCAGCCGAGTGGCTGAGGATCGCCAGCGGCTCCAGCCCCTCTTCGCGCATCTGGCGGATCGACAGCGTGCCGAGCCGCTTGCCCAAGCTTTCGCCTTCCGCGCCGACCAGCATGTTGTGATGCGCGAACTGCGGCACCGGCCCGCCCAGCGCCTCGAAGATCTGGATCTGCGCGCCGCTATTGGCAACGTGGTCCTCACCGCGGATGACATGCGTGATGCCCAGCGCGATATCGTCCACAACGCTTGGCAGGGTGTAGAGATAAGTGCCGTCCTCGCGCACGAGGATCGGGTCGGAGAGCGAGCCGGCGTCGATGGTCTGCGCGCCCCGGATCAGGTCGTCCCAGGCGACCTCGCGGTGATCCAGCTTGAAACGCCAGTGCGGCTTGCGGCCCTCAGCTTCAAGCTTCGCGCGGTCCTCATCGCTCAGCTTCAGCGCGGCGCGGTCATAAATCGGCGGGCGCCCTTGCGCGCGCTGGCGCTTGCGCCGCCGCTCCAACTCGTCCGGCGTCTCATAGGCCGGGTAGAGCCGGTCCGCAGCCCTCAATTTTTCGACGGCTTCGGCATACAGCGCCAGGCGGTCGGACTGACGCACCTCTTCATCCCATGCCAGCCCAAGCCATTGCAGGTCCTCACGGATCGCGTCGGCGTATTCCTCCTGCGAGCGCGCAATGTCGGTATCATCCAACCGCAGCACGAAGCGGCCGCCATGTTTACGGGCAAACAGCCAGTTGAACAGCGCCGGGCGGATATTCCCGATATGCAGAAGGCCCGTCGGGCTGGGCGCAAAACGGACGGCGATATCGTTCATGCGGACCTAATACTGGCTTTCGCGGAACTTGTTGGTGATCGGATAGCGCCAGTCGCGGCCGAACACACGCTCGGTGATCTTCACACCGGGCGCGGACTGGCGGCGTTTATATTCAGCAATGCGCAGCATGTTCTCGAGCTGGCGCACGATGTTATCGCCGTGCCCGCGCGCCACGATCTGCTCATGCGGCATCTCGTGCTCGATCTTGCAGCGCAGGATGTCGTCTAGCGCGTCATAGGGCGGGAGCGCGTCCTGGTCCGTCTGGTCGGGCTTCAGCTCCGCGCTCGGGGCCTTGATGATGATGTTTTCCGGGATCACTTCGCCGGCCGGGCCAAGGCCGTCAATGGGCTGGTTGGCGTTGCGCCAGCGCGCGGCGGCGTAAACCTGCGTCTTATAAAGGTCCTTGATTGGATTGAAGCCGCCGTTCATGTCGCCGTAGAGCGTGGCGTAACCCACCGACATTTCCGACTTGTTGCCGGTCGTGACAACCATCGCGCCGGTCTCGTTGGACACGGCCATCAGGATGGTGCCGCGCGTGCGCGATTGCAGGTTTTCGAGCGTGACGCCGTGGCCGCCGCTGTCGAGCAGCGAATCAAGCGCGGCGATGAAGCCCTCGACCGGCGCGGCGATTGGCACGGTGTCGTAGCGCACGCCCAAGCCTTCAGCGCAAGCGGCGGCGTCGCTGCGGCTGGCCTCGGAGGTGTACTTGTAAGGCAGCATTATGCAGTGGACGCGGTCGGCGCCCAGCGCATCGACGGCTATGGCCGCACAGAGCGCAGAGTCGATGCCGCCCGACAGGCCCAGCACCACGCCCGGAAACCCGTTCTTTTCAACATAATCGCGCAAGCCCAGCACGCTCGCCTGATAAGCGGCGGCGTCGCCTTCTATCAGCACGGCCTTCTCACCGGGGGTGCAGCTCCAACCTTCGCCCCCGCGCGTCCATTCGGTGATTGCGATTTGCTCGCGCCAGTCCGGCATCTGTACGGACAGGCCGCCGCCAGCATTCAGCACGAACGACGCGCCGTCGAACACCAGCTCGTCTTGCCCGCCGATTTGGTTGACATAGACCAGCGGCAGCCCGGTTTCCGCCACGCGCGCGACAGCGACATTCTGCCGGGTTTGCTGTTTGGTGAGCGTGAAGGGCGAGCCGTTCGGGACGATCAGCATCTCCGCGCCCGTTTCGGCCAGGCACTCGCAGACATCCTCGATCCAGATATCCTCGCAGATCGGCACACCGATGCGAACGCCGCGAAAGCTGATCGGCCCCGGCATCTCGCCGGGGTTGAAGATGCGCTTTTCGTCAAAGACGCCATAATTCGGGAGTTCCACCTTATGACGGACGTCCCGGACCACGCCACCTTCCAGAAGTGCAACGCTGTTGTGCGGCTTCTCTTCGCCGGGCCAAGGCGTGCCGATCAGCACGGCCGGGCCGCCATCGGCGGTGTCGGCGGCCAACTCTTCAACCGTTCGGCGCGCGGCGTAGACGAATGCGGGCTTGAGGATCAGGTCTTCGGGCGGGTAGCCGCAGATGAACAACTCGGAAAAGCAGACCAGATCCGCGCCGGCCTCCGCAGCCTGCGCACGCGCCGCCCGGGCGCGCTCCGCGTTGCCTGTCAGGTCGCCCACGGTTGGATTCAATTGAGCCAGTGCAAGTCTAAGGTGATCGGTCATATCGCTTTTTCGGTTGCGCGATGTCAGAGCAGAGATGGTGGCAGATGCACCGCCCGACGTAACCGTGCCGCGCTGTCGCGCGAATGTCAGGCTGCCTCAGCGGCCCGCTTCTTGGCCTTTTGACGGATATCCGTGAGTAAAGCGTCGACTTCTTCCGTGCTGTCGACCTTATGCACCATGCCGCCATAAACCAGGTATTTCCAGGCGAGATGCTCGCTTCGGGCCAGTTCAATCGGTCGAACGCCCATCAGATCTTCCATGGTGGTTTTCTCATGCACCCACGGCGCGAACACGACGCTGCGCCAGGCGTCAGCGGCGGTCTCCGCCGGGATGTAGCCACGCTCTAACGCTTCGCGCACCATGTCGATAAAGGCGAACTGCACGAAACCAGAGCAAATGAACTCTGCGGGCGAATAGCGAATACCCCGCCGCAGATACTCTCCGAGTGAGGGAGCGCGTCCAAAAACGAACGTGCGTAGTTTGAGCCAGAACTGCGTGTGCCGCGCCGCCAGCGCCGCTAACATCGAATAATCGTAGTCATCGACATCGAGAAAACGCAGCATCCGGCCCGACACCATCGCCCGCACCCGCGGTGTTGCCCAGGGTTGCTCCAGCCGCTTTATCCCCACAATGTATTCCGGCGGGCGGCCCGTATCGGAGTACACCTTGGACGGCGCAACGAACTCCCCGAACGCGCCGAGTTCGACGCCGCCGAACGTCGTCTCGATCACGTAGCTGTCGTCGATGCCGATATCTGAGTGCCTCGTGGCGAAGACCAGCGCCGTGTGGGCGAAATCGGAACTGTCGAGGGTTCGGGTCAGAAAGGAGAAAAAGCTTCCCATTTTGGAAGTCAGGACGACATCCCCGCAATGGAGGAAATTCCCTTTGCGAAATGCATCCACGGGTTTGGGCCAGGGCCCGTTGTCAGCAGGCTCAGGCGGCTCGGATTCCAAAATCTCAGCGGCCGCCTCAGCCTCCGGCTGCGGCGGGACCTGAGAGGCCGGCAGATCGCGGCGCGCTCGCTCCGCCTTGCTCATCACATCGCCGACCGACTCTTTGAAGATCGGATTGACAACTGTCGGCTGTTGTTGCGCACGCCGCGACATTCGCTCTCCCCCGGTAGCCGTGTTCGCGCACGCAGCTTCGCTAGCCTGCCCCAGCCACGCGCACCTCGTCCTGCAAGTGTTCCTGACGCAGTCGCTCCGCGATCAAAAACGCCAGCTCAAGCGCCTGATCGGCGTTAAGCCGCGGATCGCAATGCGTGTGATAGCGGTCAGAAAGCTGTGTCTCGCTGATCGACATGGCGCCACCGGTGCATTCGGTCACGTTGTTGCCGGTCATCTCGACATGAACCCCGCCCGCATGCGTGCCTTCTGCCGCATGTACGTCGAAGAAATGCTCGACCTCGCGCATGATCGCGTTGAAGGGGCGCGTCTTGTAGCCGCTTGCCGCCTTGATGGTGTTGCCATGCATCGGGTCGCAGGACCATACCACATGGCGGCCCTCGCGCTGAACGGCGCGGATCATTTCGGGCAGATGGTCCTCGACCGCGTCCGCACCGAAGCGGGTGATGAGCGTCAGGCGGCCGGGTATGTTCTCGGGGTTGAGAATGTCGATGAGCTGCAGCAGTTCGTCTGGCTTCATGCTCGGACCGCATTTCAACCCGACCGGATTCTTGATGCCACGTACATACTCGATATGCGCATGATCGGGTTGTCGGGTGCGGTCGCCGACCCATACGAAATGGCCCGACGTCGCGTACCAATCGCCGGTGAGCGAATCGACCCGCGTGAAGGCTTCCTCGTAGCCGAGCAACAGCGCCTCGTGGCTCGTGTAGAAGCTTGTGCGGTGAAGCTGCGGTTGGCTGTCCGGCGTGATCCCGCAGGCGCGCATGAAGTCGAGACTTTCGCTGATCCGGTCTGCGAGTTCGCGATAACGCTCTTTCGCCGGGCTATCCTTGACGAAGTCCAGCGTCCACTGATGCACACGCTCCAGATCCGCGTAGCCGCCTTGCGACAGCGCACGCAGCAGGTTGAGCGTCGCCGCCGCCTGGCGGTACGCCTCAATCATCCGGCGCGGGTCCGGCGCGCGGCCGGCTTCGTCGAAGACGATGTCGTTGATGATATCGCCGCGGTAGCTCGGTAGCTCGATATCGCCCTGCTGCTCGACTGGAGATGAGCGCGGCTTGGCGAACTGCCCTGCTATGCGCCCAACCTTAACCACCGGGCAGCGCCCGGCGAACGTCAGCACCACCGCCATCTGCAGGAACACGCGGAAGAAATCGCGTGTGGTGTTCGGGCCGTGCTCGGCAAAGCTCTCGGCGCAGTCGCCCCCCTGCAGCAGGAATGCCCGGCCATGCGCAACATCGGCCAGTTTGTCCATCAACTCGCGCGTCTCGCCCGCGAAGACTAGCGGCGGATAGTTCTCCAATTGCGCTTCGATCGTCTTCAGCGCGGCCTCATCGGAATAAACAGGAAGCTGTTGCGCCGGCTTTGCCCGCCAGCTGCTCGGCGACCATGGAGCGCCCATGACCCAATCCTTTCAAACTCTCAGACATCTGGGGCGACCGTGTCTGGAACAAACCAGATGCAACGTGGCCGCGGTTCTGGCGATGGTATAAGCCATATGCTCGAAGCTGACCACCCCTGGCAACAGTAGCGAAGACATCCGCCATGCGTCTTGAACACAGCCATGCGCCACAAGAAATCGCCGACAGGCTCAGCAGCGGCCCTTCCGTGAGTTATCTGCGTGATTGGATATATGGAGGCATCGACGGCCTGGTCACGACATTCGCCATCGTAGCCGGAGCTGTCGGCGCCGACATGTCCGCGCGCGTTGTCCTTATCCTCGGTATAGCCAAGCTGTTTGCCGACGCGCTCTCGATGGCCGCAGCCAATTACACGGGAACGAAAGCCGAGCATGAGGAATACCAAAAGATCCGCGAAATGGAGGAGCGCCATGTCGCGATGCACCCGGAGGGCGAGCGCGAGGAGGTGCGCCAGATCTTCGAGGCAAAAGGCTTCAAAGGCGAAGACCTCGACCGCGTGGTCAACATTATCACCGAGGAGCAGCATCGCTGGATCGACACCATGATGGCGGAGGAGCATGGCATGCCGATGATCAACCGGCTCCCGTCGCGGGCCGCGTTCGCGGTTTTCGCCGCTTTCGTAATCTGTGGGGCGGTGCCGCTGCTGCCGTATATCCTCGGTCTCGAAGATGCGGCGGTTTATGCGCTGGTAATGACCGGGGCGACGTTTTTCGCCATTGGCTCGATCCGCTCGTTCTGGTCCCCAAGGCCGTGGTGGATCGCGGGGCTTGAGACATTCCTGATCGGGATGCTGGCTGCTGGCGCCGCCTTCCTCATCGGTGATTTATTGCAGACGATCGTGTAGACTTTCCAAAAGGACATCTTTGATGGCGGGCGGTCGCTTAATGCTGTTTGACGAGAACAACTTCACCATCGGTATTGAGGAGGAATATCTGCTGGTTGATCCGGTCACGCGAGATCTGGTGGCCGATCCCCCAGCCGATATGATGGAAGCATGCCAGACGGTTCTGACCGGCACGCTCGGCGAGGTCAGTCCGGAGTTTCTGCGCTCTCAAATCGAGATCGGGACCCGCGTGTGCCGGTCCATCCAAGAGGCGCGCGGGACGCTTGCGGAAATCCGGGCAACGCTGGCAAAAATCGCCGGTCAGCATGGTATGGCGCTGGTTGCCGCCTCCACCCATCCCTTCGCGCAATGGAACCAACAGGCGCATACGGACCGCGACCGCTATAATACGCTGGCCGAAGATCTGCAGGTCGTGGTGCGGCGTCTGCTGATTTGCGGGATGCATGTTCACGTCGGCATCGACGATGACGACACCCGCATCGACCTGCTCAATCAGGCGATCTACTTCATGCCGCATCTGCTGGCGCTGTCCACGTCGTCGCCGTTCTGGAAGGGCGATGTGACCGGGCTGAAATCTTACCGCCTCTCGGTGTTCGATGAGCTGCCGCGCACCGGTCTGCCGGCCCAGTTTGACAGCTATGGCGAGTATCAGCGCACCGTGGACGTGCTGGTGAAGGCGGGCGTCATTGAGGATGCGACCAAGGTCTGGTGGGACCTTCGGCCTTCGGCGAAGTTCCCCACGCTAGAGATGCGCGTGCCGGACATCTGCACGCTTTTGGACGACGCGATCACAATCGCCGCTCTGTTCGCCTGCGTTTGCCGGATGCTTTACCGACTGCGCCGCGAGAACAAACGGTGGCGCTCTTATACCAACTTCCTGCTGACCGAAAACCGCTGGCGGGCGCAGCGGTACGGGATCGAGAAGGGCATGATCGACTTTGGCCGCGGCGAGATCGTTGGGTTCGCTGAATTGACCGAGGAACTGCTTGAGCTGATTAGCGAGGATGCCGACGCTTTAGACATGCGGGCTGAGGTCGCCAACGTTCACACTATCCTGGCACGCGGGACCAGCGCGGATCGGCAGCTCGCGGTCTATCACGCCTCGCTCGCCAGCGGGATGGGGGAGCGTGACGCTCAAAACGCCGTTGTGGATCGGCTGATCGAGGAGACGGTGGCCAGCACCCCCGCGGCGCTCGGCCCCGACGTGACGACGATTGCGAAATAGGCCGGGACATTGCGCCCCGGCCCCATGAACCTCAGCTTTCGCTGTCGCGATACAGTTCCGTGTTGATCTCGATATCGACCCAATCGGACACCAGCGGCGCATTACGGCCAAGATCGAACTCGCTGCGCAAAACGCGGCCGGTCGCTTTGAAGCCAGCCGCCTGCCGACCTTTATATTTGTCGATGAAAGCACCGAGCGGATGCTCGCCGGCATAATTCAGCGTGATGTCCAGCGTCACGGGCTTGGTGATCCCCTTGATGGTCAGATCGCCGGTCATGCGGCCCGAATTCGGCCCGGTTTGAACCACTTCAGTCGTTTCGAACGTCACTTCGGGGTGCTCCTCGACGTGGAAGAAGTCGCTGCTCTTCAGATGATCGTCAAAATCCGGCACGCCCGTGTCCACGCTCGCCGGATCGATGGTGACGTTGACTGAGCTATTCGTGACGTCTTGCTGGTCGAAGGTCACGTTGCCGGAATACTCGCGGAATAGCGCCGACTGCTCGCTGAGCCCGACATGGTTCCAGGAAATACGGATCTGGGTATGGCCTTTGTCAAACTGATAGGTTTGGGCTTCGGCAACGGCTTCGGTGCTCGGCACAGCCAGAAGCGCAGCGCCGAACAGCATCGCCAAGCTTGCGGAACGAACCAAGCTGAACGTAGTGAGGACCATCGAAACTCTCCCTGATGAGATCAAAATAGACTTCGCCAGCGGGCCGGTGCGACGGATATGGGCGGCGGATTGCCCCGCGTCATCCGGCCATCGCCTTGCAGGTATCCCGTGATTGCGGCGGATCAAGCGCCCACGGGTCACGAAAGTTTGATTCCGGCTCAGGCGAGGTTCAGGCTCATGCCGCCATCGACCATGATCCCTTCACCAGTGGTATAAGCGGAGTCATCGCTGGCGAAGAAAAGCGCAGCCTTGGCGACCTCTTCAGCGGTGCCGAACCGGCGCATCGGCATTTGCGAGAGCAGCGCTTCGGCCAGCGGCGGCGTGCGCGTGTAACGGTTGGTCAACGCGGTGGGGATGAAGCCGGGGCAGAGGTAATTCACGCGGATATTGTAAGGCGCAAACTCCACGGCGAGGCTGCGCGACAGGCCCGCAATCGCCGCCTTGGCGGTGGAATAGGCCGAAAGCTGGCGCGCATGCTGCGTGGCCATAATGGACGACAGGTTGACGATCGATGCGCCGTCCGCCGCTTTCAAGAGCGCGAACGCCGCGCGAGTCACGCGGATGGTGCCCCACAAATGCGGGTTCAGCACGCTCTCCCAGTCGGCGTCCCCCATGTGGCGGAAATCCGCGCGGAGTAAGTTGCCGGCATTATTCACAAGGACATGCAGCTTGCCATGATCCCGCTCGATATCAGCGAACAGATTGGTGATCGCTTCGGCATCGGTCACATCCAACACCGCATACTCGGCCTGGCCGCCTTCCGCCGTGATCGCCCCGGCCCCATCCCGGGCCCCTGCCTCATCAAGG
Source organism: uncultured Hyphomicrobiaceae bacterium (assembly GCA_964466965.1). Taxonomy (GTDB): domain Bacteria; phylum Pseudomonadota; class Alphaproteobacteria; order Rhizobiales; family Rhodomicrobiaceae; genus Dichotomicrobium. The sequence goes on from CAYXPZ010000037.1 coordinate 9,172, forward strand.
TCTGTCAGGATAACATGCGCCCCCTCGGCGGCGAACAGCTTGGACATCGCCAGTCCGAGCCCACCGGCCGCTCCAGTCACCAGCGCAATACGATCTGCAAGACGCCCCAAGAGAATTCCCCTGTCGTTATAGCCTGCTACGAGGAGCTTAACATGTCTTGTCCGGCGCAGTGAGGCAAGCGCCATCCGTCGTGCGGTTACGCGCGCTCATCCTTAGGCGATTCCATAACGACATACGAGGTAATCGACGTCACCTGCGGCAGCGTGCCAAGAACGTCGGTGTGGAAGACCTTGTAGGCCGCGAGGTCGGCGACCTCCACGCGCAACAGGTATTCGATCGTCCCGGTCACGTTGTGGCATTCCAGGACCTCTGGGGCCGTAGAGATCGACCGCTCGAACGCCTCCTGTGCTGACTTGGAATGGTCCGACAGGCCGACCGCCACATACGCCACGAACCCTGTGCCCAGCGCGGCGCGATCGAGCACGGCGCGGTAGCCGCGGATCACACCCCGGCGCTCCAGCTCCTGCACCCGTCGCAGACAGGCCGAGGATGACAGCCCGACGCGTTTGGCCAGCTCAGTATTGCTGACCCGGCCGTCGCGCTGAAGCTCGTGCAATATTTTTTCGTCGATGGCGTCCAGTTCCATCATGCGTTGCGTAAGATCGTGATTGATGGGGCAAAAAGCAAAATACCTGCGCTCAGGATTGCATATATTTGCGCCACAAGCGATAGAAACGGATGAGTGCCATGAATATTGAGATTATCACGGCTTTAATTGCTTTTGCGTTTGCGTCCTCGATCACGCCGGGACCGAACAATCTGATGCTGTTGGCCTCTGGCGCGAATTACGGGCTGCGCCGGACGGTACCGCATATGCTCGGCGTGAGCCTTGGCCATGCCTTCATGATCTTCCTTGTTGGCGCCGGACTGATGGGCGTGTTCGATGCCTACCCGGTCGCCTATACAATCCTGAAGGTGGTGAGCGTCGTCTACCTGCTCTACCTGACATGGAGAATCATGAACGCGGGCGCGCCGCGCGGACAAAGCCGCTCGGGCCGGCCGCTGACCTTCCTTCAGGCCGCTGCCTTCCAGTGGGTCAATCCGAAAGGCTGGGCCATGGCGCTAACGGCGATCAGCGTTTACCTGCCCGCGCCGGGGATCGAGGGCGTGGCATTGGCCGCACTTGTATTCGCTCTGATCAATTTACCATCAGTGAGTTTCTGGGCCGTGCTCGGCAAACAGGCGCAGCGCGTATTGACCAACCCTGTGCGCCTGCGCGCGTTCAATATCACGATGGGCGTGCTGCTGCTCGGCTCGCTGTACCCGGTGCTGGTGTGGTAGCTCCGGCGCGCTATTCCGCCGCCTGCGCCGTGGGCGGTTGGACCTTCTCGCGCATGGTCACGAGCTCTTCCGCCGCCGATGGGTGCAACGCCATGGTCGCATCGAAATCCGCCTTGGTCGCGCCCATGCGCATCGGGATCGCGGCGATCTGCGCCATTTCCGCGGCATCCGGCCCGAGAATATGAACGCCGAGCACGCAGTCCGACTCCTGATCGACGATCAGCTTCATCACCATTTGCTCGTCGCGCCCGGACAGCGTGTGCTTCATGGGCCGGAACCGCGCCATGTAGATGTCGATGCCGGTCTCGCGTTCGCTCGCTTCCGCCTCGGTCAGGCCGACGGTGCCTATCTCAGGTTGGGAAAACACGGCAGTCGGGATGTAGCTGTGGTCAACCTCCTGAGGGTTGTCCTTGAACACCGTTTCGACGAAACGCACGCCCTCGTCGATCGCAACCGGCGTGAGCGCGACGCGGTGGGTCACGTCGCCGATCGCATAGATGTGCGGGATCGATGACTGAGAATACTCGTTCACGACCACATAACCGTTCCAGCCGCGCTCAACGCCAAGCTCAGACAGGCCCAGGCCTTCGGTGTTCGGAATGCGGCCCGTCGCGAACATAACGAGGTCGGTTTCGATCGTCCCGCCGCCGCGCAGCCGCGCCAGATAAGCGTCGCCGTCGCGCTCGATGGCGGCGATGTCCGAGTGGGTCAGGATGTCGACGCCCTTTTTGCGCATCTCATCCGCGCAGGCGTTCCGCATATCGTCGTCAAAACCGCGCAGGACCTGGTCGCCGCGATACAACAGCTTCACCTGCGAGCCCAGCCCAGCGAAGATGCCGGCAAACTCCACCGCGATGTAACCGCCGCCGACAATCAGGACGCGCTTCGGAAGCTCAGGCAGGTGGAACGCCTCGTCCGAGGTGATGCCGTGTTCGGCGCCGGGAATTTCCGGGATCCAGGGCCTTCCGCCGGTGGCGATCAGGATCGTCTCAGCGGTGACTTCTCGGCCGTCTGCGCTCAGCCGGATGGTGTGTGGGCCGCTCAGTTCTGCGCGGCTTTGGAACAGCTCGACGCCGGCGCGCGCCAGGTTGCGGGTATAAGCGGCGTTGAGCCGATCGATCTCGCGGTCCTTGTTGGCGATCAGCGTCGGCCAGTCGAAGCGCCGCGCTTCAACCGTCCAGCCGAAACCCGCGGCGTCCTCAATCGCCTCACCGAGCTGGCTGGCATAGACCAGTAGCTTCTTCGGCACGCAGCCGCGGATCACGCATGTGCCGCCAACCCGGTCCTGCTCCGCGATTCCGACGCGCTTGCCAAGCTGCGCGGTGAGCCGGGCCGCGCGCACGCCGCCAGAGCCTGCGCCGATGACGAACAGGTCATAATCGTATGCACTCATGCCATCTCTTCCTGGCCGCTAGGTTTCCGGGGCTTCCGCTTCCAGCACCTTTATACCGTCCGCGCTCGCGATCAGCGCCGCGTCCGCTATGCCGATAAACAGTCCGTGCTCGATCACGCCGGGGACCATGCTCAGCATGTCGCCGAGGAGCGACGGATCAGGAATCGCGCCAAACGCGCAATCGGCGATGTAATGGCCGCCATCGGTTTGGAACAGGCCATCCGCGCCTGTGCGTAAGCTCACGTCACCGTGACAACCTGTTTCAACCGCGACCATCCGGATCATCCGCACGGTCGCCTGCGCGCCGAATGGCTCCACCTCGACCGGCAGCGGGAATGCACCCAGCCGGTCCACCAGCTTGCTTTCATCCGCGATGACGACGAACTGCTGCGAGGCCATCGCCACGATCTTCTCGCGCAACAGCGCGCCGCCGCCGCCCTTGATGAGGCTGAGCGAGGGGTCGATCTCATCTGCCCCATCGACAGTCAGGTCCAGCTCCCCAAGCTCGTCGAGGCTGGCGAGCGGGATGCCTGCGGCTTGTGCCTGCGCCTCGGTTGCAGTTGAGGTCGCCACGCACCGGACCTCCAGCCCCTCGCGCACGCGCGATCCAAGCGCGTCAATGAAGGCCGCCGCCGTGGAGCCGGTGCCGAGGCCCAGCTTCATACCTGGCGCGACCAGCTCCAGCGCGTTTGCGGCGACCTGCTGCTTGCGGTCCTGGGCGCTCACCGGCCAAGCCCTGACATCATAATGTATTTCATCTCGACGAACTCCTCGATGCCGTGGTGCGAGCCTTCGCGTCCGAGACCTGACTCCTTCACGCCGCCAAACGGCGCCAGTTCTGTCGAGATCACGCCCTCATTCACGCCGACCATGCCATACTCAAGCGCTTCGGAAACGCGCCAGGCGCGGCCCAGGTCATTCGTGTAAAAGTATGACGCGAGGCCAGACGGCGTGTCGTTCGCCGTGGCGATCGCTTCGTCTTCTGTGTGGAAGCGGAACAGCGGCGCGACAGGCCCGAAGGTTTCCTCGCTCGCGAGGCGCATATCGCTGGTCACGTCGGTGAGGATCGTCGGCTCGTAGAAAGTCCGACCAAGCGCATGGCGCTTGCCACCGGTGAGCACCTTCGCGCCCTTCTCGACCGCATCGGCCACATGCGCCTCAACCTTCTCCAGCGCCTTCTCGTTGATCAGCGGCCCCTGCATGACCTCGGCCTCGGTGGCGCGGCCCACCTTCATCTCGCGGACCTTTTCGGCCAGCTTGGCGGCGAATGCATCGTACACGCCGTCCTGCACAAGGATACGGTTGGCGCAGACGCAGGTCTGGCCGGTGTTGCGGTATTTCGAGGCGATGGCGCCGGCGACCGCGCGATCAAGGTCGGCATCGTCGAATACAATGAACGGCGCGTTGCCGCCGAGCTCCAATGCGACCTTTTTCACCGTGCCCGCGGCCTGTTCCATCAGCAGCTTGCCCACGCGCGTGGAGCCGGTGAACCCGATCATGCGCACCAGCGGGTTTTTTGTCATCTCCTGGCCAATCGCTGCCGCGCCGTCCATGTCGCTTGTCAACATGTTGAGCACGCCTGCGGGTATGCCCGCTTCGTCGGCAAGCTGGGCAAGCGCGAGTGCCGTCAGCGGTGTGTCCGGCGCGGGCTTGCACACCACAGTGTTGCCGGTGGCCAGCGCCGGAGCAACTTTGCGCGTGATCATCGCGAGCGGGAAGTTCCACGGCGTGATCGCCGCAACCACCCCCATCGGCTGCTTGATCACGAGAATGCGCGCATCCGGGCGCGGTGTGGGGATGGTTTCACCATAGACGCGCTTGGCTTCCTCGGCGAAGAACTCGATGAAGGACGCACCATAGGCCACCTCCCCGCGCGACTCGGTCAGCGGCTTGCCCTGTTCCGCGCTCATCAGATGCGCCAGCTCCTCGGAATGCGCCTGCACAAGGTCGAACCAGCGGCGCAGGATCTGACTGCGCTCCTTCGCCAGCTTGGCCGCCCAGGCCGGAAAGGCCGCGTGCGCCGCGTCGATGGCCGCCGAGGTCTCCGCCGCCCCGAAGTTGGGCACGCGCGCCAGCTCCTCCCCGGTGGCGGGATCCGTGACCGGCACGCTGGGATGACCGGTCCAGGCGCCGTTCACATAACATTGCTGGCGGACCAAGCTTTGCGCGATCTGATCCATGTCGTCCTCCTGTCGCTATTTCGGTATAACTCTCGTGGCTGTGGGCGCGCGACCCCGAATGGTCGCGCAAATGCAGCTTTTCCGCGTCGTCCCTGGCGCATATCTCCACTGCATTGAGCCAACAGCGCTGAACGGGCCAGAAAGGCATTTCATGGACATTCATCCCAGCACGAGCGGCCTCGCCGGCGCGACCGTCATCTTCGATCTCGACGGAACCATGATCCACACCGCGCCCGACCTGGTCCGGGCGACTAACCATGTCATGGTTCAGGCCGGCCTGCCACCCGCGCCCGATGAGATCATCATTGCGGCCGTTGGCGGCGGCGCCGGGGCAATGCTCACGGCAGCGCTCCACGCGGCGGATCGCCCGCCGGACCGCGTCGATATGGAGCCGCTTATCGACCAATTCCTTGAGTTTTACATGGCCAATATCGCTGAGGAAAGCCATCCGTTCCCCGGCGTGGTCGACGCGCTCGATTATTTCGCCGCTGCACGCTGCTTTATCGGGGTGTGCACCAACAAGCGCTACGCCAGCGCGACAAAGCTCCTGGACACGCTGCGGCTCGACGGTTATTTCGGCGCGGTGCTTGGCGCGGACAGCCTGGCGGTGCGTAAGCCGCATCCGGACCATCTTCTCGAAACTATCGCGCGCAGCGGCGGCGATCCGGCGCGGGCGGTCATGGTGGGCGACAGCCGCCCCGACATCGAGGTGGCGCGGGCCGCGGGCGTGCCCGCCATCGCCGTGCCCCACGGTTATTCGCCCGAGCCAATCGAAAGCCTCGCCCCAGACAGAATCGTCAGCGACTTTTCCGAGCTGCCGCAAACCGTGATCGACCTGCTTGGCGCTGCGTGAATAGACACGAGGCAGACGAGTGTGAAAAGCTTGACCGCGCTCGTTGTCGCGCACTAGATAGCGGGATGATGCCGTGCTGCGGCAACCGGCCGACGACCCGCGACAGCCTTCACAGGGCGCGTAGCTCAGCGGGAGAGCGTTCCGTTCACACCGGAAAGGTCACTGGTTCAATCCCAGTCGCGCCCACCATCGATCCGACCTTCAACCTCCTTGCTGGTTGTAAACCCGTCATGCAGGCTCTTTCATGCAAACCTCACGCGGGATTGAGTAGCCTGCCGCACCGGATCGGATAAAATGGCGGCTTGGCTTTGATCGGAGGCAAAACGGGACTCGCATAAGCAGAAATGCCCGACCCATCGGATACCTTATTGAGCAAGGTCGCGGAGATGTTCGGGGGGACCGCGCCGAATGTCTATCGAGTGCTTGCGAAGAACCCAGCCGCGCTACAGTCATTTGTGGAAACGCGCAATGCGCTTGAGTCCGAAGGCAGGCTCAGCCGTGGCGAGCAGGCCGTGGTTGCGCTCGGCGTGGCGGTCGAGACCGACTGCGCCTACTGCGAATCGGCTTTCGTACTGGAAGCGCGACGGCACGGTGTCCATGACGCTGCGATCAAGGCGATATGGGCCGGAGACCTGCCGCAATCTGAGCGCGAACAGTTGCTGATCCGTGCAACGCGCCGCCTCATGGAGACGCATGGCCGGCTCGGGCGTCACGAGATTGCGGAATTCGAAGCGCAGGGCTTGCCGGCAGCCGAGCTTCTGGAGATTATCACGATCATCTCCGGCTATACGCTAGCGACTCACACCGTCAACCTGATGCGCGTTCGGATCGACCCGGAATTTCGCCTTGCGCCGGACGATCCTTGCAAGGGCTGAGGCCGTCAGGCGTTCGGATTTGCAGGCAGGTGAAGCTCGAACGTCGTTCCCGCGGGGCCCGTCTCGCGCAGCCGCAGGTCGCCGTTGTGGTTGCGCGCGAGTTCCTTCGAGATGATCAGACCAAGCCCAGTCTTGCCCTCACCCGATGACCGGAGTTTTTCGTCGAAAAGCTGATCGATAATCGCCTGCGGCAGGCCGGGGCCATCATCGGCGATCGCGATGACCAGTTCCGTCCCTTGCTCCTCACAGGATAGCTTGATCGCTTGGGCGCCGGCGTCGAAAGCGTTGCGGTTGAGGTTCAGGAGAATGCGATAAATCTGGTCAAAATCCCCGTCCAGCGTGGCGTTCGCTGCATCGTCGGCCAAGTGTAGCTCGTCGCTGCCCGCGTCGATTCCCAGTGAACTACGCACCTCCTCGACGACGTCGATCAGCAGGAAGCGTTCATATTGAGGCGGCGGCGTGCTACTGCGGCCCGCACTCAGCGTCTGCCGGGTCATATGCAAAGCGCGCTCAATCGCGCGGGTGATGGTCTCAGCGTTGCGCTGGACAGTCCCGTCGCTATGGACCATCAGGCTGTCGCTGAGAAGCTGCGCGGTGGCGAGCGTGTTGCGCAGGTCGTGCGCGATTTTGCGCACGGACTGGCCTAGCTCGGCAAGTTGATCGACCCGGCGGTCCCGTATCACGATGATGATAAGTTCCTCGCCATCTTCAAAAGCCTGAGTCGCGCGGATTTCGGCCGGCACCAGGGAGCCGCACTTGCGCCGGCATGAAAGCTCGCCGGAGACCCAGCGGCCCTTCAGGCGCACCGCTTGCAGGAAATCGCGCAGTCTGGGAATTTCATGCGGGTGGATATCATCCGGCCGCAATTCGTTGAATTCGTCCGGCGTGTAGCCAAGCAAGTCAATGGCTTCGTCATTGGCGCCGATGAAGCGGCCCGTTTGCCCGTCCACGACGAGAACGGCATCGAAAAGATTGTTAAAAACAGCCGTCAGGACGTCGGCGCTTTGATACTTCAGATCGACAAACAAATGAACAAATCTCCGGTCTAAAGCAAACAGTAACAGAGAGGGCGTTTCCGCGCACCCGTCCGTAACAAAAGCGAAATGACGCACCGCGTCGGTCTGCAACGTTCTCCCGGTGTCGCGCCTCCATTAATATCTCAACATCATGATATCCTGTTTTCAAGGAGGCCTTCGTGCCCGGCGCGGATACAGCCCAGCGAGCCCAAGCCCATGAATTCTGATCAGCAGCCAGAACCGCCGGCCCTGCTTAACCCGGCAGCGCCGCCTTTCACCGAAAACTACTCTGGAGGGCCGCGGCAGGTCGGCGTGGAGATCGAGTTCGCCACCGTCTCTTCGCACCAGGCCGCAGAGTGCGTTCAGCAGATTTTCGGAGGCGATATCGCGACGTTGGCCCCTCACCGCGTGCAGCTGACGGGGACAAGCCACGGCGATTTTCTGGTTGAGCTGGATTCACAATACATCCACCGGCTTGAGACGCCGCTCCAGTCACCGTTTCTCTCGGCGCAATTCGACGAGTGGCTGCGCTGGTTTCAGCGTTCGCTTGGTGAGATCGTTGGCGACTTGGCCGCTGCGGTCATTCCCTGCGAAATCGTCTGTCCGCCGATGCGCCTCAATGATCTGCACCTGCTCGATCAGACGATTGAGGAACTCAACCGGCGGGGCGCAACCGGGACGCGCGAAAATCTGCTCTACGCCTTCGGCGCACAGCTCAATCCGGACATTGCCCGTAAGGACGCTGATTACATCACATCGGTCCTTAAGGCGTATCTGCTGCTGTCGCCGTGGCTGCGCGAGGTGATTGCCGTGGATATGACGCGGCGTGTCTTCGCCTTCGCCGATCCGTTCCCGCGCGCGTACGCCCGTCTCGTCACCGATACGCAATATTGGCCGGATTTTACCGCGCTGCTCGACGATTATCTGATGCACAACCCGACCCGAAACCGTGAGCTGGACATGCTGCCGCTGTTCGCCTGGCTGGATGAGCCGCGTGTGCGCAGTCGCATTGCCGATGCGCGGGTGAAGAGCCGCCCGACGTTTCATTACCGACTCCCGGACGCCAACTTCGGCATGGCCGACTGGACCATCACGCGGGAATGGAACCGCTGGTGCGAGGTCGAGCGGCTGGCGGCCGACCCGGACAAGCTTCAGATGGTCTGCGATGCCTACCAGGAGCATGAGCGGCGTTTATTCAAGGGCTGGTGGTCAGACCGCGTGGCGGACCTGCTCGGGCTTCCAGGGCCTGGCGCGATTTAGCTTTTCGCGTCGCGGAGAATGTCTCCCACGGCGATTGACCAAGCCGGGTCCATGTGTTTGTCCCAATAGGCACTCGACAGGTCGCGCGTCATCGGACCGGGCGCCCCACAGCCGACGGGTGCCGCATTGACCTTCGTGATTGGCATGACGCCGCCTGCAGTCGATGTCGCAAAAGCCTCGTCGGCGGCGAGAAGTTCGGCGGATGAGACGGCGCGCTCTTCGAGCGGGACGCCGCGCTCTTTGACGATTTCGATCACAGATTTTCGGGTAATCCCCTCCAGAACCCCACGATCCGGCGTTGCGATCTTGCCGTCCTTGACGATGAAGATGTTGAAGCCCGGACCTTCCGCGAGGTTGCCGTCGCTAGCCCGAAGAACGACGCTTCCGGCGCCGCGTTCATAGGCATTGTAAAGCCCCATGACGAAGTCGAGCCAGTGGTAATTCTTTACGGTCGGATCGACAGATTCCGGCGCGATACGCTGAATGTCCGACACGGCGAGGGAGAGTCCCGCGTCATGTTTCTCGGGCGGCAGGACCCAGACGAAGGGAATGGCAAAGCAAATGAGCTGATTTTCCGCATCGCGCGGGTCGCGGGAGAAGGTTGGCGAAATACCGCGCGTGAGGATCATTTCAACATAGGCGTCATCCAGTCCGGACCGCTCGACGCATTCCGCCAGGATGCGCGCGAGTTCGCCGCGCGCGACCGGCACCCGCAGCCGCAGCTTCTCTGCCGAGCGCCAGAACCGGTCCAGATGCGAGTCGAGCCGAAAAAACCGTCGCTTCCAGACATGGGCGACGTCATACGTTGCGTCTGAGTGCAGAAATCCCCAGTCGAGCACGGAGATTTTAGCTTCGGCGATATGCACGAATTCGTTGTTCAAGTAAGCGACGCCGGACGGCAGTGACATGGGCGGACCTGTGCAGGCCGATGGCTCAAGCGATGCCGGAGAACAGGTCGGCACGATCATCCAGCCGGCGAATGATCTCGGGCAGTGCCTCGCTCATGTCTTCCGCGATCATGCCGGGGCCGATCTCCCGCGCCGTTTCGCCATGAATCCACACCCCCGCCATCGCCGCGTCGAGCGCGTCCATGCCCTGCGCCAGCAGACCGGTAATGATTCCCGCCAGCACATCGCCGGTGCCAGCCGTCGCCAACAGTGGCGGCGCGTTCTCCACGAGTCCGGCTACGCCATTCGGCGCGGCGATTACTGTGTCCGCCCCTTTCAGTACGATAACAGCCCCTGACATTTCGGCAGCCGTCCGGGCGCGCTCCAGCTTCGACGGCTCCTCCATCAGATCGGGGAAAACGCGAGCGAATTCGCCGTCGTGCGGCGTCAGGATGACCGGCGGCTCGCGATATTTTATTTGCTCGAACAGCACGGAGGGATCATCTTCGAACGCGGTAAGCCCATCCGCGTCGACCACCGCCGCCGCGCCGCTGCCGAGAACGGCGCCGACGTTCTGTTGTGTTTCTTCGCTCACCCCAGCGCCGGGCCCGATTGCGACAGCCGTCGTGCGCGGGTCATCGAGCAACTCAGCCAGACCGTCGGAGCCATCGAAAGCATCCACCATGATTGCGGTCAGTTGCGCGGCATTGATGTAAAACGCCGATTTGGAGGTGGCGAGAGACACGATACCTGCACCCATCCGCAAGGCCGCGCGCGCCGCAAGCCGCGCTGCGCCGGTGCGCTCCATATCGCCCGATACAATGACGGCGTGGCCGCGATCATATTTGTGCCCTGTCAGCTTAAGGCGCGGATAGTATTTCAACCATAACTCAGGCTGGTCGGAGAACGCGCGCGGTCCGACCTCTTTCATAACCGAAGCCGGAATGCCGATGTCGACGGTTGTGACGTCACCGCAATAGAGCCGTCCGGGGTAGAGCACCTGGCCGGTCTTGCGCCGGTAGAATGACACAGTGCTGACGGCTTCGAAAGCTGTGCCCCGCACCTGTCCCGAGGTCGCGTCGATCCCGGTTGGCATGTCGACAGCCACAACGGGCAAATTCCGCTTGGTAACATCCTCAATCATCTGGGCAGGGATGTCCCGCACATCGTCTTTCAGGCCGGACCCGAAGATCGCATCGACGATCAACTGCGCGCCGTCGAGGCATTCCGGCGTCATCGGTTCGATGGTTTCGTCCCAGCGTTTAGCCATCTCTTTAGCCTCAGCCGGCAGCTTGTCCTGGTCGCCATGCAGCGCCAGCCGGATATGATAACCGCGTTCGCGCAGCCGCCGGGCAGCTACGAAACCGTCGCCACCGTTGCGGCCAGGGCCGCAAAGAACCACCACCTTGGTTCCGCGCGCGAAACGCTTCACGACATCTTCGGCTACCCCATTGCCCGCGTTTTCCATCAGGATGAGGCTTGACGTGCCGTTGTCCATAGCGAGTTTCTCGGCACGGATCATTTCTTCTGTGGTTAATAATTCAAGCACTTCTCAGCCCATGAGCTATGAGGAAAACGGTCTCCAAAGTGTCGGAGAAATGCGCCCACCCGGTGGAGCCTGAATCACTCCAGGACAAGCAAAGCAAAAGTGCGGCAGCGCCACGCCAGCTTGTGCCTGTGCTACTGAGAAAGCCGGTCAAACGCGGACTGCGGGTGGCACATTAAGATCAATACCCGGCTCCCGCAACAGCTAAAGCAATCCACATCAGCCACGCTTGCAGGCTCACGCCCTGATGCGTTGCGCACCATAGTGCTGCTTTTTTAATCAAGCAGCTTATAAGATGGGCAGCCTTGTAATCATTCGATTCGCAGGCCGCTCTGAACTTGCATCATGCGCGATAGCGATGTCAGTTGGCACAGTTTGTGCAGGCCCGTGTTAAACGGCGGCGACCTTCGCATCCATCCGCGTGATGCCTGGCGGCGCTGCCGGCGAACAAAGCGGAAGGACGCCAGGGACATGAAAAAAATCGAAGCGATCATCAAGCCGTTCAAGCTCGATGAGGTCAAGGAAGCGCTACAGGACATGGGTCTTCAGGGGATCACCGTGACCGAAGCGAAAGGATTTGGCCGGCAGAAAGGTCACACGGAGCTGTATCGGGGTGCGGAATACGTTGTCGATTTCCTTCCGAAAGTGAAAGTTGAGCTTGTATTGGCTGATGACATGCTTGAGAAAGCTTTAGAAACCATCCAGAGCGCAGCGCGCACGGGACGCATCGGCGACGGAAAGATTTTCGTCACCACGATCGACGATGTCGTGCGCATACGCACCGGAGAAACGGGCACGGACGCTCTCTAGCAATTGAGCAGGTGCAGTCAACCACAGCATTTGGAGTGTTCAGAACACCAGTCGCAGGTACGCGGCGGTTATCCTCAGGGCCAACCTATCGTCATGAGAAACAAAAGGGAGTGTCATGGCAGATCAATCTGAAGTACTAAGACGGATCAAGGACGAGGGCGTCAAGTTCATCGACCTGCGCTTTGGCGATCCGCGCGGCAAGAAACAGCACGTCACCATGGATGCCAGCGCGTTCGATGAAGATTCGTTCACCGATGGCATCATGTTCGACGGTTCGTCGATTGCCGGCTGGAAAGACATCTCGCAGTCCGACATGCAGCTGATGCCGGATCCGATCACGGCCTACATCGACCCGTTCTTCGCGCAGTCCACAATGGTGCTGCATTGCGACATCTTCGAGCCGGGCACCGGCGAGCGCTACGAGCGCGATCCGCGCGGCACGGCCCGTAAGGCGGAAGCCTATCTCCAGCAGACCGGGATCGGCGACAAGGCGTTTTTCGGACCGGAGCCGGAATTTTTTATCTTTGACGACGTTCGCTTCGCCTCCGACCCATACAACTGCGGCTTCAAGCTGGACAGTATGGAACTGCCCAGCAACATGGACACCGAGTATGAGATGGGCAACCTGGGTCACCGCCCGCGCACCAAGGGCGGATATTTCCCGGTCCCGCCGGTGGACAGCGCGCAGGACATCCGTTCGGAAATGCTCAGCGTGCTGGCGGACATGGGCGTCGACGTCGAGAAGCACCACCACGAAGTGGGTGCGGCGCAACACGAACTTGGCATCAAGTTCTCGACACTCGTCGACGTCGCGGACCGCGTACAGAAATACAAGTACGCCGTTCACAACGTCGCTCAGGCCTACGGCAAGACGGCGACCTTCATGCCCAAACCGGTTTTCGGCGACAACGGCACCGGCATGCATGTGCATCAGTCGATTTGGAACGGCTCCGAGCCGGTCTTCGCCGGCAACCAGTACGCCGATCTGTCGGAAACCTGCCTGTACTACATCGGCGGCATCCTGAAGCACGCCCGGGTTATCAACGCCTTCTCAAACCCGACGACCAACTCCTACAAGCGTCTGGTGCCCGGTTATGAGGCGCCTGTGCTGCTGGCCTACTCATCGCGCAACCGCTCAGCTTCGTGCCGCATCCCCCACGTGTCCAGTCCGAAGGCGAAGCGGATCGAGATCCGCTTCCCGGATCCGTCGGCGAACCCCTATCTGGCGTTCTCCGCGATGCTGATGGCCGGTCTGGACGGCATTCAGAACCGCATTCATCCGGGCGACCCGATGGACAAGAATTTGTATGACCTGCCGCCGGCGGAACTGGAAGGCATCCCCACGGTTTGCGGCAGCTTGCGCGAGGCTGTCGAGGCGCTTGATAAGGACCGCGAGTTCCTGAAACGCGGCGGTGTCTTCACCGATGATCAGATCGACGGCTACATCGAACTGAAGATGGAAGAGGTGGAGACGTTCGAGCAGATGCCGCACCCGGTCGAGTTCGACCTATATTACAGCGTCTGACGCGCATCAATAGTGGCTCCTCCCCTGGGGCGGTCCGGTAACACGGGCCGCCTTTTTCGATTTGACGACACCGTTCGCCGCAGCGCCTTGCACGGGGCGGATATCGAGGCATTGAGACCCTCGGATCAAGCCGTTGCGAGCACGCACGCTTCATGTTCCGCGCGCCCTTCGTCAGTGCCATCGGTAAATACAGCCACG
>CAYXPZ010000038.1:0-22929 GCA_964466965.1 uncultured Hyphomicrobiaceae bacterium
TCGGCGATCGTGTTCACCAGCGCCGAACCGACCACCACGCCGTCCGAGACCGCGCCGATGGCCGCCGCCTGCTCCGGCGTCTTGACACCGAAACCGACCGCCACGGGCAGCGGCGTGTGCGACTTGATCCGTGCGACATTGGCCGCGACCTCGCCCGTATCGGGCGTGCGCGTGCCGGTGATGCCGGTGATCGAAACGTAGTAGACAAAGCCCGAGGTGTTGGCGAGCACGGCCGGAAGGCGCGCATCGTCGGTCGTCGGCGCGGCGAGGCGGATGAAGTTTAGGCCAGCCGCGCGCGCAGGCAGGCACAACTCACTGTCCGCCTCGGGCGGCAGGTCCACGACGATCAGACCGTCCACCCCGGCCCCGGCCGCCTCGGCCACGAACCGCTCCGCCCCGCGGAAATAGATCGGGTTGTAATAGCCCATCAAGACGATGGGCGTATCCTGATCGCCTTTGCGGAACTCGCGGACCATCTCCAGCGTCATGTCCATCTTGTGCCCAGCCTTCAGTGCGCGCTGGGAGGACGCCTGGATCGCCGGGCCGTCGGCCATCGGGTCGGTGAACGGCATCCCGATCTCGATGACGTCCGCGCCGGCGGCCGGCAGCCCGCGCAGGATTTCCAGCGAGGTTGCATAGTCCGGGTCCCCCGCCGTGATGAAGGTCACAAGGGCCGGGCAGCGGATGGCGAAGCGGTTTTCGATGCGCGACATGGCTATGCTTTCTGCACTTTTTGGGGCGCCTCAGCGCCCTTCCAATTAATGAGCCCCCGTTACAGGGAACGGTCTGCCGTCATCCCGTGCGCGATACGGCGCATCGCGCCGCTTCGCAGACACGGGATCTGGTCCAGCGCCCACAAACGGAAGCGATCCCGGGTCAGCAGCGCATCACGAGGTGCTGCGCAGCACCCGGGATGACACGCGCGGATGCGCACGACTACATCTCCATATCCAGATGCTCGGCCACGGAATAGATGTCCTTGTCGCCGCGCCCGCACATATTCATCACCAGCAGGTGATCGGACGGCAAATCCGGCGCGATCTTCATGACCTGCGCCAGCGCATGGGCCGGCTCCAGCGCCGGGATGATGCCTTCTTTGCGCGTACAAAGCTGGAACGCCTCCAGCGCCTCATCGTCGGTTATGGCGACATACTCCACGCGCCCGCTCTCCTTCAGCCAGGCGTGCTCCGGCCCGATGCCGGGGTAGTCGAGACCCGCCGAGATCGAGTGCCCCTCGATGATCTGGCCGTCGTCGTCCTGCAGCAAATAGGTTCGGTTGCCGTGCAGTACGCCGGGCTTGCCGCCGTTGAGCGAGGCGGCGTGGCCGTCCATCGTTTCGAGGCCGTAGCCGCCGGCCTCCACGCCGATCAGCCGGGTGTTCGGTTCATCGAGGAACGGGTGGAATAACCCCATGGCGTTCGACCCGCCGCCGATGCAGGCCACGAGGCTGTCCGGCAGGCGGCCTTCGGTCTCCATCATCTGCTCGCGCAACTCCTGACCGATCACGGATTGGAAGTCGCGGACCATCGCCGGGTAAGGGTGCGGACCGGCGACCGTGCCGATGATGTAGAACGTGTCCTCAACGTTAGCGACCCAGTCGCGCAGCGCGTCATTCATCGCGTCCTTGAGCGTGCCCGCGCCCGAGGTCACAGGGCGGATTTCCGCGCCGAGCAGCTTCATGCGGAACACGTTGGGGCGCTGGCGCGCGATATCCGTCGCGCCCATGTAGATCACGCAGGGCAAGCCAAACCGCGCCGCAACCGTGGCCACCGCAACGCCGTGCTGGCCCGCGCCGGTCTCGGCGATGATGCGCGTCTTGCCCATCCGCCGCGCAAGCAGGATCTGACCGAGGCAGTTGTTGATCTTGTGGCTGCCGGTGTGGTTCAGCTCGTCGCGCTTGAAGTAAATCTTCGCGCCGCCGAGGTGCTCTGTCAGCCGCTCGGCGAAGTAAAGCGGGCTGGGCCGGCCGGTGTAGTGCTTGTTCATCGCGTCGAGTTCGGCGCGGAAATCAGGGTCGGCCTTCGCGTCGTTATAGGCGTGCTCAAGCTCTAGGATCAGCGGCATAAGCGTCTCGGCGACGAAGCGCCCGCCGAAATCGCCGAAATGGCCGCGCTCGTCAGGGCCGGAACGGAAGGTATTGGGGATTTGTTCCATCAGGTTTCCCTTTGTCGGCAAATCTCTAAGTGGAGGAATGCTAGCCCGGGGTGGCGCGCGCCTAATCCGACCACCCATACGTAAAGACGAGCACGTCCTCAACATAGCGCCCGGTTCCGCGGCATCCGCTGGTAAAGACTTGGCGCATGCCACGCATGACGATCCGGCTGCCGCCATCGACCACGGGGCCTTCGACTTTGTAGACCAATGGGGCCTTGCAGTCTTTGGAGAAGCGCCGCGCCCGGCCGACGTAGTAGTCCCCGACATTCCGGCCGTCAAACAGCACCGTGCCGGGCGTAACGCCAGCGCGCCGCATCAGTTGACGCGGCTCCTCGTAGGTAAGAACCCGCTGCGTTCCGTTCGCCTGAAGGCGCATCAGCGAACCGTTGTGGTCCCAATAGGAATCGGCCAAGGCAGGAGTGGCCAGCAGAACGAGACAGATCGCGGCGAGAAACGCGGTCTTCAGGCTGGGGCGCATGAAGAATCTCCCGAAAGGCGGTGTCTGAGAGGCATCAGGCTGCCTCGATCGGCATGCGATCGCCGACGGTTTTCGCAGCCTGAACAAAGCGGCGGATCGCGTCGGGGTCTTTCTGGCCCGGTGCGCGCTCGACCCCGGACGAAGTGTCAACGGCCTGCGCGCCCGTCACCCGGATCGCCGCGGCGATATTCTCCGCCGTCAGTCCGCCGGAGAGCATGAACGGGCGGTCAGGCGGTGTTTGCGCCAACAGCGGCCAGTCGAAAGGCACGCCATTGCCGCCGGGCAGGGCCGCGTTCCTCGCGGGCTTGGCGTCGAACAGGAACATGTCGGCGGCGGGAAAGGCGCTGGCGCCGATGATGTCGGCAGCCGTCGCGACCTTCACAGCTTTCAAGACTGGGCGGGCCGCGCGAATACGCAGTTCGGCGATCCGCTCCGGGGTTTCGCTGCCGTGGAGCTGGATCAGGTCGGGATCGACCGAGTCCAGCACCGTGTCCAGTTCAGCGTCCGTTGGGTCCACCAGCAGCGCGACGCTGTTGATCGCGCCGCGCGCACGTTCGGCAAGCCGAGCTGCGGTCTGCGGATCTACGTAGCGCGGGCTTTCGGCGAAGAACACAAAGCCAACAAAGTCCGCGCCAGCTTCCACGCTCGCGGCAAGCCCCTGTTCGCTGCTGATCCCGCAAATTTTGACCTGAACCGTCATGCCCCTGTTATCACAGAAGCATTGCCCGTCGCGCAAGCCCGTTGTCGCCGGTCGGCGCGGACAATTCGGCGCGTTTAGTGAGCGGACAGGCGCGCCACCGCGGTGCCGCCGGTTTCCTGCGCCGCCTGCAGATCGCGGGCCAGACGCTCGCGGTCCTTGCGTAGCCGGTGGGTTTCTTTGGTGCGTCGGCGGGCAAGGTCACGCCATCGGCTTTGGCTTATCCACGCGCCGATCCCGCCGAGGACTACGCCGAGAAGCATCGCCGCGAACAAAAAAGCGTACATCGGCGCTTCAACCGCAGCCGCCGGTGCAGTTTGGGCGAACGGATCAAGCGACAGGGTCACGGGATCCCGGTTCGCGACCATCAGCGCGATCAGCACCACCGCGACAACAAGCAGAACCAGACGGCGAAAAAAGCGGATCATCGCTTGGTGTGTCCCTCAACCGGCATACCCAGGGTGCGTTGTTAACGTCGGCGGCGCCCGGCCGGCCGCTTGCTCCGCGGTGCAAGCCCAGGGTTCAGACGCTCACGCAATTCCTTCCCAGTCTTGAAGAAAGGAACGAATTTTTCGTCAACCGGCACCTGTTCTCCGGTGCGCGGGTTGCGCCCCATGCGGGCCGGCCGATGCTTGACCGAGAAAGCGCCAAAGCCGCGCAGCTCGACCCGGTCCCCGTGCTCCATCGCTGTGATGATGGTCTCGAAAATCGTGTTCACGATTCTTTCGACATCGCGCTGGTATAGGTGCGGGTTTTCAGAAGCAATTTTCTCAATAAGCTCTGATTTAATCATGCGATTTGGCCCAGCGGCGGGCAAAAGTCATTCATCTGATTTAATGTTCAGGCTGCCAGATGGATACAAGACCGTCAAGCTTGATGGATTGCAACCCACCGCCGTGGCTATGGTGCATGGATGAGATGACGTCTAAGCCAATCGCACGCGAAACGGTGGCTAACGCAAGATCCAACCAGCTGAAGCTGTCGCCGCTCTCAGGCTGCCAATCTACGACGCGTGTGCTCTCGGGGATATTGTGCTCTTCGCTGAGCCACTTCCGTGCTTCGCGCTCGCCGCCGACTTCATCAACGAGGCCGAGCGCCTGCGCCTGCGCGCCGGTATAGATGCGGCCGGTGCGGACATCTGAGAGCGCCGACGGCGTCAGGTCGCGCCGCTCGTTGACCTTGTTGACAAACCACTGAAAGCTGTCTTCCAGAACTTCACGGGTGGCCCGCTTCTGCTCTTCGGTCGCCGGCTCAAACGGTGAGGGCACCGCCTTCAGATCTCCGCTCTTGATCTGCTCAAAGTCAACGCCGACGCTCTTGAGCAGCTCGCTGATCTCAGCCCACTGCACGATCACACCGACCGAGCCTGTTATGGAGTTGGCGCGCGCCACGATGTGGTCAGCGGCAAGCGCAGCCATGTAGGCGGCGGAGGTCGCGGTCGTGGCGAACACCGCGACAACGGGTTTCTTTTCGCTCAGGCTGCTCAGCTCGGTGTAAAGCGCCTCGCCCCCAGCTGTGCTGCCTCCCGGGCTATTGATCCGCACGATCACAGCCTTGGCTGTGCTGCTCTTGCCGACTTTTTGCAGCAACTCTTGCTGCTTCTTGCTGTCAGAGATGAAGCCGGTGATGTTCACGCGGGCGATATGTCCGCCGAGACCAAGCATGTCTCCCACGGCGCCGCCGCGTTCGCGTCCGAACAAGATCGCCGCAACGACAGCGATCGCGAGAACGGCGATGACACGCCAGACGGTGACGCGGCGTTTGAGTCTCCTGCGCTCGACTACGGCATCCGCATCCAGCGACACATCAGCGCTCCTTCAACTTGCTGTTCGGGTCGATGGGGTGCCCTACAACCCCTATTTCTTATCGCTGCTTGCCTTGGTATCGCTGTCGTCGCCCTGCGCCTTGTTCAGAGCAGCGCCAAGGATGTCGCCGAGCGACGCGCCGCTGTCGGTCGAGCCGAACTGTTCGACAGCCTTTTTCTCTTCCGCGATTTCCAGAGCTTTGATGGAGAGAGAAACCTTGCGGTTGTTTTTGTCGATCTGCGTGACGGCCGCATCGATCTTATCACCTGGCGCAAAGCGCTCTGGCCGCTGTTCTGACCGGTCGCGGGATAGATCGGCCCTGCGGATGAAGGTGCTGATGTCAGTGTCAGCCAGCTTAACCTGAAGACCGGACTCTTTCACCTCCTCGACTTCGCAGGTGACGGTTGCGCCCTTCTTCAGGCCGGACAGGCTCTCGAAGGGGTCGCCGCTGACCTGTTTGATGCCGAGGCTGATGCGTTCCTTTTCGGGATCGGTCTCAAGGACCACTGCGCGCACTGTTTCGCCCTTGTTATAGTCCTTGATAGCTTCTTCACCCGGCTTGTCCCAGTCGAGGTCGGACAAATGCACCATACCGTCGATACCGCCCTCCAGCCCGACGAATAGGCCGAACTCAGTGATATTGCGGACCGTGCCTTCGATCTCGGTGCCCTTAGGATGGCTTGCAGCGAATGCCTCCCAAGGGTTTTCCTGAGTCTGCTTCAGACCCAGCGATATGCGCCGCTTGTTCGGATCAACTTCCAGAACCTGCACCTCGACCTCTTCGCTGGTCGAAAGGATTTTGCCTGGGTGGACGTTCTTTTTCACCCAGGACATTTCCGATACGTGGATCAGCCCTTCTACCCCCGGCTCCAGTTCAACGAAAGCACCGTAGTCGGTGATGTTCGTCACGCGGCCTGTAAACTTCGCGCCGACCGGGTATTTCGCTTCAATGCCATCCCATGGGTCGGTCTGGAGCTGCTTCATGCCCAGGCTGATACGCTGGGTGTCCGGATTGATACGGATGATCTGCACCTTCACCGTATCGCCGACATTGACAATCTCGCTCGGGTGATTGACCCGACGCCAGGCCATGTCCGTGACGTGCAGCAACCCGTCGATGCCACCCAAGTCGATGAATGCGCCATAGTCGGTGATGTTCTTGACGATGCCCTCGACCACCTGACCTTCAGTCAAGTTTGCGACGATCTCGGAGCGCTGCTCCGCACGCGTTTCTTCCAGCACGGCGCGGCGCGACACAACGATGTTGCCGCGGCGGCGGTCCATCTTGAGGATCTGGAACGGTTGCGGCGTATTCATCAGATTGCTGGCGTCGCGGACCGGGCGAATGTCGACCTGACTTCCCGGCAGGAACGCGACGGCGCCGTTGAGGTCCACGGTGAAACCGCCTTTCACACGGTTGAAGATTACGCCTTCGACCTTCTCGCCCTTCTCATAGCTTTGTTCGAGTTTGGCCCAGCTTTCCTCGCGGCGCGCCTTTTCGCGGCTAAGCACGGCCTCGCCGAGCGCGTTCTCGATACGCTCCAGGTAGACCTCAACCTCATCGCCCACACTGATGTCCGGCTCCTGGCCAGCGACGGCGAATTCCTTCAGCGGCACGCGACCTTCGGTTTTCAGGCCAACATCGATGACAGCCAGGTCCTTTTCGATCGCAACAACCGTGCCCTTGACGACAGAGCCTTCCTGCGGTCCAGTTTCGGAAAACGATTCTTCGAGAAGCGAGGCGAAATCCTCGCGCGCCGGATTCAGCTCGGCGGTTTGTGTTTCAGGGCTCTGCGTCGGGTTCATCTAGTCTCCTTAAACCCCTATAACTCGTTCAGGAACCGGGGGCGGCAGCGCGGTTCGTTTGCATGACGGTTGCGGTCGGCAAAAGCGGGTACGGATCCCTTCGCTCTTGCCACAAGATTGCTAAATTTGACTGCCGGGAGCGTTTGGTCGCCGTTAACGCCGTTAGCAAAGGCGCTAGCCGCCTCTGATCCTGATACGTCGCCAAGCGGACGGTGAAAGGCGGCTTCCAATGCAACGACCAAGCAAGTCAGCCGCTCGTTGCCCGGGCCGCGCCAATCAATCCCAAAGCAGCTTTGAATGCCTGGTCTATATCCAAATTCGTGGTATCGAGCAAGTGCGCGTTGTCGGCTTTTCGTAACGGCGCCGCTGCCCTTTCCCGGTCCCGGCGATCGCGCTTGCGAATATCAGCGATGATTTCGTCTTCGCTGACGTCTTCGCCTCGTGCGCACAATTCGACAAATCGCCGGTGCGCGCGCTCTTCCGGGCTTGCAGTCACATATAGTTTCACGTCCGCCTCGGGGCAAACCACCGTGCCGATGTCGCGGCCGTCCAGCACAGCACCGCCGGGTTGGTGGGCAAACGCCCGCTGCACCTCAAGCAGAGCTTCGCGCAGGGCCGAGGATGCTGCGACGCGCGAGGCTGCTTCGCCCATGCGCCGGTCGCGCAAGCGCGGGTCATTGAGGCCGTCAAGATCAAGCGCCTTTGCTGCCTGCACCGCCGCAGCTTCGTCGTCAAGCGGCAGGCCCTGATCCAGCATATCGCGTGCGACGGCCCGGTAGAGCAGACCAGTGTCGAGATAGGGGAGACCAAAATGCGCTGCCAGACGTCGCGAGACGCTACCCTTACCCGATGCCGATGGTCCATCCACCGCGATGATCATGGGGCCGCGCCCGCCTCATCTAACTTTGCGCCCAACCGCTGCATCGTGGGCGCGAATTCGGGAAAGCTGGTGTCGATCATGGCCGTGTCATCGATCCGCACCGGCTGCTCTGCTG
Organism: uncultured Hyphomicrobiaceae bacterium; assembly: GCA_964466965.1. Classification (GTDB taxonomy): domain Bacteria; phylum Pseudomonadota; class Alphaproteobacteria; order Rhizobiales; family Rhodomicrobiaceae; genus Dichotomicrobium. The sequence goes on from CAYXPZ010000038.1 coordinate 7,936, forward strand.
CCAGGCCCAGCACAGCGAAAGCCATCGCGATACGATGATCCAGATGTGTCTCCACTGTGCCGCCGCCGGGGATGCGCTCAGCGCCGCGCACGATGAGCCTGTCGCCCTCCGCCCAGGCGGTAACGCCGCAGGCGGTTAGCCCGGCGATTGTGGCCGCCAGACGGTCGCTTTCCTTAACGCGAAGCTCTGCCAGCCCTTCCATGCGCGTCTCGCCTTCAGCCGTTGCGGCGACCACCGCCAGGATCGGATATTCGTCGATCATGCGGGGCGCGCGCTCCGGCGGGACCCGCACGGCTTTCAGGCTACCGGCCCGCACGCGCAGATCCGCGACCGGCTCACCGCCACTGTGGCGCGCGTTCTCGAACTGCAGATCGGCGCCCATTTCAGCCAAAGTGTCATAAAATCCGGTGCGCGTCGGGTTCACCAGGACGTTCTCGATCGTGACGTCCGAACCGGAACAGACCAGAGCCGCGGCGGTTGGGAATGCGGCCGAACTCGGGTCGCCCGGCACCTCAACATCACGGCCATGGAGCACCGCCTCGCCCGTAACCATGATGCTGCGTTCGCCTGCCCCCTCCTCGATACGCACCTCCGCGCCAAAATGGCGCATCATGGTTTCGGTATGGTCGCGCGTGGCCTCCGGTTCGATCACCGTCGTTTCGCCGGATGTCATCAGGCCCGCCAGCAGGATCGCCGACTTTACCTGCGCCGAAGCCACCGGCAGGCGGTAACTGATCGGGGTGAGTTCGCCCGAACCGCCCAGCGTCAGCGGCAGCCGGTCGCCGCCGCGCACCTCCGCGCCCATCTGCTTGAGCGGTTCGAGCACCCGACCCATGGGCCGGCGCTGCAGGGATTCGTCGCCCGTCAGCTCTGCAGCAAAACCGTGACCTGCAATCACGCCCATCATCAGCCGCACCCCGGTGCCCGCATTGCCAAAGTCGAGCGGCCCGCCCGGCGGGGTCAGTCCTCCACAGCCGACACCCACAACGCGCCATCGCCCCTGTTCACGCGATATCTGCACGCCCATTCGCTGTAGCGTGCGCGCGGTCGCCAGCACATCGGCGGATTCGAGCAGGCCGGTGATGTGCGTCTCGCCAATCGACAGCGCGCCGAAGATAAGCGCGCGGTGAGATATCGACTTGTCGCCGGGCACCCGCAGCCGACCGCTGAGCGCGGTGCTGTATCGGGCAGTCAAAGGGCGGGGCATGGCCAGCAGTCTCGCAATGCTTGAAGGATCGCCAGGCGGACCGAAGTGGTCACGCGCGGCGCTCATTAATGTTGCAGCGGCGTTTAGAGCAGAGCGCGCGCGCCTGTCAATCAACCGCGGAAAATCCGCCGATGCGGCTTGCATTCACCTTTGACAAGCCACAAACCGCCCGCTAGACAACGCAACTTTCTTACTCTGTCAAATCTACGGGGAACTGGAATGTCAAACAAGGCCGCACGCGGAACCAAGCGGACCTGCCAGGGCTGCGGCGCGCGTTTCTATGATCTGAACCGCGATCCTATCATATGCCCTGTCTGCGGAGCGGAATACCGCCTTTCGGGCGAAGCTGCGCAAGCCCACGCACTGCGCGCCGCCGAAGCGCGGGAACAGCAAAGTGAAGCAGGCGTCGCGGCCGAAACCGAGGGCGCAGAAGTGATCTCGCTTGAAAGCGCCGCGACGGGTGATGATGAGATCCCCGATATCGAAAGCGGCGACCTTGACGATCTTGACGCCGACAGCAACTTAAAAAGCGATGAGGACGCGTTGATGCCCGATGACGACGGCGAAGACGACGACGTGTCCGGGTTTATCGACGGCTCGCTGGCAGAGGATCAGGACGAAGACACCTGAGCGGGCCATGACGGTACGACCGACTTGATCCTCGCCGCTCAACGTTTTATGCAAGCTCAACGCGATCGCAAGTTAGGGGCCATAGCTCAGTTGGGAGAGCGCGTGAATGGCATTCACGAGGTCGGCGGTTCGATCCCGCCTGGCTCCACCAAGCCCACCATTGTTTAGCGCGTCTCATACCCAGCATGTGTCGCTTCGAGAAGCGAAGGGATCTGCTTTTTCAGCTTGAAGAAGCCTTTGGTCGCGTGGGGCCATGCCGCCGTATCCCACGGGCGAAGCAACTGAACGAGCGCGACGCCCGCATCCGCAAGTGCCGCGCGCGCGGCGTCGAGCCGCTCGGCCGCAGGGCCAACCGGCGCATAACCCGTCATCACCGTATCCAAGTCCTGCGCGCGCGCCCACTCGGCAAGCACCGGGCCCCACGCGTCCGTGTCCGCCGGATGGCTCTCCACGTCGAAACACGTCCGCGCCCGATCCAGCGCATCGGCAACCGCGCCGTGGGCAAAACCAGACGCCGCCTCAGATACGGGCAGGGGAGATCGGCCCTGCGTCGCGGTCATGCCGATAATCGCCTGTGGCGGCGCAGGCAGATCGAGGGTCTCAGGCGAGCAGTCTTCCTCCGTCACCAATAGCCCTGCACGCTTTGGCGCGTTCGTCACATCTTGGTGTTGGACCGGAACCAGTGGATGCGTCTCATCTTCGCTCAGTGGCGGAGCTGACTTGGCGAGCTGTCCCACCGGATTGAACCGACCTTCGGTATATCGCGCGATGTTGTCGGGCCGGGCGAGATAGGTCTTTCCCTTGGTGTGCAGGCCCCCGACCCATCGCCAGCCCAGCGTGTTCGATGCCGGGTCGCCGTCCAGCAGATGCCGCAGGAAGAAGTCCGCCCCAAGCTGCCAAGGGAGCTGAAGCGTGAAGATCCATATGCTGGCGAACCACATCCGCGCATGATTGTGCAGATAGCCGGTCTCGACCAGTTCGCGCACCCAGGCGTCGAAACAATCAATGCCCGTGCGCCCCTCAACGGCCTCGGCATAGCCCGCGCGCAGGCCCGGTTCCGCATCCAGCCGTTCGGCCAGTTCGGCAACATCGGCGCGATAATCCTGCCAGATGCTGGGCCGCTGTTCGAGGAAACCCTTGGAGTAAGTCCGCCAGAACACTTCCTGAACGAATTTTTCCGCCGCCGATAGGCTGTGGCGTTGCAGCGTTTCCCTTATGACCTCCTGCTCCAGGACCAGACGGTGCCGCAGCCATGGGGAGAGCCGCGAGACGCTCTCATGCTGAGCGGGACCGAAATCGTAATTGCGCAGCCGGGCATAGTCACGTCCGGCGCGGGGCACGAAATCGTCGAGACGGCCAAGGCCGGCTTCGCGGGTGGGCTCGCGGAGGTCTTTCATATTGGCGTGGTCGCGCGGCTGCTGGGTTGGTTTCTGGCTGACCAGTGGCGAGGGTACGACGCGAACACCATGCCGGTTTGATATCAACCACCGCCGTTCGACCAGTGGCGCGCGGACGATCATCGCACGGTAGAGCGAGTGTGACTTGACCTTCCTGCGTTATTGCATGTGTGGCCCACGCATCTTTGCATTTGTCGTCGCCTCGTCAGGCGCTATGTTGCGATGCAAAAGGAGCACCACGATGAGCATCTCGACCGACGCGCGTTTCTGGGACCGCGCTGCACGGAAGTATTCCAAATCCAAGATTGGCAACCTCGATGGTTATGAGCGCACGCTGGAGCGGACCCGCGCGTTCCTCGGACCCGACGATGGGGTTTTGGAACTAGGCTGCGGAACCGGGACGACTGCGCTCCGGCTTGCGGGCGGGGTCCGGAGCTATCTGGCGACGGATATTTCCAGTGAAATGATCGCGATCGCGGAGGAAAAGTGGGCGACGAATCCCGTCCCGGCGCTCGTTTTCCGTGCGGCAACGGCGGACAGCTTCGGCCCAGAAGAAGCGGGTTTCAACGCCGTGCTCGGATTCAACTATCTTCACCTTGTCCGCGATGTACCCGAGACGCTGCGCCACATCCACAAAATGCTTGAGCCCAATGGCCTGTTCATCTCCAAAACGCCGTGTCTTGGCGATATGAACCTGCTCATCCGGCGGGCCTTGCTGCCCGCCATGCGCGCTGTGGGGAAAGCGCCGCATGTTACGGTTTTTAGCGCTTCGGAGTTGAGCGAACTCGTCTCCGCGGCGGGCTTCGACGTGGCCGTGAACGAGACGCATGGCAGCAAGAGCAGCGACACGCGCCCGTTCATCGTTGCGCGCAAGACATGAAACGGCTGTTGATCCGGCAGGTCCGGGCAAGCGTTGTAGATGTGTACTCGAATCGCAAGCGGATCGAAAATTGGCGCCTCCGCCGGACCGGAGCAGAAATGTGCGCGTTCGGCGATGCACTGGCGTGAGCGCGCGTTCCGCCAACCCACTCCGCCGTGAGATCAATGGACAGTCTGCAATTCATCGACATCGCCGCGCTGTTCGCCGCCGCCGTTCTCGGCGCGATGCTGTTCTTCGCCGCCGTTGTCGCGCCGCTGGTGTTCGCGCACTTCCCCGAAGCCGACGCCGGCGCATTCATCCGGCGTTTGTTCCCGCGCTATTATGATGTGCTCGCGGTCGTTACGGCGCTTGGCTCGTTGTTCGCGGTTGGCTCCAATGTCGGCGCGCTCATGAGCGCAGTAATGGTGCTGTTTGTGTTCTCGCGGTTCTGGCTGATGCCGAGGATCAATGCCGCGCGGGATGCCGGGCGGGAAGGCCGCTTCGCGCTGTTCCACCGTGCGAGCGTTATCATCAATCTGGGGCAGATGGCCGCGCTCGTCGGCGTCGTGTTCCTGGCGCTTGCTTGATTGGAAGGGCGGTAGAATGAACGTTGTCGTTTTCGGCGCAAGCAAGGGGATCGGATTGGCAGCGGTGCGCCGCGCGCTTGAGGCCGGCTATCAGGTCCGCGCCTTCGCTCGTAGCGCATCCGCGATCTCGGATGAACATCCGAAGCTGGAGAAGGTGAACGGCGATGCGCTCGATCCGGGTGCGGTGCGCGCCGCAATCGGGCCGGACGACGTCGTCATCCAGAGCCTTGGGATTTCACTGAGCCCTCGCAATTTGATCAGCCCGGTGACGTTGTTCTCATCCGCCACGCGCGTGCTTGTTGACGCAATGGCCGGCACCGGCGCAAAGCGGCTCATCTGCGTGACAGGCTTTGGCGCGGGCGATAGCGCTGGCCGTGGCAGCTTTTTTTATCAGGCGTTCGGACGTCAGGGCATCCTCAAACGCGCTTATGACGACAAGGACGTGCAAGAGTGGATCATCCGGCGCAGCGGGCTGGATTGGACAATTGCGCGTCCCGGAATCCTCACCGACGGGCCGCATACCGGACGCTACAAGGTGCTCGCTGATCCGCGCGACTGGCGCCTCGGCAAGATTTCGCGGGCCAACGTGGCCGATTTCCTGATCAAACAAATTGGCAGCACCGAATATCTGCGCGAAACCCCGGTGCTGATCGAGTAGCGGTCGCGCCCCTGTGTTGCTAAAATGAACCGGGAGCGCGTCAGCGCCGCTCTTAAGCAGGCACACAGGCATGGCATGACCGTCAAGACGATCGACGCCGGGGTGCTGAACGTCGCCTATTACGCCTACGGGCCTGGGGACGGCTGGCCCTGCATTCTCGGGCACGGCTTTCCTTACGATGTTCATGCCTATGCCGAGGCCGCGCCGAGGCTCGCGGAAGCCGGCGCGCGGGTCATCGTGCCGTATCTGCGCGGTTACGGGCCGACCCGGTTTCTCTCGCCAGACACGCTGCGATCAGGGGAGCAAGCGGCTCTCGGGGCTGACCTGCTGGCGTTCATGGATGCGCTGGGGGTGCGCCGCGCCGTGCTCGCCGGATACGACTGGGGCGGGCGCGCCGCATGTATCGTGTCGGCGCTGTGGCCGGAACGGGTTGTCGCGTTGGTCTCCGGCAACTCCTACAACATCCACGACGTGCCGAAGTCGTGGGAGCCGCTGCCGCCAGCCGAAGAGCAAATGCTCTGGTACCAGTATTACTTCCATTCCGAGCGCGGCAGGCGCGGGCTGGCGTGGAACCGGCGGGACCTGACTCGGCATCTCTGGCGGCTGTGGTCGCCGAACTGGGATTTCGACGAGGCAACATTCGTGCTCTCGGCCGAGGCTTTCGACAACCCGGATTTCGTCGATGTCGTCATCCACTCCTACCGTGTGCGTTTCGGTCTGGTGCCGGGCGATCCCGCCTACGCGCATATCGAGACCCGGCTCGTCGCGCAGCCGCCGATAACCGTTCCCGCCATCACCATAGATGGCGACGCCGACGGCGTGAATTCCGGCACCGCGCAGCACGCGCACAAATTCATCGGCGCGCACGAACACCGGATTTTCGCGGGCGCGGGCCACAATATGCCGCAGGAGCGTCCGGGGGACTGGGCGCGCGCTGTTCTTGACGCTCGCGCAATGGCCGAACGTTAGGACGCTGGTTCGGGCCGCTCCAATATGAGACGCGGCGTCGCCGCCTCAATCAGCGCATCGACATCCATGCCCGGCGCGACATGCGCGTAGTCCTCATCAATGAGGAGTGATGCCGCGCCATGTACGAACGTCCATAACCGCAGCGCCACCTCCCGCGCATCCTCATCACGTCCATGCGCGCCGCAATAGATCGTTACCTGCCGGATCAGCCCTCCGAAGCAGTCCAGGCCCGTTTCCAGCACACCCTCCACCTGCTTGACATGGGCGTTTTGCCCGAACATCAGCCGAAACACGCCGGGCTGACGTGCGGCGAAATCGACATAGGACTTGCCCATTGCGATGATACCATCGAGCGTTCCTTCGCCCGCCGCGCAGACCGCCTTCCGGTTCGCCTCCGACAACCCCTGAAACCCGCGGCTGACCACCTCAGCCAGCAACTCATTGCGGTCGCGAAAATGCCGGTAAGGCGCGGCAGTCGAGACGCCCGCCAGCCGGCACGCGTCGGCGAGACTGAACTCGTCCGGGCCCTTTTCCTCAACAAGTTGGGTCGCCGCGGCGATCAGCGCCTCTTTCAATTGTCCGTGATGATAGCTGCTGCGCTTACCGAGCGTTTTGCCTCCATCTGATCCGTTTTCCTCCATCGCATTGATTCCACTGTTTTTTCTAGTGTTGCGAACCGACTCGCATCTTATTGTTGCAAAGTTAATTATACTAACATATGTTCGGCGCACAATGTTAACGGTCGAAACATAAGCGATGCCAGACGGAGAGCAAAGATGGCACATGAGACCGGCGCCGCACAGCCCCGGCGTATTTGGGCCAAGCTGGGCGAACGGGTCCTCGTCCTGATAGCCGCAAGCGTGATCGTGGCCGCCGCCGCCGGTGGGATTTCAGTGCTGCACATGCGCGCCGCAGCGCAGGCGCCTGTCGAGGCCAATCCGCCTGTGACCGTGCGCACGATGGAGCTCGATAAGCAGCAGCAATATAGCGCGGAGCAGCGTTTCGCCGGGCGAATCGAGGCGGCGCGCGAAACTCGTCTGGCGTTTGAACGCCGCGGGCTTGTCGAGCGGATCTTTTTTGACGAGGGCGATGAAGTCGCCGCCGACGCGGTCGTTGCCGAGCTTGACCAATCCAAGCTCAAAGCCGAGCGCAAGCGCCTTCAAGCCAACAAGCGCGAACTTCAAGCCCGGCTGGAGCTGGCCAGGCGCACACTGGACCGTCAGTCCACACTCTCTCGGCAGGGGTGGCAAAGCAAGCAGCGTTTTGACGAAGCGCGCTTTTCGGTTCAGGAGTTGGAGGCCGCCATTGAGCGGGTTTCGGCCCAGATTGAATCGATCGAGATTGACCTTGAGAAGTCGGTTCTGAACGCGCCGTTTGCCGGCACGGTCACAGCCCGCCATGTGGACGAAGGCGCGGTGGTACAGCCCGGCGCGCCCTTGCTCGATCTGGCGGAAACCTCACGCATTCGCGCGCGTATCGGAGTGACCGCGGCGGTTGCGCAGCAGCTGGAGGTCGGCCGGGATTATCCGCTGGCGGTGGGCGAGCGGCGCTTGTCCGGCAGGCTGATCTCCAAACGCCCTGATATCCAGACCGGCACGCGAACGGTAACCGCGCTGTTCGCCGTGGACGACCCTGGCGCGCCGCTGGGCGAGGTCATCGAGTTGTTGAGAAACCGCACGATTCCGCAGGCCGGCGCGTGGCTGCCGCTCACCGCTATTGTCGAGGACAAGCGGGGTCTGTGGTCGGTTTACCGGGTCCGCGAGGATGGCGATGCCTATGTCATCCAGCGCCGCACGGTTGAAGTGCTGCACAGCCGCGACGGCCGCGCCTTCGTGCGGGGTCTATTCGCCGACGGCGAGCGAATTCTCGAAAACGGCACGAACCGGGTGGTCCCCGGGCAGCGCGTGATTCTCTCAGAAAAAATCGCCCAACATGACAGCAAGGCGGACCAATGAAGGCGGCGTTTTACAAGAACCCCCGCCTGTTCGCGCTGGCGGTGCTGCTGATCCTGTCGGCCGGCTTGTCCGCCTTCTTCACGATCGCGCGGCAGGAAGACCCGACGATCACCAATCTGTTCGCCACCATTGTCACGCCATTTCCGGGCGCGGACCCGGCGCGCGTCGAAGCGCTTGTGACCGAGAAGATTGAGGATGAGCTGGAGGAAATCTCCGAGATCGACGAAATAACCTCCACCTCGCGTGCCGGCATTTCGGTCATCCAGGTCGAATTGTCCGAGTTCATCTCCGACACCGAGATCGAGCAGACCTGGTCGGAAATCCGCGACGCGCTGGGCGACGCTGCCATGAACCTGCCGGACGGCGTGCCCGACCCCGAATTCGATAACGACCGCACCGGCGCGTTCACGGCGATCGCCGCGCTCGTCCCGGAGCGCTGGGCCGGGGCCGAAGCGATCACACGGCGCTACGCCCTGTCGCTGCAGGATCGCCTGCGCGCTCAGGCTGGGACCGAGCTGGTCCGGCTGTACGGGGTACCTGAGGAGGAAGTGCTGGTGCGCATCGACCGGCGCAAACTGGCATCGCTCGGATTGAGCGCCGACGGCCTTTCCCGCGCGATTGCACAGGCTGACTCCAAGGTCGAGGCCGGCCAGCTGCGTGGCGATACCGAACTGCTTATCGAGGTTGAAGGCGAAATCCGTTCGCTTGAGCGCGTCCGGCGCGTGCCAATCGCCGAGAGCGAAGATGGCCAGATCGTGCGCGTCAGCGATGTCGCGGAGGTTATCAAACAGGTCAAGACGCCGCCGGACAGTATTGCGTTTGCCAGCAGCGAACGCGCGATCCTGATTGCCCCGCGTATGGAAACTGGCCGGCGCGTCGATCTATGGGCCGAAGACCTCCGGTCTAAGCTCGATGAATATCGCGCCGAGCTACCCGCTGGTCTGCGCCTGGAACTGCTGTTTGACCAGAGCGAATATACCGAAGAGCGTCTTGCAGGCGTGGCGCAGAATCTGCTGATCGGCGTCGCGCTCGTGGTCGGCGTGCTGCTCATCACGCTGGGCTGGCGCGCGGCCATTGTCGTTGCGGCGGTGCTGCCGTTGGCCAGCCTGATCGCGCTGCCGGTGCTCAAGGCGCTGGGAATCCCCATTCACCAGATGTCGGTGACGGGTCTGATCGTCTCGCTCGGGCTGCTTGTCGATGCGGCGATCGTGATGACCGATGCGATCGGGCGGCGTTTGCGCGCGGGCGCGAGCCGGCTTGAAGCGGTGCGCGAGTCCGTTGACCGCCTGGCAGCCCCGCTGCTCGCTTCCACGATAACTACGGCGCTGGCCTTCATGCCGATGGCGCTGTTGCCCGGTCCGGCGGGGGATTTCGTCGGTTCCATCGCGATCGCGGTGATCGTGATGCTGCTGTCGTCGCTGGTGCTCGCGCTGAGCCTGACACCGGCGATGGCCGGTTGGCTGCTCCAAGGCGGCGACCATGCGCAGAAAGATGGATCGAGCTTGCCTGGGCGGCTTTTCGGCGGCTCGCTGGTCCTCGCACTGCGTCATCCGCGCCTGTCGATCATGGCTGCGCTGATACTGCCGGTTATCGGTTTCGGCGCGTTCCCGACGCTGAAGGCCCAGTTCTTCCCCGGCGTCGACCGCGACCAGCTGTACGTTCAGGTGAAGATGCCCAGCGGCACCTCAATCGACCGCACGACGGCGCTGGCCGGCGAGATCGGCGCGGCGGTGCGGGCGAAAAACGAGGTTGAGGCCCTTCACTGGGTGGTCGGGGAAAGCGCACCGGCATTCTACTACAACATGATCACCGACCAGGATCAGACGCCAAGCTTCGCCGAGGCGCTGGTAACGACACGCTCGCCTGAGGCGACTGAGCGCATTTTGCCTGATCTCCAGCGCGCGCTTGACCGAGACTTTCCCGAAGCGCGTATCGTCGTGCGCGGTCTCGTGCAGGGGCCGCCGGTGAACGCCCCTGTCGAACTGCGGATTGTCGGCCCCAACCTGGACACCTTACGCCAACTGGGTGAGGAACTCCGGCTCATCATGGCGCGGGAGCCGGAGATCAAGCAGGCCCGCACGCAGCTTGAGCCGGGCGAGCCGAAGGTGATCGTTAATCTCAACGAGGAGAAAGTCCGGCTGGCCGGTCTGGACTTCAAGGCTGTGGCGCGTCAGCTATCTGCAACGCTTGACGGAGCCTTAGGCGGCTCGCTGATCGAGGGGACGGAGGAGCTTCCTGTTCGCGTGCGCACCGGTGAGGATGTGCGCGCACAGGCTTCTGCGCTGAGGACACTCGACATTACTGGTCCGAATGCGCGTGAATCAGCGCTTCAGGGCGAGTATCCTGGCATTCCTCTCACTGCGCTCGGCGAGGTCGAGGTCGTACCTGCGCAGACGCCGATCTACAGGCGCGACGGCGAGCGAATCAATACGGTGCAGGGCTTCGTTCAGCGCGAAGTGCTGCCGGAGGAAGCGCTGCAAAAGGTTCTCGCCAGTGTCGAGCAGAGCGACTTCACGATGCCCCATGGTTACCGGTTGGAGATCGGCGGTGACTCCGACGCGCGCCGGGAAGTGCTGTCCAACCTGCTCGCCCAGCTTGGCCTGATCGTCGCGCTGACGATCGCCGCGATCGTGCTGACCTTCAACTCGTTCCGGCTGACCGGCATCACGCTGATGGTCGCGGGGTTGTCGATCGGCCTGAGCCTGCTGGCGCTGGCGACCTTCCAGTATCCGTTTGGCATTCAGGCGGTGATCGGCGTGATTGGCTCGATCGGCGTGTCGATCAACGCGGCGATTATCATCCTGACGGCGCTTCAGCAATCGCCCGCGGCGATGGCCGGCGATCTGGGCGAGATCCGCGATATCGTGCAGGCGCAGAGCCGGCACATTCTCTCGACGACGATCACGACCTTCGGCGGGTTCCTGCCGCTGATCCTGGAAGGCGGCGGGTTCTGGCCCCCCTTCGCGATGGCGATTGCGGGCGGCGTGTTGCTTTCCAGCGTGGTGTCGTTCTACTTCACGCCGCCGATGTTTGTGCTGCTCCGCCGGAAATCACCGAAGCCAGCGGCGGGAAATCGGCAAGCGCAGCCAGGATCGCCTCCGGCGCATCCTCCTGCACCAGGTGGCCCGCGCCCGGCACTTCGATGAAGCGCGCCCCTGGCAGCATGGCGTGAAAGCGCCGGCCGGTCTCGATGGGGATCCACTGGTCGTCTGCGCCCCACAGCACCTGCACCGGGCAGCGCAACTCGCCGTAGTGCGGCTCGACCTCGTCGGTGTATTTTAGGTCCATATGCGCGATCTGGCGGTAAAGCGCGATCTGCCCGGTTTTGCCCAGCCACGGCGCCTTGTAAGGCGCGAGCTCTTCCGCCGCGATCGGCCGTGCGATGGCCGTGCGTAGGTACGCATCGAGCAGCGCTTCATGCATGTAGGCCGGCATCCTGGCAAAGGCCGCCTCGTGATCGCGGACATGGGCAACAAACGGCGAACCCCAAGGCCGGATCGCGACCGGGTCGATCAGCGTGAGCGAGGCATAGTCGCGCCCGCTCAAGAAATGCGCGCGCAGCGCGGTCGCCCCGCCGAAGTCATGCGCCACAATATGCGGGCGCACCAGACCCCAATGGTCGAGCAGCGCGGCGAGAACCTCGTTCTGAATACCCAGCGAGACATCCGGCAGGTCGCCCTTCGCCGACGCGCCATAGCCTAGCATGTCGTGAAAATGCACGCGGAAATGCCGCGCCAGCCACGGCGCGATCCGGTGCCATTCATGCGCGGAGAACGGCGTGCCGTGCAGCAGGACGAGCGCGGGCGCGCCCTCCGCTCCTAAGATGCCGTAGCGGATTTCGTGGCCATGGAACGGATGAGAGCCATTCATATTGACGGCCATGATATCTCCTCGACCTGCTTTATGCGCCGTGGCGAGTTGGATGCTCGCCAACCGCCACAGCGCTCAATGCGACGAAGCCCTTAGCGCGGCTCATCTGACGGCGGCTGGCCGGTTATTCGTAATCTCCGCGCTGGCCGCCGCCCTTTATCCCGTCCAGTTCGCTCCGCAGCCAGCGCACCTCGTGCTCCAGGAACTCGATCCGCTCTTTCAGCCTCATGAAGATCCAGATCACCGTGCCGGCGATAAGCAGGATGACGACGTTCTGCAGAGCATCCATAGGAACACCTTTTCGTTGTCGGCTGCGGTTACCGACGTTAGCGCAGGACAAGCACCGCGCATTTCGCGTGCCGCACGACGCGATGCGCCGTCGAACCGAGCAGATAATCGCTGAGCCCCGGCTGATGCGACGCAATGATGATCGCGTCGGCGTTCTTTTCCTTGGCCGTGCCGAGGATGCCCGCGGAAGGCTGGCCGCTGCGCACCACGATTTCGGCTTCGAGGCCCGATTCGCGCGCGATCTTGGACAGTGCGTCATGCGCGTTCTTCTTGGCCTTGTCGAGGAAGCCGCCGGGGAGTTCGGTCGCGACATAAGTTGGAATGTCTTCGACGACGCTCATCAGCACGACATGCGCGTGCTCGCCGCCTATCTGGCGTGCCGCTTCAAGCATCGGCCGGGCTTTCTCGACTTGTGACAGGGCTACGGGGACGACAATGGTTTTAAACACGGGCAGTCCTTCCTCTTTATCATTGGTCTGCGCAAAGGAGTGTAGAACAACGCGCTAAGCGAAGCATGCATTTTGCGCGCCGTCGCAACGAAATCTTTAGCGTCGTCCTTCGGCTCAGCGGTCACGCGGGATGGGTTTCGGCCGCTCCTCCGGCAGCACGCCCTGCCGCCGCGTCAGCAGCACGATCTGCAGCAGGACGCCGATCATCAGCACGCGCGCCGCGCCCGCCTGCGTCGCCATATCTGCGGGCAATAGCCGCGTGAAAATCTCCGTTCCCGACCAAACAAGCCATACCAGCACCGTACCGACCAGCGCGCCCTTGTTGTTGCCGCTGCCGCCCACGATCAGCATGGCCCAGACGATGAAGGTGCCGAACACCGGGTCAAACGCTTCTGGGGAGATGAAGCCGAAGAAATGCGCATAGAGCCCGCCGGCAAGCCCCATCAATGCCGAGCCAACGACGAACGCCTGCAGCCGGAATCCGATCACGTTCTTGCCCGCCGCCTTCGCCGCGTCCTCGTTGTCCCGGATCGCGCGGAGCACACGGCCCCAGGGCGAGATCCGTGCGCGCTCGGCCAGGAAATAGGCGATCATGACGGCCATCAGCGCGACCACGAGGAAGGCCGGTCCAGCCAAGGGGCCGCTCTCCACCAGCGGGCGCGGGATTTCGGCGATGCCGCGCACCCCGTGCGTGATCTGCTCTTCGTTCTTGATAAGGAAGCGGATGATCTCTGCCAGCCCGATCGTCGCGATCGCAAGATAATCGGAGCGCAGATTGACCGTGATCATGCCGATCAGCACGGCCAGCAGGCCGCTCACGATAACAGCACCGATCAGCCCGACAACCACCGGCATCGCGAAGCCGCCGAAATGATCCGGCGTCGGGGGCACCGTGAGAATGGCGGATGTGTAGGCACCGATCGCATAGAAGCCAGCCACGCCGATATTGATCTGCCCGGTCATCCCCCATTGGATGTTCAGCCCGAGCACCATGATCGCGTAGATGCACGCGAACGAGGCGAAGAACACGAAATAGCTGAGCAGGCCGGCAAGCTCCATCAGTGGTCCTCTTTCGGTGCGCGGGCAGCGGTCACAGCGAACTCCCGCGGAAGATGCCGGTTGGGCGGACAATGAGCGTCGCGACCATGAGCGCGAAGGCGACTGCCTGCTTGTAGGCCGGGTTAATGATCATCGTGGACATCTCCATCGCCACGCCGATCAAGAGCCCGCCCGCCATCGCGCCGTAAGGCCGGCCGATGCCGCCGACGATCGCCGCCGCGAATACCGGAAGCAGAAGCTGCCAACCCATGACCGGATGCAGGCGCGTGTCCATCGCCAGGAAAATGCCGGCCATCGCCGCCAAACCGCCCGCGATGACCCATGCGATCAGGATGACTCGCCCGGTCGGTATGCCGCTGATGCGCGCCAAATCGGCGTTGTCGGCCATCGCGCGCATGGCCTTGCCGAACTTGGTGTATTGCAGGAAGACGTGCAGCGCGGCGATCAGCGCGAGCGTCCCGGCGATGATCCAGAGATGATCGGGCTTCAGGGCAATACCGCCAACGCGGATCGGCAACTGAATGCCGGAGGCGTAGACCTGGTTCCCAGTGCCCCAGATGAGCTGCACCGCGCTGCGCAGGATCAGCGCCATGCCGAACGACGAAATTAGCAGCACGATCGGCGAACTTTCGCGCAGTGGCCTATAGACCGTTAGCTCCGTCGCGATGGCGACGGCGGCGACGACAAGGATCGCGAATGGCGCGGCGACGATGATTGGCATGCCCAGCCCGGCCACGATCACCAGCGCGGCATAGGCGCCAACCGTCATCAGGTCGCCATGGGCGAAGTGCGCGAAGCGAAGGATCGAAAACACCAGCGACACGCCGATTGCGCCAAGCGCGAGGATGCTGCCCGTCACGATGCCGTAGACCAGAAGCTGAACAATATCTCCGATCATGCGCCCTCGTTATTCAGCCGCCGAGGAACATCTCGGCGATCTCCTTGTTCTGCAACATCTGGTCCGCGCGGTCCTCGTAGCGGTTGCGCCCCATCGCCAGCACATAACCGCGGTCCGAGACCGCCAGCGCCTGCTTCGCGTTCTGCTCGACCATCAGGATGCCGATGC
>CAYXPZ010000039.1:0-22697 GCA_964466965.1 uncultured Hyphomicrobiaceae bacterium
CATGCCGCCCCTATTCGGTCTTGCTCCCGGTGGGGTTTGCCGTGCCGCGCCTGTTACCAGCCGCGCGGTGCGCTCTTACCGCACCCTTTCACCCTTACCCGCGCGGACGCGGGCGGTTTGCTTTCTGTGGCACTTTCCCTGGGGTCGCCCCCGCCGGACGTTATCCGGCACCGTGTTTCCATGGAGCCCGGACTTTCCTCCGCGCGCCCGCATCGAGCGAACTTGCCCCACATAAGCGGACGAGCGGCGGCCATCCGGCCGGCTGACACTTTTGATAAATGGGGTTCTGGCCCATACGTCAACAGATGCGCGCGCCCGGCGGGCAACGGGGCGCCTCGCAAGGCGCCCCACTGATGCCTTTGGGTTAGTTGTTGCCGTTGCCGGACGGTTGCGTGGCTGGCGCGTCCGCCGATGGCGTCGCCGTCACCTGCATCTCGACATTACCGTAGCCGTAGAACGACAACGCGCCGAAGATCAGGCCGAACACGATGGCGGTCACGATCGCGTTTGCCAGGCGGTTGCCGAACGCGATCAGATTGCCGAGCAGGCTGACAACGAAAACCACGCCCGAAGCGATCAGCACGGGTTCCAGCCAGAAGTAGTCCGCAGGTAAAAACATCTCTCCACTCCCCTTTTGTTGGCTCCAGCCGCATGCGCAGCCCACCAGCCTTATAACCGAAATGTGAAGGCGTGATTACATAAAATGCGACGTGCCTAGACGTTATGCAGACGCAAGATATAGTAAGGTCTAACCACACGCGTTGGGCCGCGCAAGCCTAGTCGCCGGTCTGTTCAGCCGCCTCGCGCGCACGCCGCGCCATGCGCTCTGCACGCCTGCGGCGATAGGCCTGGACAACTCGCAGGCTGCCCCGGAAGCCGGCCCAGGCGATCAGGATGGTCCAGGGGATCGATCCAAGTACGATCGGCACCCCCCAGTACGTCAGCAGCGTCTGGAACCAGGCCCAGATGGCCTCGAAGAAGCTGGCATCGGCCGGGGCCGTGCTGGCGAAAAGCGCAGCGAACGCATCATAGCCGGCGATGTCGCTCCAATGCCCGAGCAGGAGCTGCCCGGTGATGTAGTAGACGTAATAGACGGGCACGATCGTCAGGATGTTCGTAACCCAGGTGAAGGCCAGCGCCGGGATCAGCGCAAAATGCCAGCCGATGATCCGGCTGCCGACCGTCCAGCTCAGCAGCACCCCGCCCATCTGAAGGCCGAACAGCGGGACAAAGGCCCAGATCAGCCCCATCATCACGCCGCGCGCCGTGTGCTCCGGCGGATGGCTGCTGCGGAGCATCGGGATATGCAGGCGGTAGCGGATGAGCCGGGCGAGCGGGTTGCGGCTTCTGTGGCGCGGACCGGCTACCATTGGCGAATCCGTGAACTTTTCCTGTGTCGCCATGAGTTCTGAACCCGTTTGCCGAGGCGCAGGCCCGGCAAACGTGCCGCCGGTGCTGCTCTTCAGTTAGGCTTAGCAGCGTTACGACGTCAAGGCGCGGCGTCGCCCTGTCGCGTCCAGGGGCAGGCTTGCCCTTGTCGTGAGGCGAAGGCGCGCTACTTGAATATTTCGTAGGAGGGTAGCAGCCCTCTGGCGCCCTGACGATGCGGATAAGCTCGACAGCCGGCACGGCGCATCGCCAAGTTGAAAAAGCCGCCATGATCAAACCGAGGACATGGCCTGTCGCCGATCATCGTATTGAGACCAGAAGCTTCTTATAATCATTACATTGGCTAGGCGGGGTTTGGGCGTAATCTAGGCACACGTTTGAAAAGTGAGTATCCCCGTCATGTTCAGATATCTTTTTCTGGCTGCGATCCTTGCGGCCATGATAATCGCCCCGCGGAACACGGTTGCCCAGGCGACTACGGCAACTCCTGTCGGCGAGTGGCTTGTGGCCGATGGCTCCGCGCGCATCCGCATCCAACCTTGCGATGAGGCATTATGGGGCGTCATCGTCTGGGCCACCGACCCCGGCAAGGACGAGAACAATCCCGACCCGGCGCTGCGCGAGCGCTCCGTCATCGGCATGCCGATCCTGCTTGGCATGGAACAAACCCGGCAGAACCGATGGGATGGGCAAATCTATAATGCCGAAAACGGCAAGACCTATACGGCGAATATCTCCCTGATCCGTGACGATGTTCTGCGGGTCGAGGGGTGTGTTTTCGGCGGGCTGTTCTGCGGCGGTGAAAACTGGACCCGCGAAACAGCGCAAAGCGACCCAGCCCGTGCGACGCCTCCACGGCTTGTTAACTTTTGCCCGTGATCTCGCCGTCACGCTTTGCATCTTCGCGGGGCGGGCCCATGAGCACTGGTTGAAACAACACGGCCGCTGCCATCGTGCAGACCAGCGACAAGGCGAGCAATTGCCCCATGCTCGATGTGCCGGGGTGGTTGGAGAACCAAAGGCTGCCGAAAGCGGTTGCCGTGGCCAGCGCGCTAAAAATGACGGCCCGCGTCAGCGTTGATTGTAACAAGTTGGTTTTGCCCGCGCGCCAGGCCATGATGTAGTAGATCTTGTAGGCGACGCCGACACCCAGCAAGAGCGGCAACGCGATGATGTTGGCGAAGTTGAGCGGAAGGCCGATCAGGACGCACAATTCAAGCGTGACGATGCCGGCAAGGATAAGCGGCACGAGGGTGAGAAGTACATCGCTGAACCGGCGCAATGTGATCCACAAGAGCACTGTTATCGAGAGAAGCGCCCAGGCGCCGGCTTCGAAGAAGGCCCCCACGATCGTATGTCGCGCTTCAAGAACGCTTACGGGCAAACCCGTTGCCGCCGGTTCGACTGCCAGCACGGCCTCCGCAAACTCCCGCAGCACTTTATTGCTGGTCGGATCGCCGTTGGGCGCGACACTGACGCGCGCCCGTCCTTCCGCCGTTTGCCATCGGCTCACAAGCTCGGCCGGGAGCGTTTCCAGCGTTACGGGTTGCGCTTGAAGGCGGCTGTCCAGCCTGTCGAGAGCGACCTTTAGGGGCACCGCAAGGGCTAAATCCACCTCGGTGCGCACGGCTTCGCTCGCACCGGCCAGTTGTGTCAGGAGGCCGGAAAGCCTCACAGCCGCCGCAGCGCCGGCTTCGCTGCTATCGCCCGCGACCTGTTGCAGCCGGTCAGCCATGTTCGCGGCGGCGCGAGTGTTCTCCGCATCTGTCGGCGCAGGCCTGGTTTGTTCCGGGTTGAGCACGGGCTCAAGCGCGCCGGCCGCGCGCTGGATCATGTCAAGCTTGTCCTCTTGCGCGTCGGGGACGAAGCTCGACAGGGTCATGGTGCTCGCGACTTCCGGGAGCGCTTCCAGCCGTGCAGCGACCGCGTTGGCCTCATCGAGCGAAGGCGCCAGCAGCTCGATCGCGTTGCCGCTTGCCCGCGGGTCGTCCTTCAGATCAAGAAGTGTCGAGATCGACTCCACGTCCGGACTGCGCAGGTTGATGGGATTGGAGTCGAAGCGCAGGTCTGCCAGCAGCGGCGCGCCAATGAGCACGATTGCCACCGTCCCCACAATCACAGGGATGCGGAAGCGCTCAAGGAAGCGGTCCACGGGCGCGAGCGCGCTGTAGCCGACCGGCTTGGGCTCCGCAGGAGGCTTGAAGATGTAGAGCAGGGCAGGGAGCAGCGTGATGTTGGTGATAAAGGCGACGATCATGCCCGAACCGGCAATCAGCCCCAATTCCGAGAGGCCTCTGTAGTCGGTGGGCAGAAAGGAGAAGAACCCGGCGGCGGTTGCGGCAGCGGCGAGCGCCAGTGGCCCGCCAACCTTGATCGCGGCGTTGCGCAACGCTGGCCCCATCTCGTCCACATCATGGCGTTCAGAGCGATAACGCACGCTGAACTGAAGGCCGAAATCGACACCGATCCCCACAAAAAGCACGGCAAAAGCGACCGAGATCGGGTTTAGGGCGTCGACCATCATCAGGCCGACCGCTGCAGTTATCGTCAGACCGGCGGAGAGCGTGAGGAATACCGCCGTGATGATCTTCGCGGATTTCAGGGCAAGCCACAGGATGATGAGCACGGCAAGGACGGTCAGGACATGGTTGAGCACCGCCCCGTCCTCCAGCGTCCCGAACTCTTCGTCGGTGATGGCCACTTGGCCGGTGAGCCGCACGCGTGCGCCCAAATTCTCAGCAAGGTTGAGATCCTGCGCGGCTTGCCTGATGGCGGTCGAGGCGGCCTTGCCCGGCTGCAGCGCGTTGAAGTCCAGTTCCGGCTGGACCTCGATAAAGCGGCGCAACTCGCTCTGCGTCGCCGGCTCGCCAGTCATGAGAACTTGCCAGGAGAAGCTTGCGCGACGACCGTTGAGGGCGTCATCCAGCGTGCCGGACAACATGTTCATCGGCCGCGCAAGGTCATCGAGACTCATTTGCCCGGCCTGCACTCCGTCAATCCCAATGCCGAGACCGTCCATGACGCCCCGGAATGATGGATCAGCCGCGAGAGTGCCAACCAGCGGCCTTGCAGAGGTCAGCCGATCGGTGATCCTCGCCACCTCTTCCTTGCTTTGAAACAGAAAGCCGTTTCGCTCAAAAAAGGCGCTCGATCCGGGGCGGCGTATTTGGGGGAACAAGCTCGGTTGCGTTGACAGGCGCTGCGCCAGTTTGTCCGCCGCAATTCCGGCCAGCTCCGGCGTTGGCGCATCGACCACGACGAGCAGCGTCGGCCTTTCTTGAGAGAAGGCCCGCTGGTAGGCCAGTTCGCGTTCGCGCCAAGGAAGTTCGTCGGAGATCAACTTGCTGGTATCAGCATCGATCGAAAAATTTCGCGCTGCATAATCCGCTGACAAGGCCGTGACGACCAATGCCACGACGACGACAAGCCAGCGGTAGCGCGCAGATGTCTGCACGATCCAGGAAATCGCCGCTGTCAGCGTAGTCGCGCTGCGTGCGCGCGGAGAATTGCTCTCCTTAGCCGCGCTATCACGATGTCTATCGGTTGGAAGCTGGCCTTCACCGTCGGATTGGTCGCTCGCCGGCTGGTTGCTATGCAACTCGGGCTGGCTCGACGAATCGTGATTAGAGCTGGGCTCCACTCTATTGCCTTCGCCGGACATTCCGTCTCTACTACTCAATAATTCCGTGCGCAAGCGCCATCGGCTACCAGAGCACCCATGGTTGGCTAGGGGGCTGCGAGCCTTAAAGAGTGTGGGAACGGCATACGCTTACGACAATGTCGATAGACGAATTGATTATAGGGTTCAATGTTCCGGGCGAGTGCAATCCCGGCGTTATCGGGCGACGCAGTGATCCTGTCGTCCACAGTTCACAGTCGCGCACTGCTAGACGTGATTATGGAAGAGGACTGGCGCAGCGCCTAGGATAAGGGCTGTTCCCTTAGCCCTGAAGGGCTGCACTCGGAACCGGCGGGTCGAAAGCGTTGTTGAAGCGCTCTTCGAAATGCTTTCTGGCGCGCCCTGCAGCTTACGGGAAAGCTGAGAGATGACTGCCAGCTTGGTACTGGCCTCTGCCGCGCTCGTCGTCTGGCTATATCTTATCGCCGGACGCGCGGCTTTCTGGCGTGCCTGTGTGCGCGATGAGGGGGATGACCACGCCGACCCTCAGGATTGGCCGCGTATCGTCGCTGTTGTGCCCGCGCGCAACGAGGCAGAGATGATCGCCCCAACGCTCGGTTCGCTGCTCAAGCAGGACTATCCAGGCGTGTTCTCGGTGATCCTCGTCGACGACCAAAGCACTGACGGAACGGCCCAGACAGCGACTGCAGCAGCGGTCCATGCAGGGGTGCCAGAGCGATTGGCCGTACTCAATGGGGCGCCATTGCCGGCGGGCTGGTCCGGTAAGCTGTGGGCGATGAAGCAAGGCGTGACACATGCGGACACACGCCCCAAGACACCTGACTATCTGCTGTTTGCCGATGCCGATATTGTCTTCTCGCCGGATTCGCTACGACGGCTGGTCGCCCGGGCGCACGCGCACGGGTATGTGCTCACCTCATGGATGGTAAAGCTGCGCTGCGAGAGTTTCGCTGAGCGCGCCCTGATTCCCGCCTTCGTCTTCTTCTTCCAGATGCTCTATCCGTTCGCGTGGGTGAACCGGCCCGGCAGCCCGACCGCAGCGGCAGCCGGCGGCTGTATGCTGGTTCGTGGCGATGCGCTGGCCCGCGCGGGCGGGATCGAGGCGATCCGCGGCACCTTGATCGACGACTGCGCGCTGGGACGGAAGCTGAAATCGGTTGGTCCCATATGGCTCGGCCTCACCGAAAATGCGCACAGCCTCAGACCCTATTCCGGGGTCAGCGGCATTTGGCGCATGATCTCGCGCTCGGCCTACGATCAGCTTCGCTATTCGCCCGTTTTGCTGACGGGTGCGGTGGCGGGCCTCGCGCTGACCTTTTTCGTTCCGCCGCTCTTCGCCCTGTTCGGGACCGGTCTGCCTCAGATCATCGGTATTGCTGCCTGGGTCATGATGGCTTTCGCCTTTGTCCCAATACTGCGTTTTTACGGCGTCTCGCCGGTTTGGGGCATCGCCCTTCCTGTCATCGCCGCGTTTTATTTAACGTTTACCCTTGACTCTGCTTACCAACATGCGCGCGGTCGGGGCGGCATGTGGAAGGGACGCGTTCAGGCCGGAAGACCTTGAGGGACGCTATGACAACTCCTGCCGAAACGGGCCCAAGCAAGACGCATCGCGACGAAAATTTTCCCGTCGCGTCCCGCCTTATTCACCCGCGCCACCGCAACGCGATTTTTGCATTCTACCATTTCGCCAGGGCGGCGGATGATGTGGCGGATAGCCCGGGATTACGTGAGAGCGAGAAACTGGCGCGGCTCGATGTTCTGGAGGACAGCCTGCTGGGCCGGAGCGATGACGCGGCCGCCGCTGCAAATCTTCGCACTGTTCTCGCCGAGCGCGCGCTCGCGCCGCGCCATCCGCTTGATCTGCTCACCGCTTTCCGGATGGACGTCACCAAGCGCAGATATCACGATTGGGATGATCTCATGCACTATTGCACGCACTCTGCCATGCCGGTCGGTCGTTTCGTGCTTGATGTGCATGGCGAGAGCCAGGGGACTTGGCCGGCCTCCGATGCGCTGTGCGCCGCGCTGCAGGTGATCAATCATCTGCAGGATTGTGGCGCGGATTACCGGCGTCTCGACCGCGTTTACATTCCCCTCGACGCGTTCGCCCGCCACGGCGCAGATATTGCCGACCTCGGGCTGGAGAAAGGGTCGCCGGCCTTGCTGGATTGTATTCGGGAGTTGGCGGCGCGCACGGCGTCGCTTCTCGATGAGGCACGCCCTTTCACCGTTCAGATCGCCGATCGCAGGCTCGGCCTGGAGGTTGCGGTGATCCATCGACTGGCGCTCAGCCTGCGCGGAATGCTGACTCGGCGCGATCCTCTCAGCGAGAGGGTTCATTTGAACAAAGCCGCGTTTGGCGCTCTGGGTCTGGTCGGTATCTCTGAGGGACTTGCGCGCCGCCTCGCCGGGGCACGGTTGGCCTATCGAGAGGCGTAGAACCCATGACTGCCTCAACCTTTACACAGACGATACCTGAGCCGGCGCAGAAGCGCGCGTCGGGCAGCTCGTTTTATGCCGCAATGCGGATCATGCCGCCGCCCCAGCGCGAGGCGATGTTCGAGATCTATTCTTTTTGCAGAGCCGTTGATGATGTTGCCGACGACGGGGGATCGCGTGACGCGCGGCTGAAAGCGCTTTCGCAGTGGCGCGCGGACATCAACGCGCTGTACGACGGCGGCGAAGTTGCGCCGAGACTGAGCGGGCTTGTTGAGCCGATTAAGTCGTTCGACCTCCAGCGCAATGATTTTCTGGCCGTCATTGATGGCATGGAGATGGACGCCGCGGGTGATATTCGTGCTCCCGATCTCGAAACGCTGGACCTCTACTGCGATCGGGTTGCCAGCGCCGTTGGCCGGCTGTCGGTCAAGGTGTTCGGCCTGGAGAAGGCGGACGGCATCGCGCTGGCGCACGACCTCGGGCGTGCTTTGCAGCTCACCAACATCCTGCGCGATCTGGATGAGGATGCGGCGATGGGACGGCTTTACCTGGCGCGAGAGTGGCTCGAAGCTGCGGAGATTACGAGCACTGATCCGATCACGGTTCTGGATGACGCCAATATCGAAAGGGCCTGCGCACCCGTTATGGCGCGTATCGAGCAGCATTTTGAAAAGGCCGATGCAATCATGAACCGCTATCCACGGCGCGTGGTGCGAACGCCACGGCTGATGGCCGAAGCCTACAAGCTCATCCTGCAGCAGCTTCAGGCGCGCGGCTGGTCGCCGCCACGCACCCGCATACGAATCAGCCGCCCGCTTCTTTTGTGGCTACTGCTTCGCCACGCGGTGTTCTGATGCCGAGCCCGGTCACTCACATCATTGGCGCCGGGCTCGCCGGGCTCGCAGCCGCGGTCCGGCTGACGGAAGCCGGTGCGAACGTTGCCATATACGAAGCGTCGCGGCAGGCCGGCGGACGCTGCCGGTCGTTCTTTGACGCCCGCCTTGGAATGATGATCGACAATGGCAATCACATTATCCTTTCGGGCAATCACGCGGCGCTGTCCTACCTCGATTTGATCGGCGGCAACGCGCATATGAGCCTGCCGGAGCAGGCGGTTTTCCCGTTTGTCGATCTGGCGACCGACGAGCGCTGGACGCTCCGCCCGAACGAAGGGCGGCTACCATGGTGGGTGGTGAAGGCGGACCGCCGCGTCCCCGGTACGCACGCCGCGGACTATTTCGGTGCTGCGCCGCTGTTGTGGGCGGGACCGCAGAAAACCATCCGGGAGGTTATGAGCTGCAGCGGTCCGCTCTACGAGCGCTTGTGGCGCCCGCTGCTGCTTGCCGTGCTCAACACAGACCCGGCAGAGGCCTCGGCGCGCCTTGCAGGCGCAACCATGCGAGAGACGCTGGCTGCTGGCGGACGAGCTTGCCGGCCGCTCATTGCCTCTGATGGGCTGTCGAGCGCCTTCGTCGATCCCGCCATCCGCTATCTGGAAGCGCGGGGGGCAGTCATCCACTTCGGCCGGCGGCTGCGGTCGCTCGGCGCGTCGGAGCAGCGCGTGACGGCCCTGGATTTTGGCGACGCCACTGTGCGGCTTGGGCCTGAGGACAATGTCGTCCTGGCGGTGCCCGCGCCTGTCGCGGCGGCGGTGGTGCCGCGCCTTGAGACACCATCCGAGTTCCGGGCGATTGTGAATGCTCACTACCGCATCGCGCCGCCGCCTGAGTTTCCATCGATGATCGGCGTCGTGGGCGGCACTGTCGAGTGGATCTTCGCCTTCCGCGATCGGTTGTCCATCACGATCAGCGGCGCGGACCGATTGCTTGAGACTCCGCGGGAAACCCTCGCGCGCGATCTATGGCGGGAGGTATCGCAGGTCACGGGACTTGCCGATATTTTGCCACCATGGCAGATCATCCAAGAAAAACGCGCGACCTTCGCGGCTTTGCCAAGCGAAGACGCCAAGCGCCCGGCCGCCACGGATGCGGGGTCGGATAACCTCGTGCTGGCTGGCGACTGGACGGCGACGGGACTGCCAGCAACGATAGAGGGCTCGATCCGGTCGGGAAATCGGGCGGCGCGGATCGTCACAAAAAGGCAGCACAGGCATTTGAGGGACCATGATCGCGAACCCAAGCGGCGACACGCAATCCGCCCAGCGGCGGACGCTCGACGGGTCAGGCCTTGATCGGCACATCAATGCCGCTGCTGAAGCGCTTGCGCACTGCCAGCGCGCAGATGGGCATTGGGTTTTCGAGCTGGAAGCCGACGCCACCATCCCGGCTGAATATGTCTTGCTTAAGCATTACCTGGGCGAGCCGGTCGATTCTTCTCTCGAAGCCAAGATCGCGGCCTATCTGCGCCGTATTCAGGGCCCGCACGGCGGCTGGCCGCTTTTCCATGATGGCGATCTCGACATAAGCGCGAGTGTTAAGGCGTATTTCGCGCTGAAAATGATCGGCGATGACCCTGAGGCCGCGCATATGCGCCGGGCGCGGGAGGTTATCCGCGCCCATGGCGGCGCTGCCCGTAGCAACGTGTTTACCCGCTTGCTGCTGGCGCTCTACGGCGTGGTGCCGTGGCGCGCCGCGCCGGTGATGCCGGTCGAGATCATGCTGTTGCCGCGCTGGTTTCCGTTTCACCTGTCGAAGATCTCCTATTGGGCGCGGACAGTCATCGTGCCGTTGCTCGTGCTGCAATGTCTGAAGCCGCAGGCCCGCAACCCGAAAGGGGTGAAGGTTGATGAGTTGTTCATCGAGTCGCCGCACACGCTCGGTGCACCTGCCAAAGCCCCGCATCAGAAGTGGGTTTGGTATATTCTGTTTCAGGGGATCGACCGGATGCTCCGCGTCGCTGAGCCCTGGATGCCGTCCGGGCCGCGCAAACGCGCCATCGACAAGGCCGTCGCGTTCGTCCGCGAGCGGCTGAATGGCGAGGACGGTCTCGGTGCCATCTTTCCGGCTATGGCCAACAGCGTGATGATGTTCGATGCGCTCGACTATCCGAGCGACCATCCCGACGTTGTTGCTGCGCGCCATTCCATCGACAAGCTGCTGGTGGTGAAAGACCACGAAGCCTATTGCCAGCCCTGCGTTTCGCCGGTTTGGGACACTGCGCTGGCAAGCCACGCACTGTTGGAGGTTGGCAGTCATGAGGCGGTTAAGCAGGCGGTCAATGGTTTGAAGTGGCTCAAGCCGCGGCAGGTCATGGACGTGAAAGGGGACTGGGCAGAGGTCCGTCCGGATGTGCGACCTGGCGGCTGGGCCTTCCAATATGCCAATCCACACTATCCCGATCTCGACGACACCGCCGTTGTGGTCATGGCGATGGACCGGGCTGCTGCGCAAAGCGAGGCTGTTTCGACGGATTTCGGCGACGCCATCAGCCGGGGCCGCGAATGGGTCGTAGGCCTGCAGAGCAGCAATGGCGGCTGGGGCGCGTTCGATGCCGACAATAACTACCATTATCTCAACCACATCCCGTTCTCCGACCACGGCGCTCTGCTCGACCCCCCGACGGCCGACGTCTCGGCGCGCTGCCTGTCCATGCTCGCCCAACTCGGTGAGAAGCCAGAAACCAGCGAAGCCGCTAGACGCGCGCTCGACTATCTCCGCCGTGAGCAGGAGAAAGACGGCAGTTGGTTCGGCCGTTGGGGAATGAATTACGTCTACGGTACATGGTCGGCGTTGTGCGCGCTTAATGCCGCAGGGGTCGATCACGAAAGCCCGGAAATGCGCAAGGCGGTGAATTGGCTGCTTTCCATACAGAACGATGATGGCGGCTGGGGCGAGGATGGCGAGAGCTACAAGCTGGATTATCGCGGCCATGAACCCGCACCGAGCACGGCATCACAAACGGCTTGGGCCTTGCTCGGGCTGATGGCGGCTGGCGAGACCGATCATCCTGCTGTAGAACGGGGCATTCGCTATCTGAAACGAACGCAAGGCCCTGATGGCTTCTGGCAGGAGAAGCGCTTCACAGCCACTGGCTTCCCGCGCGTCTTCTATCTGCGCTATCACGGCTATCCGAGATCCTTCCCGCTCTGGGCGTTGGCACGCTATCGCAATCTGCGCACCGGCAATGCCGCGTCCGTCATCTACGGCATGTGAGCGCCGTGTCGGAAACCTTACCTGTGGTTGCGCTCACGGGCCTAGCGCTGGAGGCGCGCATTGCGCAAGGGCCGGGAGTCGTGACCATTGCGGGCGGTGGCGATCGCGCGCAAACGCAGGCAAAGCTCCAAGCGGCGATTGCTGCGGGAGCCGGAGGCGTCATCAGCTTTGGCACGGCAGGGGGGCTTGCGCCGCAGTTTGGGCCCGGAGATCTTATCGTTGCGGAGGCGGTAACTGATGGCCTGGCGCGTTGGCAAACCAACGCGGCCTGGTCGGAGCAACTTCAGGTCGCTCTGCCACATGCGATCTGCGCGCAACTGGCTGGCGTCGATCGGCCCGTCACAGACGGTGCAGCGAAACGGGCCCTGCACGAGACGACCGGCGCCGCGGCGGTGGATATGGAATCCCATATCGCGGCGCGCCTCGCGACGGCAAACGGGTTGCCCTTCGTCGCCTTTCGCGTGATCGTCGATCCGGCGGCGCGCGCTCTTCCACCGGCGGCTCTGGTCGCGTTACAGCCTGACGGGGGCGTGGCCGCCGGCGCGGTCCTGGCCTCGGTCGCCCAGAGACCTGGCCAGATATTTCAGCTGATACGGCTCGCATTGGATATGCGAGCGGCTAAACGCGCGTTACTCCGCGGCCGGCGGATGCTGGGCCCGGGCCTCGGCTTCCCGCGCCTTGGCATCGCGGATTTCCCTGAGCTTTAGCTCGACATGGCGCGAAAAGACGTACTCTGCAGGACGCTGATTATCGAGCGGGATCTCCGGCGCCATCGGTCCTTCAGTGCGGACGCCGCGCAGGCCAACCATCAGCGCCTTCAACGGATTGGCGACAGCATCTTTCACTGCCGTCGCCTCATAGCCGCTGTGCACCATGCAGTCTGCGCACTTCTCGTAGTTGCCGGTGCCGTAGCTATCCCAGTCGGTCTCTTCCATCAATTCCTTGAAGGTGCTGGCGTAACCCTCGCCGAGGAGATAGCAGGGACGCTGCCAACCAAACACGGTCCGTGTCGGGTTGCCCCACGGCGTGCAGTGATAGTTCTGGTTGCCGGCCAAGAAATCGAGGAACAGGGTCGATTGGCTGAATGACCAGTTGCGGCCGCCCCGGCCCCGCCGGAAGACATCCCGGAACAATTCTTTGGTCGTGGCGCGGTTGAGGAAATGCTGTTGGTCGGGCGCGCGTTCATAAGCATAGCCTGGCGACACGGTGATGCCATCGACCCCGATATCGGACAGGCTGTCGAAGAAGTTGGCGACTTTCTCGGGCTCCATGTTGTTGAACAGGGTGCAGTTGATGTTCACCCGGAAGCCGCGGGCCTTCGCCGCCTTGATCGCAGAAACCGCCTTATCGTACACGCCCCGCTGGCATACGGATTTATCGTGCTCTTCCTTGCTGCCGTCGAGATGCACCGACCAGACGAAGAACGGGCTCGGCCTGTACTGGTCAAGCTTCTTCTCCATCAACAGCGCATTGGTGCAAAGATAGACGAATTTCCGCCGCGCGATCAGGCCTTCAACAATTTGCGGAAGCTCCTTATGAATGAGCGGCTCGCCCCCGGCGATCGACACCACTGGCGCGCCACACTCGTCAGCGGCGCCAAGGGCGTCGTCGACAGACAGACGCTGATCCAGGATTTCTTCCGGATAATCAATCTTGCCGCAGCCGGCGCAGGCCAGATTGCATCGAAACAGCGGCTCCAGCATTAGCACCAGCGGATAGCGCTTGCGGCCCCGCAGATGCTGCTTCAGGACATAAGCGCCGACGAAGGCTTTCTGCAGAAATGGGATGCTCAAGGCTCAACCTATAGGGTTTCGAAGTTGCGTTACGGGGCGGCGTTAACAGACCTACGTTAATTCCGCGGGCAGGCGGAACTGTATGTTCTCTTCAAGGCCCGGCAGGGTCGAGACATCGACCGGACCGAATCGGCGTAGCGCATCTATGAGCTCGTCCACTAGCACGTCCGGCGCAGACGCCCCGGCGGTAATGCCAACGGTCTTCGCATCTTCTACCCATTCGCGCCGAAGCTCGCCGCCTCCGGCGAGGAGGTAACTGGGAACGCCCTCCTCCTCAGCGATTTCGCGGAGACGATTGGAGTTTGAGCTGTTCGTTGCGCCGGCGACCAGAATGACGTCGACGATCTGCGCTAACTCTCGCACCGCAGTCTGACGATTCTGTGTTGCATAACAGATATCCTGGGTATCTGGCCCAACTATATCTGGGAAGCGGCGCTCCAGCGCAGCAATGATCCCGCGTGTATCGTCCACGCTGAGAGTTGTCTGTGTGACGTAGGCGACCGGCGCATCGGTCGGGATGTCGAGCAGATCGACCTCGCGCTCGTTTTGGACCAGATGCACTTTGCCGGGAATTTGTCCGATGGTGCCTGCGACCTCAGGATGGCCGGCATGTCCAATCAGGATCAGCGTGCGCCCCTGCGCGACATAACGCTTCCCGTGGTTATGCACCTTGGTGACGAGGGGACAGGTGGCATTGATGACAGGCAGGCCGCGCTCGGCCGCTTCATCCTCGACTGACTTAGCCACGCCGTGAGCGCTGAAGATGGTCACGGCGTTCGCGGGAATCTCTGCGACCTCTTCGACGAAATGCGCACCTTTCGCCCTGAGGCTATCAACGACGTGCCGATTGTGCACGATTTCGTGCCGCACATACACGGGGGCATCGTATCTTTCGAGGGCCCGCTCGACGATATCGATAGCGCGTACGACGCCGGCGCAAAATCCGCGAGGCTGCGCAAGAATCACCCGCATCTCGAAAAGCCCCCCACCAACCTTGCCTCCGGTGCTATGCTACCGGCGCAGAATAACACCACAAGCCCGAGGTGTTAACGATCACGTGAACGAAACCGTTGCGCTATCAGCACCGCGCATTCCTCGAAGCAATTTTCGTGCCGCCGGCAGATCAAACGCGCGGCATTTTCAAGTCGAATCCAGGCAAGCAAGCACGATAGAAGCGCCTCAACTTCAAGCGTTTTTGCGTCTGCATGCTAACAAGCGCAGCGGAGTGAGGGACCCTGACATCTGTTGAGCGTTACTCAATTCTTGCTGCCTGTGCAGGTCGCGTCCAAACAGACCGGGCACTGCCAGTCCTGGGGCATGAAAACGTAATGACGGCGGCGCGTGCTTCATCGCAGACTAGCGTGGAACCAAATGTTCGAGAGCGGCCGGCGCGGAGAAGCCTCAATGCAAGATCGCGGGAAAACCCGCCTTCGGGTTCTCCTGTCAGAAGGGTCCAGCACCTCGGCGCGGGAGGCCATTACCGCCTTGGGGCTCGCCGGCCATTGGGTCGAGGTCTGCGACCCCGATCGCGCATGCATCGGACGCTTCTCGCGTTTTGTCAGGCGCTTTCACCGTTGCCCAGGTCTCGGCGAGGACCCCGAAGGATATCTCGCGTTTGTGCGCGATCTGATTTCGCGCAGGCGCTTCGACGTCCTCTTGCCAATCCATGAGCAAGGATACCTGTTTGCAAAAGTCCAACAGGACTTGGCACCGCATGTGGCGATGGCGCTGCCGAGCTTTGACAGCTACGCGCGCGCGCACAGCAAAGCCGGTTTCAGCGAAGTCCTCACTGAACTCGGGTTGCCCCAGCCTCAGACCGCCGTCGTCGACGACTTGGGGGCTTTGCGCCAGGTCCGTCAATTTCCCTTCGTGCTGAAGGCCGCAATCGGCACGGCGAGCCGGGGCACATGGATTATCCATGACAGGGCGCAGCTGGAACAGGCATTGCGCCAAATCGAGAGCAAACCGGTGGATGATGTCTTTCTAGTCCAAGACCTCATCGTCGGCCCGGTTGAGCATGCTCAAGCTGTGTTCGACACCGGCCGGCTGGTTGGAATGCACGCCTACAAAAACCTTCTCGCCGGCGCTGGCGGCGGCCCAGCGATGAAGGAGAGCGTGCGCCGACCGGCGGTTCAGGCGCATTTGGCGACGATTGGCGCGCATCTCGGCTGGCATGGCGCGCTGTCGGTGGATTACGTCGCGCGCACGGATAACGGTTCGCCCCACTACATCGACTGCAATCCACGACTGGTGGAGCCAATCAACGGCATGCTGGCGGGGCTCGATTTGACCGATCTGCTTTTGCGCGTATCGCTCGGGGAGCACCCGCGCGCAGCGGCGCCTGAGCGCGATGGTGTTCGCACGCATATCGCGCTTCAGGTCTTACTCGGCTGCGCAATCCGTGACGGAACCAGGCGCGATCTGCTGCAAGAATGCTGGCGCCTTTCATGCCGGCGCGGGCGGTATGCGAGGAGCCGTGAAGAACTGACCCCAGTGCGCTGGGACTGGCCCAGTATCGCGCCGACCGTGTTTGCCGCGCTCTGGCTGCTCGCGACACCGGGTGCGGCCAACCGCATGGTCGCGCAAGGGTGGGGCGCACATCTTCTGAGCGGCGACAGCATCCGCGTGATCCGTGAGCGTATTGCTGTTAAGACGTAACGAGTGGGCCCGCTTAACAGAGGCATCTGCTACATCGTCAGCCACCGTCGCCACCTCGTCGTCTTCGGATGGGTTCCCTCGGCAAGAAATCAATTTGGAAACAATGGCTGCATCGCTGATTACCGGGGGTAGCGGTTTCATCGGAAGGCATCTGGTGTCCGCTCTGAGGGCTAAGGGCGAGTTTGTCCGGATACTCGACAAGGCTGCTCCTGCCGGGGTTCTTGAAGGGGTCGAATACCTTCAGGGCTCGGTTCTCGATCATGACACTGTTCTGCATGCCCTGGACGGAATGGACCATGTCTATCATCTCGCCGCAATCGCCCACCTGTGGACGCCACAACTGGACGGTTTTGACCGCGTAAACCGGGAAGGCACGGAGGTGATGTTATCTGCTGCAGCGTGCAAACCGGTTGAGCGGATCGTCCATTGCGCCTCGGCGGTGACCCTGATCTCTCCGCAAACGGCTGGCGAGATGATCGACGAAACGGCAATGCCGAGCCTTGCCGATATGGCAGGCCCTTACGCCCGTTCGAAATATCTCGCGGAACAGGCTGCTCTGTCGGCTGGTCGCGCCGGTCAGCCGGTCGTGGTGGTGAACCCCACGCTGCCGATCGGACCTGGCGATGACAGCCTGACCCCGCCCATGGCGATGCTCGCGCTCTACCTAACAGACCGGATGCCCGGGGCGCTGAACTTCATCCTGAATTTGGCTGATGTCCGCGACGTCGCCGATGGCATGATCCGCGCCGCGCGGTATGGCCGTGCCGGCGAACGCTATATTCTGGGCGGCGAGAACCTTTCCATGAAACAGCTTGCCAGAATGCTTGTGGATTTGACCGGCGAAAAGGCGATCAAATTCTGGGTGCCGGGCCAACTTGCCTACGCAGCGGCAGTTGTGAGCGAATGGCTCGCCACGCACATCACGCGCAAAGAGCCGGCCGCGACGACCGAGGGCGTAAGACTGGCGTTGCGCTCGGCTTATCTGGATAGCAGCAAGGCGCGGCATGACCTTGGCTATGCCCCGCGCTCGCTGCACGAAGCCCTCCCAGACGCCGTCGCGTGGTTGCGCCAGAACAAGATCGCCGCGAAAGCCGATGGGCGCGCCCGACCTTGAGGATGCGCATCAGTGGGAGGCCGATTCCGCACCGTCGACGGCCTATTTGAGAGGATGCGCGATTTTCCGGTAAGCCATGGCGAATAGCGCGGCAAGCGGATAGCCGATCAGCACGTATGAGCCGAAGAACACCGCCAGATCCGGACGATTGAGAACCGCCAGCGCCACAATGGCTGCAAAACCGACATTCTTCACGGAGAACTCGATCAGGAAGGTGAACGCGTCGTCCCGTGGAAAATCCGCAAGTCGCGCGACGCCCCAGCCGAGTCCCATAGCCATCAGGGTCCAGATGAGGGCTGCGATCAGGCCATCCGTCACGTCGGCGGCCAGCCCCGAGCGATCAGACGACATGGCGATCACGAGCAATCCGATAATCGCGACGAAGGTGAGCCGCCGCAGCGGCGTTGCGTAACGGTCAGCGAGACCGGGTCTGCGGTCGCGGACGACCATACCGAAACCGATCGGCAACAGAACGAGTATGACGAGTTGCCCGATGAGGGGAGCAATTGGGACCTCAACGGCAATTTGCTCGCCTAGAAGCAACTGGATACCGACTGCGGACAAGACGGGAAACGAAACCACCGCGGCGAGCGACGCCACAGCAGTCAATATGACCGAGAGCGCTGTGTTAGCGCCGGCCAGATAAGTAAAGACATTGGAGATGCCTCCGCCCGGCGCGGCCGCAATCAGCACCATGCCCGCAGCGATATGGCCAGCAAGCGGGTAGATCAGGAGCAGAGCCGCGGTGCCTAGAGGCACAATCGAGAGTTGAGCCAGTGTACCCCACACGATCACCTTTGGATGCCTTGCCGCACGGCGAAAGTCTGCGACCGTCAGCTCCAGACCGACGACGGACATCATTGCAAACAGTATCAGAGCTGCGACGAGGTTCAGAACCGTCACAGATCTAGGCTCGCTCGAACAGTCAACTCCGGCTCCGAATTTCTTGGCTTTACGTGCACAAATCTGAAGGTGAGACGCTGCTCCAGCAACGCGAATTGGGGCGCTCCACAGGCCCGTCTACAGCACATTGGCCAACAATAGCAGCAGCGTGGACGCCCAGACAATCCAACTGCGGCGTCTCAACCCTGAGGCAGCCGGGCAGGCGACGCCCGGCGGCTGCGGCGCCGCTCTGTCGCGTCATCCCTGGGGGGGCGCGATCACATTGTCTTTCAAAACCTGCCGAAAACGCGATTTTAACTTGAACGGGAACGTTCTTGCTCACAATGGTTTTGCCTCAAACCTGCCTCAGAGTGCGGTCTGTGAGGCATTCATCTGAAGGGCCTTTGGGGGGAACGTTCGTGCCGAAAACGTCGTTGAGGCACTGTTAATCAAGATAAAGAGCGAGAAAACAAAATGAGCGCGGTCAGCAATGCCAATCTGAATCAGTGGGTAGCGATCGCCCACCAACTCTGCCGAAATGCGCCAACCACTGCGGCGTGCCCAGATTGCGGCAAGAGCACCCTTGTCATGCACGACCGGGAATACGGACCGCCCCATAACCGGGGCCGTGAACGCTACCTGATTTGCAAGAGTTGCGGCGCTTTCAATGTCGTCAGCCTGCGCCGCGCCGGTAAGCACGAGGCATCCTAACCTGCGCGCAGACGGTGATGCCCCGCTGATAAGCGCCCTCTCGCGGACGGCGTCGTGTGTGCTTATGTCCGGAGGGATCAGTAGGCGCGGCAAGAGGCGCGGCGCATGAACAGCCTGACGGATCGCAGCATACTCTTCATTCTCGGCGCGGGTGTCGCCGCATATAAGGTGTTGGATGTGATGCGCCGTGTGAAGGAGCGCGGGGCGCATTTGCGCACTGTATTGACGCCGGGCGCAGCGGAATTCGTCACGCCCTTGAGCGTTGGCGCGCTCACCGAAGCGCCGGTGTTCACCGAGCTGTTCGACCTCAAGAACGAGACGGAGATCGGCCATATCCGGCTAGCGCGCGAGGCGGATCTGATCGTTGTCGCGCCCGCCACCGCTGATCTCATGGCGCGGATGGCTCATGGTCAGGCTGATGATCTGGCCACTACGGTGCTACTCGCAGCCGACAAGCCTGTCCTCTGTGCGCCGGCCATGAATGTGCGGATGTGGCATCACGCGGCGACGCAGCGCAATCTGGACCAGCTTGCACAGGATGGCATCCACTTTATCGGGCCCGATGAGGGCGCGATGGCCTGCGGTGAATATGGGTTGGGCCGAATGGCGGCGATCGAGGCGGTTGTCGAGAAGATCGAGGCGATGTTCGGGCCGAAAAATCAGCCGCTCGCCGGCCGGCACATTCTCATCACCGCTGGACCGACCCATGAGCCGATCGATCCGGTCCGTTACATTGCCAACCGCTCCTCAGGCAAACAGGGCTATGCGATAGCCCAGGCGGCCGAGGCGCTTGGCGCGTGCGTGACGCTGGTTTCCGGCCCGACTGACCTGGCCGCGCCGGAAGGCGTGCTGCGGGTGGATATTGAAACCGCTGAGGACATGCTGGCCGCGGTGGAGAATGCGCTTCCGGCCGACGCGGCCATTTTGGCGGCTGCTGTGGCCGACTGGCGTGTTGCCGAGAACGCCGAGGCCAAGCTCAAGAAATCCGCTGGTACGCCAGTGCTCTCGCTCACCGAAAACCCCGACATCCTCCAACGCATCTCCGCGCGTGCGGACCGACCCGGGCTCGTCGTCGGCTTCGCGGCGGAAACCGGCGATGCCGCAGCGAAGGGGCAGGAGAAGCGCCGCTCGAAGGGCTGCGACTGGATCGTGGCGAACGATGTCTCGCCGGAAGGCGGCGTGTTCGGCGGCAATGAGAACGACGTCACGCTCGTCACGGCTGACGGGGCCGAGGACTGGCCGCGTATGAGCAAAGATGACGTCGCGCGGCGGCTGATGTCCCGCGTGGCCGACGCGCTGCAAGGCCAACCGTATCTGCCAGCCGGGGCCAATCATGGGGCCTGAAATCGCGATCGCGGTTGAGCAGCTTCCGCACGGCGTTGGGGTTACACTGCCGGAATATCACTCCCCAGAAGCAGCCGGAATGGACTTGCGCGCCGCGCTGCCCGCTGATGAGCCGCTCCTCCTCGACCCGACAAAGCGCGCTCTTGTGCCGACGGGGCTGGCTTTCGCGCTGCCACAGGGTTACGAAGCGCAGGTAAGGCCGCGCTCCGGGCTTGCCTATCGGCACGGCGTTACATTGTTGAATGCTCCGGGCACGATTGACGCGGATTATCGCGGCGAGGTGCAGGTGCTGCTGATCAATCTTGGCGAAGCGCCGTTCACGGTCGAGCGGGGGATGCGGGTTGCCCAACTTGTGATCGCGCCGGTCACACGCGCCCGGCTCGATGTGGTCCGGGCCCTGCCCGAGACGCAGCGCGGTGGTGGTGGCTTCGGTTCCACTGGCGTGTGAGGTTTAACCCGCCTGCCGCTGCGAGAACTGCGCCAGCAGCGTGTCCTTCGCCTCGTTGATCTTCATTGCCAGATAGGTCGATCCACCCTGATCAGGGTGAAATTTCTTCATCATCTCGCGATGCGCCCGGCGGATGTCGTCGGCTTTCGCACCCGGCCACAGACCCAGGATGCGGTAGGCTTCGGTAATCGTCATTGGACCTGAGGCGGCGGCGTCGCTGGTATCGCTGCCGCGCGCGCCAGGCTGATCGCGCCAATCGGGCGCGGTGTGGTCGAGATAGGCCTCCACTAGCTTTGCGCTCTGGGCGTCACTGGCCAAGGTCTCGCGCAGCAGCGCCAAAAGGTCCGAGGTCTCCATTTCCGAGAGTTTGCGCCCAGTGAACTGCCCGGCCAGCACCTCGCCGTCCATACTGCCGGTGTCATGATCCAGCGTCATCTCGACGAAATCCGCGCGCACTGTGGAGGCCTGCCCGCCGCTGGGCCGTGCGTTTCCCGGAATTGGCCCGGCCTGTCCGCCGAACGGCAGCCGCCATCCAAGCAGCCACCCGCCAATCAGCGCCAACGGTATCGCCATGCCGATGCGCCCGGCCAGCCCCAGCCCGATTGCCAGCCCGAGCAGCCCGTAGCCGCCGCCCTTGCGGATCGCCCGTGCGCCGGCTTTCGGGTTCATGCGCGCGACACGCCCGGCATAAAGCAGCAGCAACAGCAGCAGTAAGACACCGATGATCAAGAATTGCATGGCATGCCCGTCAGGATTTCAGCTGTTCAAGCAACAGTTGGCCTGGCCCCGCGCCCGACCGGCTCAAGTCTTCCAGCGCACGGCGGCCGCCGGCGGCATAGACGGCCACCGCCTGCAGCAGCGCGCGCAGCGCATCCGCCGCGCCCGCATCAAACCGGCAATACGCCCCGCCGGTCAGCCGGGCAATCTCCTTGAAGGCCGTGGCAGCGTTGGGATTGTCGCCCTCCTGAAACATGAAGGCCGGCACCTTCAGCATGCCGAGTTCGCCCGCGGTATTCGCGAGTTGGTCGATATCCTCCTCCATGCTGTCGCCCACGAAGACCAGCGCGCTGACTTCGCCGGAGTCGGCTTCTTTACGCGCGTGGCTCAGCACCTTGCGAATCTGCGTGAAGCCGCCGCGGCAGGCGACGCTGGTCATCAGCCGCTTGAGACCATGGGCGTCCGACACCCATTTCGAGGCGCGGCATTCATCGAAGCCGCGGAAATACATGAGTTGCACGTCCAGCGCGCCGATCTGCGCCACAGCCTCGAACATCTCACCCTGAAGCTGCAGCGCCAGGTCCCAGGTGGGCTGGCGGCTCATGGTTGCGTCCATGGCGAAGATCAGCCGGCCGCGCCGGGCAGTCGTCGCGGGCATGTTGCGGACCTGCTGGACGAAGGCGTCGATCTCGTCGGCGCTCGATCTGGCGGGCGCGGTGCCGGTGTCCCGGGCCGGATCAGCCGGGGCGGGACGGGTTTTGTCGGGGGCGTCTTTGGTCGACATCTCTCTCCAATCGTGATGCTGCCCGTATATTAGTGCGCCGCGCCGCCGGTGTCAGGACTTTCCGGCCCTCAAGCGCGTTTCGCCGCGTCGTGGCCGCTTTCGTTTTTGTCAAAGCTTGCTATTGTGACGCGCGTCTTTCCGTTACGAGCCAAGGGCCCATCGCCGTGACGCTGCCAGTTGTGCGCACCGTGAACCATCTGCGCGACGCCGTTCGCCGCTGGCGTCGGAAAACCCGTACGATCGCGCTCGTGCCGACCATGGGCGGGTTGCATGAGGCGCATCTGTCGCTTGTGCGTCTGGCGCGCAAAAATGCCGACCGGGTCATCGTCTCGATATTCGTCAACCCGACGCAATTCGGTCCGGACGAGGATTTCGAGAACTACCCGCGCGACGAGTATGGCGACAACCGGCTGTTGGCGAAGGCGGGGGCCGATCTCGTCTATGCGCCGTCGATCCTGGAAATGTACCCGAACGACTTTGCCACGCGGGTGGAGGTCGCCGAGCTGACGCAGTGCATGTGCGGCGTGTCTCGTCCACACCACTTCGCCGGGGTCACCACGGTGGTGACCAAGCTGTTTCTGCAGAGCCTGCCGGATATCGCGGTATTCGGCGAGAAGGACTATCAGCAGCTTCTGGTGATCCGCCAGCTGGTGAAGGATCTGA
>CAYXPZ010000040.1:0-21306 GCA_964466965.1 uncultured Hyphomicrobiaceae bacterium
GGCGAGCCGGCGGACCGCGCGAAGCTTTGTCAACTGGCCGACGATGAGCGGGATGACGCTGCCGATCAGGATCAGGACCCAGCCTTCCAGGCCCGGGTCGACCGTTTGCAGTGCGTCAGAGACGTAAGGAAGATACAGCGCCGCGAGCAAGAGAACGACACCAATCGCGATCGCACCCCAGACGTAGCGGTTGGTGAATACCGGATCATCGCGTAAAGGCGTCTCCGGCTCGCGCATATTGAAGGTGTGCAGCAGCCGGCCCAGCGAGAAAGTCGCAAACGAGATTGCCACAGCCTGCGTCTCGCTCATCTGCAGAACAACCAGCGCGTAGGCGAAGACGGCCAGTACCGATCCCCCGATAACGCCCCCATAGCCTGCAATGATGAGCCAGTGGCGACGTGTCAGCACAGGCTCGTCTGCGCGGCGCGGCGCCTCATCCATGGTCTGCCCTCCGGGCGTGACGCCTAGCGCCAACGCCGGGAACACATCGGAGATGATGTTGATATACAGAATCTGCAGCGGCAGCAGCGGCAAGGGCGCATTGACCAGGGCAACAGCGGATACGGCCAGGATCTCGCCTGCGTTGCCGGATAGCATATAGACGATGAAACGGCGAATGTTCCGGAAGATCGCCCGGCCCTGCGCTACTGCCGCGACAATCGTCGCGAAACTGTCATCGTTCAGCACCATGTCTGCGGCTTCGCGCGCCACCTGCGTACCGCGCTGGCCCATGGCGATGCCGATATCGGCTTTCTTGAGCGCGGGCGCATCGTTCACCCCGTCACCGGTCATCGCGACGATCGCGCCGGCATCCTGATAAATATCGATGAGGTCAAGCTTCTGCGCCGGTTCAACGCGGGCGAAAACGCGCGTCGCCAGCACCTCGTCACGCACCGTCGCATCCATCGCAGCCAGCGGCTGAAGCTCCGCGCCATTCATCGCGCGGGTCTCCTCGTCGGAGCGCGCAAGGCCCACCTCCCGGGCGATGGCGATGGCCGTCGCAGGCTGATCGCCGGTGATCATCACCACATTAATCCCGGCATCGCGGCAGGCATCAATGGCGTCGCGGATGCCCTCACGCGGCGGGTCGATCAGCCCGACAAGCCCAAGCAGCGTGAGGCCCTCGTAGGGCTCGGCGTCCTTGGCGTCTTCGATCTTCTCCGCCAGCGCGAGCGCACGCAACCCGTGAGACGCCATGTCTTCGTTGCGCTGGGACCACTCTTGCTTGTCATCCTCGCTGAGATCTTGGGGGCCATCGGGCGTCAACACCCTGACCGACGCCGACAGCACGGCCTCCGGCGCGCCCTTGACCGCAAAGCGATAGCCGTCATCGATCTGATGAATGGTGGCCATCATCAGCGTCTCCGAAGCGAATTCGACACGCCGCGCCTCGGGCATTGCCTCAAGCAGATCGCGACGCTTGACCCCGATCCGAGCCGTACCGGCCACGAGCGCGCGCTCCATTGGATCGCCGGTTCCATTCTCTTCTTCTATGCCCGCGCTATTGCACAGCGCCGCAACCTCAAGCGCCGCCCGCAGTGGCCCGGTCTCGCCGATTTCAACGGGCTGGTCGTCACGTATCAGCTTACCGGGCCGTGCGCCCGAGTGCTGCGCCACGTGTACTGCGCCATCCGCCAACGCGAAGACAGATAGCCCCATGCGGTTCTCCGTCAGCGTGCCGGTCTTGTCGGTGCAGATCACATTGACCGAGCCGAGCGTCTCCACAGCTTCGAGCTGCTCGATGAGCGCATTGCGTTCAGCCAGCCGCCACATGCCGCGGGCCAGCGCGATGCTCGCCACGACCGGCAAGCCTTCGGGGATCGCGGCGACGACCAGGGCGATACCGGTCTCGACCATCAGATACAGGTCGCGGCCAACAAGGATCCCGATGATGCTCACCGCCGCGGAAACCGCCAGGATGACGATGATAAGCCGCAGGGCGAGTTGGTCCAGCCTCTGCTCAAGCGGCGTCCGCGCTTCC
Organism: uncultured Hyphomicrobiaceae bacterium; assembly: GCA_964466965.1. Lineage (GTDB taxonomy): Bacteria > Pseudomonadota > Alphaproteobacteria > Rhizobiales > Rhodomicrobiaceae > Dichotomicrobium. The sequence goes on from CAYXPZ010000040.1 coordinate 1,982, forward strand.
ACGGTCTCCTCGGCAAGCTGGGATATGCGGCCAAGCTCGGTGCCCGTCCCCGTCGCGACCACGACACCCGTACCGCTGCCGCTTGCGACCGCCGTACCCTTGAACATCATGCTGGTGCGTTCAGCCAGAGGCGCATCCTGCGCAACCGCCTCCGCCGCTTTCGCCACCGGAACCGACTCTCCGGTCAGGCTCGACTCGTCGGCGGCAAGATTGCCGGCCTCCAAAACGCGCAGATCGGCCGGGACGATATCTCCCGCGTTCAACACGACGATGTCTCCGGGGACGATATTTGCGGCTTCGATGCGCCGCTGCTTGCCATCGCGGCGGACCGTGGCCTCGGTGCGCTCCATACGCTTGAGCGCCTCCATGGAACGGGATGCGCGAAGCTCGGTGAAAAAACCAATGGCGACGTTCAGCAGCAGCGCGATCAGGATCGCGATCCCCTGGACAGGTTCGCCGAAACCGAACGACACCAGGGCGGCCGCCAGCAGCAGCGCGAACACCAGGCTCTTGACCTGGTCAATCAGGATGCTCCAGACGCTCCGGCCCTTATGCTCCGCGAGCTTATTGCGGCCATACCGGCGAAGCCGCTGCCGGACCTCGGCGGCGCTGAGGCCGGTCTCTGACATAACGCCAAGCTCGTCCAGCACTTCGCTGCCGGGTTTTGCATGCGTGCCGGGCAAGACGCGCCTCCCTCGTTTTCGCGCGCCGCATCGTGGCACAGATTTAGCTGAGCTTCGTGGCCGGGTCACTGAAGAACGCGCCGTAAACCTGCGAACGGGTGAGGACCGCGTGAGACGTGGCGCGCCGGCATCACACCTGCGGCGCAGCTCGCGCGATGGCGCGACGCCGCCTAGAAATAATAGGCATAGATCACACCGACGCCGATGATCGTGCCAGCGATCAGCCCGATCAGGACGTAAAGGATTGGCCTATCGGGGCGGCCCTGCCGCGCTTCGGTGGCGCTGAGTTCAACATGTTCGTGCGTTTCGTCGTCCTTGACCCGTTTCATAGCACCGTCCCTCGCGCTGTTTCAGAATTCAGGCGTCACAAGCCATTCACCGTTGATGAATATACGCGCCTGGCGCCTCGGTAATTGGCGCATAGCCGCTTGCCGGCGCACCCATGCCCGGCGGCTCGCGCATGTCGCCGGAGCGCTCATCGAGCCATTTGACAAGTTCCGGCCACCAAGACCCATTTTCAACCGGCGTCGTCTCGCGCCATTCTTCCGGGGGAATGTATTTGGTACCTTCCACCTTGCGACGGATCTGATACGCGCGTCCCTTGTGGCCCGGCTCGCTAACAATACCGCCGTTGTGACCACGATTAGCGAGCACGAAGGTGACGTTGGTGTCCGCGAGCAGGTGCAGCTTGTAGACGGATCGCCATGGGGCGACGTGGTCCTTTGTGGTGGACACGCAGAAAATCGGGACGCGAATGTCCGTCAGGCTAACCGGCTCGCCGCCAACCTCGAAGCGTCCCTGAGCCAGCTCGTTATACAGGAAGAGCTTGCGCAAATACTCCGAGTGCATCTTGTAGGGCATCCGCGTCGCGTCGGCGTTCCACGCCATCAGGTCGATCATTTTGCCGCGCCGGCCCATAAGATACTCGCGGATGTAGCGCGACCAGATCAGGTCGTTCGACTGTAGCATCTGGAACGCGCCGGTCATCTGGTGACTATCCAGATAACCCTGGTCCCACATCAAGCCCTCGAGATACGAGACCTGGCTTTCGCTGACGAACAGCATGATCTCGCCGGCTTCTGTAAAGTCGGTCTGCGCGGCAAGCAGGGTCAGGCTCTTGAGGCGCGTATCGTCGTCGCGCGCCATGGCGGCGGCAGCCATCGTCAGCAGCGTGCCGCCGAGGCAATACCCCATCGCGTGAACTTTTTCGTCAGGCACGATCGTGTTGACCGCGCGCAGCGCATCAAAAAAGCCGGACTTGATGTAATCCTCCATGCCGAGATCACGGTCCTCGGCGGTGGGGTTGCGCCAGGAGATCATGAAGACCGTGAAGCCCTGCTCGACGAGATACTTCACCAGCGAATTGTGCGGCGATAGATCCAGGATGTAATATTTCATGATCCACGCAGGCATGATTAGGATTGGCTCGGGCCGCACCTGTTCGGTTTTCGGCGTGTACTGGATCAGCTCAATCAGGTGATTGCGATACACGACCTTGCCTTGCGTGGCCGCCAAATCCTTTCCGATTTCGAAGTCTTCAGCGCCCACGGGGAGCCGTCCCCCAACGAAACGCTCCCAATCTTCCAGCGCGTTCATCGTACCGCGCGCGAGATTGGTGCCGCCTTCTTCAATTGTTGCGCGCAAAACGTCCGGGTTGGTCAGGATGAAGTTGGTGGGCGCGACGTGGTCGAGGATCTGCCGCGCCACGAAAGACAGCGCCTTTTCCTTGCTTGGCGGCAAGCCTTCGATGTCATTGGTCGCATCGTGCCAAAACTCCTGGTTGAGCAGAAACCACTGGTGGATCACGTTGAATGGCCATTTCTGCCAGTCTTCGCTATCGAAGCGGTCATCGGCATCGGAGAGCGGCGCGAAACATGGATCGGCCCCGCCCGGCTGGAATGTCTGGGGCAAATAAGCGAGGAACCGCAGATACCGCGCCATGGCATGTTCGTAGAGTTCAAGCTGCTTTCCCGGAGAGATCGCCAGATGCGCCAGCCAGTCAAAGGTATCCGACGCCAGCGCCGCCGGCGAAATGCTAAAGGTCAAACGCGCCAGATGCGCTTTGAAACCGCGATCAAGCGCATGTGTAGTGCGCCGCGGCATCGGCAGACGTTCTTCGGGAATGAATTCCGGTGCTGCCGTCGACAGTGCTGCCTCGTCGGCCTGCGCCGGCTGCAACGGCTGTTGTCTCTGCGGATACGGCGTCAGTGCCGTACCCTGATCGGTTTTGGTCTGCATTCAAATGCTCCCTGTAGGCTGGCCCGCCGCGCCAACATGTTCCGCGGCGCTGTAGAGCCGTACCCGTTCTGATTGAATCGGTATGCGGCTCTATCGTTCTGATTTGCCACGCAATTTATCCGAAAGCCGGTTTCCATCCCGGATCAGGTCCGGGACAGGCTTTTTCTGATTGCGCTCTAATCCATATAGAACCCGCCGTTGACCGAGAGTGTCGCTCCGGTAATGAATCCGGCATCCTCGGAGGCGAGGAACGCCACGCAACGCGCAATTTCCTGCGGTTCCGCCAGCCGGCCAACAGGCACCTGTTTTAGGATCGTCTCCATGATCTCGTCTGGCACCTTGTCGACCATCGGCGTGTCGGTGTAGCCGGGCGCAATGGCGTTGACGGTGATGCCCTTGCTGGCGCTTTCGCGGGCCAAGGCCTTGGTAAATCCGATCACCCCCGCTTTCGCGGCGCAGTAGTTGGTCTGGCCGGCTTGGCCCTTCTGTGCGTTCACCGAAGAAACGTTGATGATCCGGCCGTAGCGGCGCTCGCGCATGTCGGCAATCACCTGGCGTGTGACGTTGAACATCGAGCCGAGATCGACCTGCAGGACGGCGTCCCACTCATCGCGCGACATCTTATGAAACATCCGATCGCGGTTAACGCCGGCATTGTTCACCAACACGTCGACGGGGCCATGCGCCTCACGGATGCGCGCCATGCCGTCCTCGCACGCGCTGATGTCCGACACATCCCATTCAAAGACCGGGAAGCCGGTTTCATCCGCGAAGGCTCTGGCCCGGTCGCCGCCGCCCAGATGCGTCGCGATCGGATTGAACCCGCGCTCGGCGAGCGTCCGGCACATCGCTGCGCCCAGGCCCTGAATGCCCCCGGTGACGACGGCAATACGTCCGTGATCGCTCATATCCTCGGTCCCGGATGGCTAGTTCCTGTTCGCCCTATCAACGAATCTCAGCGGGCTTCGTTCCGTGGAACGGCGTCAGCGCGTACCGGACGCGACGCTCTCATAAGCCGCGACGATGTCCATCAATTCGTCAGTAATGGCGTCCTGACGGCGGCGTCGGAACGCGGCTTCCAGCTCCTCGACCTTATCGGTAATGTTCCGTTCGGCAGCCTGCATCGCGGAGAGCCGCTTGGCGTGCTCGGCAGCGAGAGATTCCGCGCCGGCGCGCATCAGTGCCGTGTAAAGGCGCTCGCGAATCAGTTCCGAGAACACCTTGTCGGCGGAGCCATCAAAGGCCGGAAGCTGATTAGACGGCCAATCGCGGCCGGCGATGCGCCGAAGCTCTTCGCGGTGCACCGGCAGGATCGTTTCAGCCGTCGGCCGGACCGTGCCGCGCCGCGCCTCCACGTTGAACATCGTCACGACCCGCACGACATCGCGCCGCTGTCGCCAGTCTTCTATCGCAACGAGAATCGCTTCAACGAGCTGGCTCAATCCAGACACCGAGCCGGCCTGCATGAACACCTCGTCCGGCATGTACCCTTCGGCCTCCATCCGCGCTGCCCCGCGCTGGCCGATTGCGAGGATCGGAGCGTCGCCGCGCCCTTCAAGCCAATCGCGCGCCTGCTGAACCACCATCTCGTTGAATCCGCCGCACAGGCCCCGATCCGAGCCGAACACAATCAGTCCCGCGCGGCCCTGCGCCGCTGCATCGCCTTCAAGGCGGATCGCCCCGCTCATCAGCACTGCATGCAAGCCCCGGTCAATGACCTCCTGATAAAGCCGCAGCCGCTCGGCCGCGCGCTGATAAGCGGTGATCGAGACGGCCGACAGCGACTTCATCACGCGAACGATGGACTGCATGTCCTGAGCGCTGTCGATTTGCTTGCGTAGGCTTTCCAGGGTCGTCGCCATCGTTCAGATCAGTCCGTGGCTTGCCAGCGCGGCCTTGGCCGTGTCGGTGAGCGCCGCGCGCGCATCATCGTCGATCCGCGCGCCTTCCGCGATGCGCTTGGTCAGCGCGCCCAACTCATTGCGCGCGCGTAGGCGTATCACCGCTTCGGCCTTTCCTATGTCGCCTACGTCGACCGCATCCAGCAGGCCCGTTGTCGCCGCGAATAGCACGGCGATCTGCTCGATAACCGGCACCAGATCATGCTCATCCTGTTTCAATACCTCACGCACACGCCGACCGCGCTCTAGCTGCTGCCGCGTCTCCTCGTCCAGCCGGCTGCCGAAGCGCGAGAACGCCTCCAGTTCCTCGAACTGCGCATAAGCGAGCTTAAGGTCGCCCACGACAGCGCGGTAGGCCGGAAGCTGCGCATCGCCACCGACCCGCGAGACCGAGTTGCCGATGTCAATGGCGGGGATAATGCCGGCGCGGAACAGTTCGGGCGAGACGTAGATCTGCCCGTCCGTGATCGAGATCAGGTTGGTCGGGATGTAAGCCGAAACGTTCTGCGCCTGTGTCTCGATGATCGGCAGCGCCGTAAGCGAGCCGCCGCCTTCCTCGTCGATAAGACGGGTCGCTCGCTCCAAGAGCCGCGCGTGGATAAAGAAGATATCGCCCGGAAACGCCTCGCGGCCGGGCGGGCGGCGCAGCAGCAGCGATAACTCGCGATAGGCGCGGGCGTGGCGTGTCAGGTCGTCATAGACGATCAACGCATCCTGCCCGCGATGCATGAAATGCTCGGCAATCGTCGTCGCCGCGTAAGGCGCGATGAATTGCAGGCCCGGCGCATCCTCGCCAGACGCAACCACCACAACGGTCCGCTTCAGGGCATCATGCCGCCTGAGCGTATCGACAACCCGCGCCACAGCCGAAGCGCGCTGGCCGATTGCGCAATAGATCGAGACCACGCCCGTGTCCTGCTGGTTCAAGATGGCTTCCAGCCCGATTGCAGTTTTTCCGGTCTGGCGATCGCCGAGGATAAGCTCGCGCTGGCCGCGCCCAATCGGGATGGCGGCATCCACGGATTTGATGCCTGTCTGAAGCGGCGTCGCCACGGGCGCGCGGTCCATGATCGCCGGCGCGGGGCGCTCTATCGGCTGGCGGGCCCGCGCGCGCGGCGGCAGGTCGCCGTCCAGGGGGTGGCCGAGTGAGTCGACGATCCTTCCGAGAAACGCATCGCCCACAGGCACGTCAACGACCCGGCGCGTCCTTCGCGCCACAGCGCCAACGGTCAGATCACCGGCATCGCCCAGCAGGATCAGACCCAGCTCCTCGTCGCTGACGCTGGATGCGATGCCCAGGAGCCGACCGGGCAGTTCAATGATCTCGTCCGCCGCGATATTGCGCAGCCCTTCGACGTGCGCGACGCCGTCGCCGACGCTGACCACCTTGCCGATCTGCTGGACGCGCGGCACCCGCTCCAGCTCTTCGCGGGCGTGCTCTGTGGACCCGGCGAAATCCGCGATGATGTCCGTCAGGCTCTCACTCATGGATCGCCCCAGATGATGCCGGCTGGCGCTGGTCCGTTGCTTCGCTGTCGTCGGTGTCTGCGCCTTGCGCCTGCGCGGGGAAATAGCTGTTCAGCCGAGCAGCGAAGCGGTCGAGATATTCATCCACCGACCATTCGATGCTGGCGCTGCCTGCGCGCAGACGGATGCCGACCATGCCGCGGGTGTCGCCGGCGTAGTCCACATCCACGTCGTCTTCGATGAGATCGTGGACCGCGCGCGTCAGCTTGCGGCGGATGTCGGAGCCCAGCGGCTGGCCGCTCTCGATGGTGACACGGCCGGCATCCCGCGCCGCGTCGGCCAGCCGCTCGGCGTCGTCCTCAGGCAATTCTTCCAGACGTTCCAGAAGGACCGCTGCCATACGCTCGGACAGGGTGCTGTCCGCCAGTGTGCGCAGGGCATCCTCGGCGAGATCGCGGAAACTTTCGGACATCGTTTCGCGCAGCTGTGTCATGAAGTCCTGGCGATCCTCACGCATCTCGGCCAGCCAGGCCTCGCGCTTGCGGTCGACCTCTTCGCGCGCTTCGCCTTCAAGCTTGCGCTGGAGCGCCTCGGCCTCTTTGCGCGCCTGTTCCAGCTTCGCCTCGCGTTCGTCCTCCAGCTCCTGAAGCCTCTTGTCCAGCTCCTGCTGCTTCGCCTCGGCCTGTTCGCGCTCCTGCGCGGCGTTATCAAGCCGCTCCTTGATCCGGTTCTCGCGCCGCTCCATCGCCCGCGTGATCGGGCCGTATAAGAAGCGATGCAGCAGCCAGACCAGGATCAGGAAGTTGATGATCTGGGCTAAGACCGTGATCCAGTCGAGCTGCATCTCAGCCTCCGCCCTGGCCTGGGCTCCAGAAAGGATTGGCGAAGATCAGGATCATGGACACGACGAAGCAGTAGATCGCGGTCGATTCGATCATAGCGAGCGATACGAACAGTGTCCGCGTGATCGTGTTCGCCTCGTCCGGCTGGCGCGCCAGCGCCTCCAACGCCTGCGCCGCCGCGCGCGCCTCGCCGAGCGCCGGGCCGATCGAGCCGATGGCAATGGTCAGACCGGCAGTGATGATCGAAACCATGGCAATCAGATCTGCGCCTTCCATGGACGGTGCCTTTCTCTTTAGGTGTTGTTGGCCGTCTGGGGCTTCCCCACGCGCCCGGCCGTCGCCGAGGCAATATAGACCATCGCCAGCACCGCGAAGATATACGCCTGGATCAGCCCGGTCAGCAGGCCGAGCAGGCGCAACAGGATCGGGAATACGAAGGGCGCGACGGAGATCAGGATGCCGACGATCACCGCGCCGCTCATGACGTTGCCGTAGAGGCGAATGGCCAGCGCCAGCGTCCGCGACAGCTCGCCGAGGACGTTGAAAGGCAGCATCAGTGGGGTGGGCTGAACATAGTTGCGGAAGTATCCGCCGACCCCGCGCTCTACGATGCCGTAGACCGGCACGGCGATGAACACGCATAGTGCCAGCGCCGCCGTCGTCGAGAGCGAAGCCGTAGGCGGGAAGTAGCCAGGCACGACAGTCAGCGCATTCGAAACCGCGATGAACAAGAACAACGTGCCAATGAAGGGCAGGTAGTGGCCAGGCTCATGCTGGCTGATGTCGCGGATCTGGCGCCGCAGTTCGTCAACGATGGCCTCCAGCATGCTCTGCCAGCGCGAGGGCACGAGGTCTTCGCGGATATTGCGCGTGGCGAACCAGGAGATCAGCACCAGGATCGCCATGACCACCCAGGTCCACACGATGGTGGCGTTCAGCGGTATACCGCCGATTTCCGTGACGATGAGGTTGTCCGGCGTGATTTCCATCAGGCATCCTTGCTGAAAACGCCTTCTGGCAGCGCGGGCACGCGCCGGATCACCAGTGTGCGTGTCGCCAGAAAGCCAAGCGCACCGGCAACGATGCTCGCCGGCTCGGGTCGCAGCCAGAACAGCGCCGCCCCCAGCAGGACAAACACGCCGAGCCGCGCGACGGTTCCCAGAATGAGCGGGGCGGCCGAACGCCGCCGGATCGCCGCAGAGACGGAGAGCCATAGCATTGCCAGATAGACCAGCGCAGCAGCGATGCCTGCGGCAAGGCCGATTACGATGGCAGCAACTGTCATCTGTCCCCCTCGCCTACTGGCCCTTACGTTCCCGCTCGATCCAGAGCCAGGCATTCATCGCGCCAAGCACCACCCCGGCCAGCAACAGTGCGAGCGTCCAGGAGAAGGGTTGCGGCGCGACCTCGTCAAGCCAAAGGCCCAATGCAATGCCGATCAGCGTTGGTACCGCGACCGCCCAGCCAACCAGCCCGAACATCCCGAGCCCGAACCAGACGCCGCGCGCGCCTTCGCGCCGCTTTCTGATACGGCGGTCCACCTTGCGCGTGATTTGCTCCGTCGACTGGTCGCCGCCAGATTGCCCGCCGTCCTCACTCACGGTTAGCCCATCTCTTCTATCTCGATAAATCGCCGTATGATCCCGGCCTCAAGCCGCGCAACCGCGTTGCGGGCTTCACGCTCCCGCACGCTCAAAGCCAGGAACTCACGACGCACCGTCTCACGCAATGCCGCGAGGTCATCCCCGCGGACCGCCTGGCGGGTCGCAACCCGCACTTTCCGCGCAATCTTTAACAGCACGCCGCCATCAACGGCGATGAAGCCCTCGTTCTCTTTTGGATCGACGAAGGCGAGGATGCCGGGCACGAGCGGTGCGGTATAGTCGACATGCCGCGGCAACATGCCAAACTGCCCGTCGTGTCCCTGCGCCGTCAGCGCGATAACCTCGCCATCGAAGACGCTGTCGGCGGGTGAAAACACGTGGAGATGCATGGTCTCAGGCATGCGCGGCCTCCGCCTTTTCTTCCAGATCGTCCAGCCCGCCGATCATGTAGAAGGCGCGTTCACTGCGGTCGCGGAACTCGCCATCGAGGATGCGCTCCGCCCCTTCGACGGTATCTTCAAGCGTCACCAGCCGGCCTTCGTGGCCGGTGAACTGCTCCGTGGTGAAGAACGGTTGGGTCAGGAAACGCTCCAGCTTGCGCGCCTTGGCCACCGTGGCGCGGTCATGCTCGGATAGCTCCTCCATGCCAAGCATGGCGATGATGTCCTTCAGCTCCTCGTATTCGGACAGCACACCGCGCACCTCCCGCGCCACGCGGTAATGCCGCTCGCCGACAACGCCGGGCGACAGCATTTTAGAGCCGGATTCCAGCGGATCGATCGCCGGGTAGAGACCCTGCGCCGCGCGCTTGCGCGACAACACGATGGTGGCCGAAAGATGCGCGAAGGTGTGGGTTGCGGCCGGGTCAGTGAAATCGTCAGCCGGGACGTAGACAGCCTGGATCGACGTAATGGACCCCGCTGCGGTGTTGCAAATGCGCTCCTCCAGTGCCGCCAGCTCGCTGCCCAGCGTCGGTTGGTAGCCCACGCGCGAGGGGATGCGCCCGAGCAGCGCCGAGACCTCCGCGCCCGCCTGCACGAAGCGGAAGATGTTGTCGATCAGCACGAGCACGTCACGCTCCATCACATCGCGGATGTGCTCGGCGACGGTGAGCGCCGCATGGCCGACGCGGAAGCGCACGCCCGGCGCCTCGTTCATCTGGCCAAACACCAGCACCGCGCCTTCCAGTACGCCCGCCTGCTTCATCGAGCGGTAAAGCTCCTCCGCCTCGCGGCAGCGCTCCCCGATACCGCAGAACAGGCTCGCCCCTTCATAGGCGGCGACCATGTTATGGATCATTTCCATGATAAGCACGGTCTTGCCCACGCCCGCGCCGCCAAACAGACCGGCCTTGCCGCCGCGCTCAACAGGCGCGAGCAAGTCAATGGCCTTGATGCCGGTCAAGAACACCTCCTCGCCGGGCTTGCGCTTGGCCAGCGGCACCGGCGGCTGCCGGATGGGACGCATCTCGACATCTTCTAGCGGGCCACGCCGGTCGATCGGCTCGCCGAAGATATTCAGCATCCGACCGAACACGCCGGGACCGACCGGGAATTCCAATGGGCCGCGCACGCAGACATCCATGCCGGCGGCAAGCTCTACCTCCGGATTGAGCACCAGACCCCGCACGCGCTGCGGCCCGAGGATGTTGGAAATTTCGATGATGGCCGGCTGTGCGCTCAGTGTTTCGAGAACAGCGCCCACTGGCGGTACATCCCCGACCAGCCGAACGTCGACGACGCTGCCCTCGATCGCAATAATCCATCCGGCGCTGTCGCGTAAATCCGACATGGGTTTGGCTCCAGCGCCCGTGGTACCTTAAGCGATATCGGCCTGACCCTCGCTGACCACACCGGCGATGAACGCCACCTTATCCGGGCGCACCATCTTCAGGCGGCCGTTGGCGAATTCCATCAGGCCCAACCGGCGAAACACCGTTAGCGTACGGCAGACATGAACAGCCGTGAGGCCAACCGCATCGCCAAGGTCGCTTTGGCGAATTGGGATCGGGCAGCTCCCCTGCGCATCGACATTGCCGCGCGCCCGCTGCCGTGTCCAGAGGTCCAGCAGACACGCCGCAAGACGTTCGGCCGCGCGTCCGTGGCCGAGGATTGCCATGCGATCCATCATACGCCGCTGTTGCTCGGCGAACACTGGCGCCGCACAGGCTTCACCAGGGTGCTGAATCGCCCCAAAACGCGCCAGCGCTTCGGCTGTGCCTTCGACAACCTGCGTATCGGTGAGCGCCACGATCGAATGGAAGGCTCGGCCCTGCTGGTCCCGGCAGATGCGGATCCCGTCGTCGTCGATCATCAGATCGAGAAGCTGCCGGCGACCGTCGCTTAGCAGCTTATAAGGGGCGGCCCAGCCCTGCTTGACCAGCAAATAGGGCGCGCTGCCTGCGCCCTCTGAGATAATATCCGAGCCGGCCGCGACGTGGCGTGGAACGAAGCGAAGCGCATAAGCGTCCAGAATACGATCGGCGGAGACCTCGGTGCGCTTTGAGCGCGGGGCGGCGCGGCCGTCAGTGTTACTGCGCTCAACGCTGTAACCGTCGCGTGGCGCGTGGCATGGCGCGTTAGCCAGATCGACAAGTGACGACATGATGCTCTCCGCTTCGACCTCTGACAAACCTGCATCCGGCAGCTGCAGGGTGGGCTGTCACCCATACACTCTGTTCTATGCGAAGACTTTCTGAAACAACGCAAAAACGGGGGTCGCGTTCCATCAGCAGATTGCCAGATGTTAGTCGGGCGGCCGGCATCGTTCCCTGTCGCGGCGCGCCGCTCACGCGGGCACTGTGCTGAGCCGCCGCCAGAAGCCGCCCGCCACGGCGCCGAACCCCGCCAGCAACGCGATGAAGGTCAGCACTGAGCCGACAACAGGGATCAAGCCGACAAGCACAAGCACCGCCAGTCCCAACAGCGTCCAGCCCGCGCGGCTGCCGAAGCCAAGCTGTTCCGGCATGTCAGTCTTGCGGCTGCGCAACCACAGGCCGATGGCATAGGCCGCAGCCACCAACGCCGCCGCGCCGAACAGAACCAGCACCGCAGCGAGAACAACCGCGATCGGAATACCGATGATCGTTGATGCCGCCAGGCCGGCAACCGCCGAAAGCAGCAGCGTCCAGACCAGGCCGCGACCGATGGCACTCCAGGTGTGTTGGCGAATGCCGCGGGCCGCGTCATGCAGAAAGCTCGGCATAACAGCCTGCATCACCACGCCCAGCAGGAGCACGCCGAACACCGTGGCGATGGCGACCAAGACCATCGCCCAGATGAACGCATCGCGCATGTCTTCGGGTTCGGGGAACTCGACATCTTCCTTAATAGTGCGCACCGGCCCATTGACCGTCGCATCCGCGGCGATTTGCGGTTCGCTGGGGCTACGTGCGATCAGCTCCCCGCCAAGCTCCGCGCCGGACGCAATGACGATTTCCTCCGCACGCAGATCGGCCCGTCCGCTGACCGTTCCCGAGACCACAATCCGCCGCGCCAACGCGCGCACATTGCCGCCGATCTCGCCGTCAAGTTCGACTGTGCCGGCCGCCACAACGAGCTCATCACCGACCCGGGCGCCCGGCCCTAGCGCAAACCGTCCCGACGCCCACCAGCACACCGGACACACCGCGGCAACCACATCATCCTCGACAGTGCTGTCCAGCGTGATGTCCGTGCCCGCAGCTATGAGGTCGCGCATCGTGCTATCGTCGAGCCGAATGTCAGCAGCGGCCGCCACAAAGCTTTCTGCGCGTGCGCCAGATGCCGTGACCTCTCGCCCCGCCACAAACACACTGTCAGAAACATCGGCAAGGATGCGGACAGTCCGCCCGGCAAGAAACTGCTGCTGCGTCAGCGTCCCCGAAATCTCGATGTCCGGCCCCGTCTTGACATCGGCAAAACCAACGCGCCCGGAAAACACTGCTGCGCCGAGCACAATGCAAACCAGGAGCACGCCGACCCAAGGCCCGGGACCGCGGCGCCAACACGTCTGTCGTTTCATGATCCTTCTCCCCCTCCCGGCTCGACCGCCAAATCTGCTACGGCGCCGCATCAGACCGCCGCTGCCAGAAAGGAAACGCGCAAACCGTGAAGCTGTTCCGCACGCGCCGAACGCCGGCGGTCGGCATCTGCCGTGCCCGCAGCAGCCTTCAAAGCATGCTGTCAGACGCCTTTTGTGGCGGTTCGCGGTCGCGAGGCTTCAGCGGCGAGTTTGCGGGCTCCGCCGAAAGGGCCTGGGACAGTTTCGTGCGGGCGCGGTTCACGCGGCTTTTCACTGTGCCGCTCGAACACCCTGCAATCACGGCGGCTTCGTCATACGAGAATCCGGCAGCGCCGATCAGGATCAGCGCCTCACGCTGCTCATCATTCAGCAGGATCAGCGCCCGCTCAAAATCCTGAAAATCGAGATGCGGCTCCTGGGCTGGCGCGGAACTGACCGATGCCGCGATGGCGCCATCAGCGTCTTCAATCTCGTGCCGCGCCCGGCGTAGCTGGGTGAAGTAGGTGTTCCTCAGAATCGTAAAAAGCCAGGACCGCATGTTGGTGCCTGGCTTAAAGCTGTCGATATTGGCAAGGGCTTTCAGAAGAGTCTCTTGGACCAGATCATCGCCGTTGTCGCGATCTCCGCACAAGGATATCGCAAAGGCTCGCAAATGCGACGCATGCTCCAATAACTCCTGTGATATGTCTTGCGATGGACAAGTATTGCGAACCGGCATTGTAGACTCCAAACGCTTTGAATGGCGGAGTCAGTCGCCATCCCGTCTGTTCAGACGTTGGTTCAAGTCAGCAAGTGCATCCAGAATTTTTTCGGGCAGCTCTTCCTCGGCAACCTCGTGGTAACGATCACGGATCTTCTCGCCGATTTTCGCCTCAGCCGCCCGTTCGTGCTGGACGACAACATCCTGGCCTCGGGCCTGTCGGTCAGAGGCTGGCGAGCTGACCCCGGTCTCCTGAATGTGGTGTTGAGTGTAACTGACACGTCTTTTGTCGCATTGACGTGCATCAAAACCACGGCGCTTTAGCGCAAATTTACGAAATCTTATCCATATCGACCGAAACCACGGCATCATTCGCGCCTCGTTACAGCAGCCATAAACGCTCTTCGTCTCGCTGGAAGCGACCGGAGCCGGCAAGATCGCCTTGAACAAACAAATGCGCGGACCGCCCGTCGCGTTCCGCGCCCCGCCTCACCGCTGTGTGATACCTCACGCGTGCCCCTGCAAACGCAGTGGGTCGGGTGGCAGATCATCAGCGGTTCGGTATGTTGCCCTGCCTGGCTGCTACGCGAAACTGGAGGATGGTCGTGGTTTCGCATAATCTGCGTTGAGAGGTTGCCGTACGCTGCGAGGGGCGCTTGACCAAGGATCAACGAACATACGCTTCGCTGACGGTCGCAACCGAAGGAGTCGCGCCATCGACGGAATCCGAAATCTGTGTGGTTGCACCCTGGCCCATCTTCACGGTGACCATAGAGCGCGGCCCCTCTGGCGAGGACGACATCTACCTCCACGCGGGCGGGCAAGGCTTCTGGGTCGCCCGGATGATTGTAAATCTCGGCGGTCAGCCAGTCCTGTGCGGGCCATTCGGGGGCGAGTCCGGCGTCGTCGTCGAGGCGATGGCGCGCGCGGAAGGGATCAGGCTGCGTCCGATCCATGTCCGCGGTTGGAATGGCGGCTATGTGCACGATCGGCGCGGCGGCGACCGGAAGGTGATCGCGGAAACGCGCAGCCCGCCGCTTAACCGCCATGAGGCCGATGACCTGTACGACGCCGCCCTGACCACCGGCCTGCGCGCGGGCATCGCGGTCCTGACCGGCATTCACCAACAAGGTATCCTGCCGCCGGCGTTCTTTAGGCGCCTGGCGTGCGATCTGGGAGACAACGGAGTGTCCGTGGTGGCGGATCTCTCCGGCGACACACTAAAAGCTTTGAGTGGCGGCGTAACCTTCCTCAAGATCAGCCACGAGGAGCTCATCGACGCCGGCTATTGCAGAACCGACACGCGCGACGATCTCATCGCCGGGATCCGCGCCCTGAAGGCAACAGGGGCCCGCAATCTTATCGTGTCGCGGGCCGGAGAGCCGGCGCTCGCGTTGCTGGGCGACCGTTTGGTGGAGGTCGAACCGCCGAATTTCCATACGCTTGATTATCGTGGCGCGGGGGATTCGATGACGGCCGCTCTCGCTCTGGCCCAGGCGCGCGGTCTCGCACCGCAGGACACCTTGCGGCTTGGCGCGGCGGCTGGCGCGATTAATGTCACGCGGCATGGCCTTGGGACAGGCGGTCTTGCCGATATCGAAGAGGTCGCGGCCCGTGTGGCAATCCGCGATGTCGATAACGGCGTGCAATCCGGCGCCTAGTGGCGCGTCCGTCCTGCTTTAACCGCGATACGGCCCGATCTCTCTGAATCTGTCCGTGGTTTATCCAATATCTCGTTCCGATCCGGGATCATGGCCGGGACAGGTTGTCTTTGGGTCGCGCTTGAACGGCCGCGCCCCTCGCATTTTCGCGTTAGCCGAGCCGGAGATTGTTGATCACATTGACCACGCCGGGTCCGGCCCACGCCGCCTGCTCGATGCGATCCATCTCGTCCAGCGATTCCGCGGTGCCTTCGAGTGTGACGGTGCCATCTAGCACCCGGACCGCGACATTTTCGGATTCGATCTCGGCGTGCCGGTTCAGCGCGTTCTTGATCCGGTCCTCGACATCTGAGGCCGAAACCTTCGGCTTGACCGTCATCTGGTCGATAACATTCACGACGCCTGTGACGTGCTCGATGTTCTTGAGGATATTTTGGCGTTGAAAATTGTAGTCGAGTTCACCGGTTAGCGTGACAACGCCGTTCTGAACCTCGGCCTGAATGTGGCTCGCATCCGCGGACACATTCCAGTTCAGAACATGGGCGATCCGCTCTGCTAGCCCCTCATCGCTGAGACGGTGCTGAATGGGCAATTCGATTTCCAGCCGGTCGACGAGCGATCGCACGCCAGCGACCCGCTTGGCCGCTTCGCGCGCGGCCTGCTTTTGGCGGTAAGTCTCGACTGCGCCGACCAGGCTCACGGCGCCGTCAGTCACCTCTACGCCGACCTTCGACGCCTCGACTTCGGGATCCCACTCAAGCTCGTCCAGCACATCCTGCTTGATCTGATAGTCTCCACTCATGCTCCAATTCCTCAGCTTCACGGTGATTGCCTGAGGAGATGGTCATTCGGTTGGGATGCGCCGCCAATAATCGTTGTTAATTGCGTGAAGCAAGAGGCCTCGCCGCAGACATTCTCGGCGCCTCGACGTCCACGCCTCAAGCGACGCGGGGCCGAAGCGCCGATGCATGTGCGTGTTAGCGGCAGCCGTGGTAGTGCATGCATCCGTAATAGTTCTTGCCGCCATAGCCCCAGTTACGGGCGCACTGGCGGCTCCAGTAGGAGCAACTCCGGTGATGACGATACCGGTAGTGGCGGCCGTGATGACGCTTGCTCTTGGCGATACCGCCAATGATCAGCGTCCCAATGATACCTGTCGCAAGACCCGCGCCGAAACTGTCGGCAACCTTGATGTGACCGGTCTCACCCGCCGGCGCTGCCGCGTGCGGCGCTGGAAGTGGATTGACCTTGCCCTGATCGGTGGCGGCAAGCGCCGAAGACGCGAAGCTCGCCACGATTAGCAGCGCGGCGCAGAAAGAACTGATGATCTTCATATTTCCTTCTCCCTTCTGACCTCTGAAAGAAAGCTCTTGCCCGACAAACGAGCGAATTCACCGATTTCCCCAGCACACGTCAAACTTACCATAATGCCCGCAATAACAACATGTTCCTTTTCCGCGAACCGCCCCGGTCGCAATCTTGCTCAGGCCGCATCGGGCATGCTCGGAGCGACGGCGCAACAGGAAATGGCGGCGCTAGAGTATCGGGTCTAATCAAACCGGAACGCTGCTCTGATTGCTTCATTTGACGCGCGATTTGCCCGATCCTCGCTTCGCGCCGGTCGGGTCGCGCTCTATCGTTCCGGGTCGTAGGCCATCTCGCCGATCGGCCGGACCGTGCTCGCATGCGGTCCGATCTCGCTGTCGCCGCTCCAGACTGACAGTTCGACGGGCTGTCCTTTTTCCAGGTCGTCAAACCCGTCGTCGATGACGGCATTCCGGTGGAAGAAGATTTCACGCCCGTCCGTGGTGGCGATAAAGCCGTAATCCTGATCGGGGAATAGTCGCGCGATGGTGCCCTGCAGTGGCGGCACATGCGTCTTCACATCGCCTCGGATCTTCTCGGCGTATTCCTTCAGCTGGCGCTCAGCGGCGTGGAACGCATCGCGGATGGCGACCCGCACGTCCTCGTGGGCGTGGACATCGCCGGGATCGCGGCTCACCACAAGCTGCCCTTTCGGAACGCCCAGGAAGATGCGCACGTGATATTCGTTGCCCTTTCGATGGTGCTTGTGCGGCGCCTCGATGGTGACGCGGCAACTGGTCAGCCGTTCAAACAGCTCGTCCAGATGCGCCGCTTTTTCGCGGACCAGCTCCTCGATCGCATCGGAATGCGCCATGTTGCGAAATGCCAGCTCAAGAGGGACGTCCATTGGTCTCCGTTTCGATAGGTTGAGGGCCGGCCAGTCATCAGTAGCGATAAAGGGCGGCGACAGGGCCGAGTTGTTCGCGCACATCCTCAGGCAGCGTACGTACATCGCCGCCTTGGGCCAGCGTGCGCAACGCCGCCAGGTTCATCAAATCCTCGTTCTCCGCCGACGCTTCATGATCGATGCGGATCACACGGTAGGATGGATCGTAAATGCCCCAGACAGCTTCGCCGGCCGAAACGAAAACCGTATCGACCCGCCCTTCTTCTGTCGCCTTGATGATCCCCTCCAGGTTGCGCGAATAGTCAGGCATCTCGCCCTCCACATAGGCGCGAAGCCGCTTGCGCATCTCGGCGCGCTCGTGCGTGAGGATCGGCTCAGCGACCGGCCAGGTCTTCGCGTGCAGCTCGGCCTCGCTCAGCGGGCCGGGATCGGCAGAGACGTGCTCTGGCGCGACATGCTGGTATTCGAGATGCTGCGCCAGATAGCCCAGCGTGCGCGGCAATGCCATGAGAACCAGCGGCGCTTCGCTGTCGGCCAGATGCGCGTCTACAGCCTTGGCAATGTCGCGAGTGTAATGGTCCAGAACGGTTGTCTGGTAATCTTCCGGACTTTCACCAAGGGCGGCGTATTTTGGTTCCGCCGCGCCGCCCACTTGACTGCCGCGATCGCGTGAATGAAAGCCCACATCCCGATCAAACTCGGTGCGCTGCCAGACTTTCTCGGCGCTTTCCGGCATGTCCGGCACACTGATCTGCCGCAGGCCATCCTGGGTACCGTTGAAGAAACGAGCGCTGTCTTCCGTCACGGCGATCACGTGGAACCGCCCCTTGTCGCGCAGTATCGGAATGAGCGGGCGAATGTGGTAGCGGTGCGCCACGACCGTGAGCTCCGGCACCGCCTTCGGGAGCTTGACCCAGCGTGTGCTACCGGGCTCGATGAACACGGCTAGCCCTTCGTCTTGGTAATGCCAGAATACATCGTCCTTCTCGCGCGCCGCAGCTTCGGCGACCAGTTCGGCCACATCACTCTCGCGCCAGCCGGCTTCGGTCAGTTGCCGCTCGACCTCTTTCAAGCCATTGGACAGCCGAATCGGATCCTGCTGAGAATCCGGATAGGTCGGATGCGTTGGCAGATAGAGGCTAACCCGCGGAAAGCCTTCTGACTCCGCGAGGCTCTGCAGCAATGATGTCATGGTTTACACCTTCCCGAACTGGCGACGAGAGCGTCTGTCTCGCTTCTTTGGCTTTAATGCCAGTCTAGGACCGTGCTGCTTCGCCTGACAAGGACGTCATGCTCTCGGTGGCCCGGCGCATCACATCGCTGGTGCCGCCCGCCGCCTTGCTGGACAGCCGGGAAAGCTCGCCAAATTCTTCCTGGTAGTCCTGCGCCATGCGCCGCGAGAACTGCGTGCAGGTATCCATGAACGCCTGTGGCGACTCCATCGTGCGGAGCTGCTCCATGAGCTGGGCATCCTTGTCCAGACGTTTGCTGATGAACTCGAACCATTCCCGCGACGCCTCCGCGGCAACGTGCCACATCTTCGATTGCATCTCGATCATGGAGGCATTGGCCGAAAGCATCGGCTGCATCATACGGGCCCACATATCCGGCGTGGGTTGCATAAGGTTCGAGAATTGCTCAAACGCGCCGCCATTTCCGCTCGGGGCTTTGTACTCACTTGACATGTCCAAACTCCTAAGCTGTCGCTGAATCACGCTGCGGAAAAACCTCTCGGCCTGATTTTTCAGGGCCATTATGGCGGAGTTTCGCGTGCCTCGCAGGCAAGTCCGCCAAGAGTGTTTCCAGCGTTACTTAGCGAAGTATGAACCCAGCAACCGAGCCCGGCATTGATCCATGTTAAAACTTCACGCCCATTGAGAAAATTCTGTTCCTGCGTTGAGCGATAGCGCGCCCTCTGACGGCTTCTAAACCTTGTGGCGCGGAATCCAGCTGTTCCAACTCTTGCAGACGACGCGGTGCTCGCCCTCCGAGTCGGTCTCATAGGCATCGAGATC
>CAYXPZ010000041.1:0-21080 GCA_964466965.1 uncultured Hyphomicrobiaceae bacterium
CCTTCCGCTCGCTGATGAACAGCTTCGCCATCGCCGTGTCGCTGGGCCTGCAATATGGCGTGCCGCTGGAGGAGTATGTCGACGCCTTCACCTTCACGCGCTTCGAGCCGGCGGGCCTGGTGCAGGGCAACGACTCAATCAAGAACGCGACCTCGATCCTCGACTATATCTTCCGCGAGCTTGCCGTGTCTTATCTGGGCCGCCACGATCTTGCCCATGCCGATCCTGCCGAAGCGGTCAATACATCTGTGGGCAGCGGCGAAGCTGACAGCAGCGACGTCGCGGTGGTCGCGGATCGCTACATGAGCCGGGGGATGATGCGCGGCTCGTTCGACAACAAGCTGGTCATGGTCGCTGGCGAAACAGCTCACGTCAATCCAGTTGCCGCTCTACAGCAGGATATCGCCACAGCGCTGCATGACACACCGTCGCGAGGGACCGAAGAGACACTGGCCTTACACGGCAACGTCGAGACCGAGGTGGTTGCAACCGCACGCTTAAGTACGGAAGCCCGCCTCAAAGGCTATGAAGGCGAGGCCTGCGGCGATTGCGGCAACTTCACGCTGGTGCGCAACGGCACCTGCCTGAAGTGCGACACCTGCGGTGCGACCAGCGGCTGCTCATGAGCCTGGGCAGGCCAGGCTTAGCGGTGATCACCGGTCCGGCCCACAGGGGTTGGGCCGGTTTTGAGTCCGGCGTCCACGCGTTTCCTTTGAACCAAAGATCGCGGCCCGCAGGAGGGGCGAAACGGCTATGTGGATGATGAGACGCAAAAGCGCAGAGGAACTCGACAGCATTCTCTACTTCTTGTCGAACGCGCTCACCTCGGTGATCGAAGACAGCGGCTATCTGGCGCATCACAACGCAATGGCGCCGCAGATCGGCGCGGGGCTGGCAGCGGCGGAGATCGCATCGCGTCTGGCCACGTTTCGCGAACAGGTGTGTGATGTGAGCGAGCGGGAGGCCATGGTGGTGACGAAGCTCGCCCGTGCACGGCATTGGGCGCAGGCGTTGCGCCGGCATGAGCCGCACCTGCGTGCCGACATCGACGCGTTCCTTTCAGCCACGGCGTGTTGTGATGCGATGGCGCGGCACCGCGGCTCTGATCCGCACAGCCTGTTTGACGGCCACGCGCAGCCGAAACGGTTCTTGCGTGATCGCATGCCAAGCGGGCGTGCCGCGACAGAGGCTGCGTTATCGCTGATGGAGCAGCTGGACTCGTCTGCGGAGAATGGCGAGCCGGACGAAGGCGTTTCGCATTACCTGATTGGTGGACGGATCAGCGTTGAGGCGCTGAGCGAGGTTTGCGAGCGGCTGTTGGCGCGGATGTCAGCCCATTATGGTTGGGATCAGGACGCACCTGCAGCGGCCGCCGATGACCCTGACATGGGGCGGTCCGGTGCAGATCCTGAGGCGCCGTTGACGGAAGATCGCGAAGACGAGGCGGCCGCAGCGCCGATCGACGAGGCGGCAACGAATACGCATTAACCGTCGTTCTCGCCGGGCATGTCAGCATCGATATTTCGCGCCGCGAGGTGCGCCTGGACCTGCTTGGCAGCGGCGTCGAGCCGCCCGGCATCAGGACCGCGAAAAACCACGTTCACGCCGAAGCGCAAATCGACATGAAACGGATAGCTACCAATGGCGACATCGGGGAATGCTGTCTGCGCCGCGCCGAGCACATCCGCAATATCGCCTTCCTTGGCATCTACCCGCAGCGTGCGGCTGAGCACCTTCTGCCCTGCCCGAAGGGTCGGCACAACCTGATCGAGCATGCCTTGCATGATCTGCGGCACGCCGGCCATCACGTAAACATTTTCAACTGAGAAGCCGGGCGCGACCGACACCGGATTGTCAATCAACGCGGCGCCAACGGGCATGCGCGTCATCCGCAGCCGCGCCGGCGTCAACTGGCTTTCGCGGAAGTGCCGGCGCATGACGTCGAGCGCGCGCGCATCCATCTCGACGGGCAGGCCAAACGCGGCGCCGACGGCATCCGCAGTAATGTCGTCATGCGTCGGGCCGATGCCGCCGGTCGTGAAAACATAATCGTAGCGAGCGCGCAGCGCGTTGATCGCATCGACGATGGCGTCCTGATCGTCGGCGACAATGCGCACCTCCTTGAGCTGAATTCCAGTCTCGGTCAGCTTCTCGGCGACATAGCCAATGTTCTTATCCTTGGTCCGGCCTGAGAGGACTTCATCGCCAATCACGATAAGCCCGGCCGTCACGATATCTGCGCTGTTTACCGACATCTGCACCTGACTGTTGCCTGTTTCATCGCCAATTGGGCCGCGCTGGTCTTGCCGCGAGCGCAGCCGCATCCTACTCTCAAGAAATGCAGTTTCCGCGCCCGCTTATACCCGGTCAGCTTGAGCGAAGATACAAGCGCTTTCTGGCGGATGTCCGGCTCGAAACCGGGGAGCGCGTGACGGCGCATTGTCCCAATCCCGGCTCGATGATGGGGCTCGCAGAGCCGGGGTTGCGCGTGTGGCTGTCGCCCAGCGTGAACCCGAAGCGCAAGCTGCAATACACCTGGGAGCTTGTGGAGCTCGACGGCCCCCGCGGTACGGAATATTCCGGCATCAACACGGCGCATCCCAACGTTCTGGCGGCTGAAGCCATTGCCGATGGGCGCATACCCGAGCTTGCAGGCTACGAGACCATGCGCCGCGAAGTGCGCTATGGCGCCAATAGCCGGATCGACATCCTGCTGGAAAGCGCGAGGGGCCGTTGCTTCGTCGAGGTCAAGAATGTGCATCTGAGCCGCGCCCCTGGCCTGGCCGAGTTTCCCGACAGCGTAACGGCGCGCGGGGCAAAACACCTGGAAGAGCTCGCCCTGCGCGTGGCCGAAGGCGACCGAGCGGTGATGCTCTATATTGTCCAGCGCCTGGCGGACAGGTTCGCGCTGGCCGCGGATATCGATCCGGTTTATGCCGCAGCTTTCTTGCGGGCGCGCGAGCGCGGCGTTGAAGCCTTATGTTATGTGTGCGATGTTGGCGTTCACGGTATAGGTGTTAGAAATCCAATCAGCTTTGCGCCTAGCGCAACAGACGTGCATGCAGCAGCATCATAACCTGGATTGCTCCGAAATGGCTCCTTGACCCGAACTAAGCAGCGAATGGTGGTATGAGCGACGTGGGGACTAATCTTAAACGGTCGGATCGCAAAGTCCGGCTTTATGACGACGACGCCTTTGAGGGCTTGCGGGCGGCTGGTCGGCTCGCGGCCGAGGCGCTCGACATGGTTGCGCCGCATGTGCGCCCAGGCGTCACAACGCAAGAACTCGATGATCTGGTGCTGGAGTTCGCCCTTGACCACGGCGCGATCCCGGCAACGTTAAATTACCGCGGTTACACCAAGTCGATCTGTAGCTCAATCAATCACGTCGTCTGTCACGGCATTCCCGGTCCGCGTCAGCTCTATGAAGGCGACATCATCAATATCGACGTCACGCTGATCCTGAACGGCTGGCATGGCGATACCAGCCGTATGTATCCGGTGGGTCAGGTGGCGCGCCGGGCAGAACGGCTGATCGAGGTGACGCATGAGGCGCTGATACGCGGGGTGGCGGCGGCCAAGCCAGGCGGTACGACAGGCGACATCGGCGCGGAGATCCAGCGCTTTGCAGAAGCCGAGCGGTGCAGCGTCGTGCGCGATTTCTGTGGTCATGGGCTTGGCGATGTGTTCCACGACAAGCCCAACATTCTGCACTACGGGAACTATGGCGAGGGACTGACGCTGGCGCCCGGTATGGTGTTCACCATCGAACCGATGATCAATCTGGGCCGTCCGCATGTGAAGATCCTCAAAGACGGCTGGACAGCAGTGACGCGTGACCGCTCGCTCTCGGCGCAGTTCGAGCATACGGTCGGTATTACAGAAGACGGCTGCGAGGTTTTCACCTATTCGCCCGCCGGGCTGCACAAACCGCCTTATCAGGCGGAGGAACTGCGGGCATCATGAGCGGCTTTGATGACGTTCAGGGCCGGCAATCGACTGTCGCGCCGACGCAGGCCGACTTGCCGATCGCAGAGCCTAAGGCCAAACCGCAACGCCCGCGCAGCCGCGACGCCAAGCCCGCTAAGCCACATTTTCATGGCCATCGCCAACGTTTGCGCCAGCGTTTCATGGACGGCGGAGCCGACGCGCTGCCGGATTATGAGCTCCTTGAGCTGATTCTGTTCCGCGCCATCCCGCGCCGGGACACCAAACCGCTCGCTAAGGCGCTGTTGGCAAAGTTTGGATCGTTCGCCGCGGTTCTGAACGCGTCGCCAGCCCGCCTGCGTGAAATTGCAGGCATGGGCGAGGCCGTGATTACCGAGCTGAAACTTGTCCGCGCCGCCTCGCTGCGTTTGCTCAACCGCGAAATCATGAACCAGCCTGTGCTCAGCTCCTGGCGCCAGGTTATGAACTATTGCCAGGCTGCGATGGCCCATTGCGAGGTTGAGCAGTTTCGCATCCTGTTTCTCGATAAGCGCAACCGGCTTATCGCCGACGAGGTGCAGCAGGAAGGCACCGTCGATCATACACCGGTGTATGTGCGCGAGATCGTCAAGCGCGCGCTGGAGATTTCTGCGACGGCCTTGATCTTGGTGCACAACCACCCCTCCGGCGATCCCACCCCTTCGCAGGCCGACATCAAGATGACGAAGGAGATCGCGGAGACGGCGAAAAAGCTCGGGATAGAGGTGCATGACCACATCATTGTCGGCCGCGAGGGTCATGGCAGCCTGCGCGCGGCGGGGCTGATGTGATGATGGGTCTAGCCTGGCGGCGGACCGAAGACCAGCACCGCGTTGAGGCCGCCGAATGCGAACGAGTTTGACATTGCGTAGTTGATTTCGCGATTGCGGCCTTCATTCGGCACATAGTCCAGATCGCACTCGTCCCCTGGCTCGTCTAGCCCGATCGTCGCCGGCACGTAGTTTTCTTCCATCGCTTTGATACAAGCACTTGCTTCAATGCTGCCGCCCGCGCCCAGGGTATGCCCGGTCATGGACTTGGTGGAGGACACGAGCAGGTCATTTGCGGCACTGCCAAACACCCGCTTGATCGCTCTGGTTTCATTCACATCGTTGACCGTCGTCGCGGTTCCGTGCGCATTCAGATAATCGATATCTGACGGGCTAATCTGCGCATCCTTCAGGGCCAGTTTCATGGCCTCTGTCGGCCCTTCGATGTCCGGGTTCACCATATCGGCGGCATCGGCGGTCATGCCAAAGCCAAGCACCTCGGCGAGGATATGCGCATCTCGGGCGCGGGCGTGCTCCAATTCTTCGAGCACCAGTACCCCCGCGCCTTCGGCCAGGACCGTACCATTGCGCCGCTTGGAGAATGGGAAACACCCATCCGGAGAAAGAACGCGCATCGCCTGCCAGGCGCGCATCGAACCGAAGGTGAGCGCCGCTTCGGAGGCGCCTGCGATGCCGAGATCGGCGGCATCGCCGCGGATCAGCTGATAGGTGAGCCCGATGGCGTGCGCGGCTGTCGAACAGGCGCTGACCGTCCCGAAGCACGGTCCCTTCATGCCGTAATCGATGCCGATATGCGCGGCGGCGGAGGAGCCGATCGAGCGCAGAAGCGTTAGCGGGTTGGTCGCCTTTTTATTGTAGCGGAACAGATCCTCATAGCCCTTTTCCAAACTTACAAGGCCACCTATGCCCGACCCGATAACACATGCGGCTCGCAGACCGTTGTCGACCGGCCCATCAAATCCGGCTTGGGTCATCGCCTCTTTAGCGGCGACGCCGGCAAATTGAGAGTAGCGGTCAGCCAGCAGAAAATGCTTGCTGTCCAGCAGCTTGCTCGCATCGAAATCTTCGATCTCACCGGCGATATGAATGTATAGGCTGCTGGTGTCGAACCCCTTGACTTCCCCAATCCCGCACCGGCCGGCGCGCGAGCTGTCCCAGAACGCTTCGATACCAATCCCGATCGGCGTGACCGCTCCGTGCCCGGTGACCACGACGCGGCGCGCGCTGTTTGCGTGACTCATTCGACGTTCTTTTCGTTGTTGGGCCAGCGCGCGAATGACGCGAGGGTCACCACGGGCCGGAGCAGCTTCGCCGGATTAAGGCCCGAAAGCGCCATTGCCCCGATCTCTAGGCCGCGGCGCCAGACGTATCGGAATTGGAGACGAGTTGACGAACGCGCTCGACAACCGAGCCAACGGTCGCGAAATCTTCAACTTCTTCGTTGGCATTATATGGGATCTCGATGCCGAAGCTGTCTTCAATATCAAAAACAATTACTGCCAGATCCAGCGACTCGATTTCCAAATCGCTAAGCTTCGTATCCATAGAAATCGTCTCTGGCGGATTCTTCATGTTTTTTTTCAGAATCTCGACGATCTTGGAAGCGACTTCGTCCATACCGAACCCCCTGCCTGCCGTGGCTGGTTTGTCATTTCATTGACGCAGAATGCCTGCGACTCCATTCTTGGAAATCCTGCGGGCCACCGATGCACTGCCGGTTTTCCCTTAGTCGTAAACGGCGGCAAAGTCCAGCGCCGGATCGCGCCGGAACGGCGTGTCGCTTGTGTGAAGCGCCGTGCCGCAAGCGCGGTGGGTTCACCCCGTCCTAGCCGATCAGGACTTCGCCGATCCCCACTATCATTGCGGCGATTGTGTTATGAAAGTGACACACGTTGCACGATGATTGAATTTCCCATGCCGTCCACTGCCCTACAACCTGCGATGCTGATGCCCTAACAAGGCCAGGTCCGACCCGGTGGTTGGCCGCGTCGCAGGAAGCCCGCACACCCGTGAAGGTTATGATTCAGACGTTAGCTCGGGCGGGTACTGCGCGGGCAGGCAAATGTCTGAATCGGACCACTCGCCGCAAACCGCTCACCCAGCCTCTTCCGTGCGCGGCGCCTCCAGGATCGCCGCAACGCCCATGCCTCCGGCGGTGCAGATCGAGATCAGCCCGCGTCCGCCGCCGTTTTCGTTCAAGAGCTTGGCCAGATGCCCGGTTATCCGCGCCCCTGTCGCGCCAAAGGGGTGGCCGTAGGCGATGCTGGAGCCGCGCACATTCAGTTTGCTGCGGTCGATTTCTCCGAGCGGGGCATCGCGGCCGAGCACCTCGCGGCAATATTCGGATGACTCCCATGCCTTGAGGGTGGACAGGACCTGCGCGGCGAAGGCCTCGTGGATTTCGTAAAAGTCGAAGTCCTGCAGGCGCAGCCCGGCGCGATCCAGCATCTTAGAGACCGCGATCGCCGGCGCCATCAGCAGCCCGCGCCCGCCGACGAAATCGATCGCTTCGGTCTGGCCCTCGACGATATAGGCTTGTGGCACAAGGCCGTTCTCGCGCGCCCAATCATCCGAAGCAATCAGGACTGCGGCCGCGCCGTCGGTTAGCGGCGTCGAATTAGCTGCTGTGAGTGTGCCATTCTTCGACTTGTCGAATGCGGGGCTAAGCGAACCGATCTTCTCAAGGTCAATGTCTTCGCGAATGTTGTTGTCCTGGAACACGCCGGCGCAGGGGACGATCATGTCGTCAAGGAACCCATCCTTGTAGGCCTGCGCCGCGTTCTTGTGGCTGTTGTAGGCAAGCAGATCCTGCTCGGCGCGCGGCACCTCGAACTGCTTGGCCATCAACTCGCAATGCTGGCCCATCGACAAGCCGGTGCGCGGCTCATTGACGTTCGGCGCCTGCGGAACCAGCTCGCCCGGTTTGAAGTCGCCGAATTGTTTGATCTTCTGCCCAAAGCTTTTGGCGCGTGAGGTCTTGATGAGACGCTGCGCGAACTTGCGGTTGAACACGATCGGCGCATCGGACACCGTGTCCGATCCTGTGGCGATGGCGCAGTCGATCTGGCCCGTGGCGATCTTTGCGCCGCTGCCAAGCGCCGCTTGCAGGCTGGTGCCGCAAGCCTGCATCATCGTGATGCCGGGTGTGGACGGGGCGAGGTCGGTGCCGATCACGGCCTCGCGCGCAAGATTCCAGTCCTTGGCGTGGGTGACGACCGCGCCGCCAACCACCTCATCGATATGTTTGCCCTTGAGGCCGAAGCGCTCAGACAGGCCGTTGAGGGCCGTGGTCATCATGTCCAGATTTGTCAGATCGGCATAGGCGCTGTAGGAGCGGCAGAACGGCGTGCGCACTCCACCAATGATGGCAACTTTTCGCATGGCATGGCTCTCTCAGCTTGGTGTTCAGGCGGCCTGCGCGGTCTTCTGGCCGGCTTCATTCTGCGAGCGGCGATAATGCAGCGGTCCGCCGCGGAACGGCGCGAAGCCGGTGCCGAAGATCACACCGGCATCGACCAGATCGGTATTTGCGACAATACCGTCTTCCAGCACGCGTTCGCATTCGTCGATCAGCGGTTTCAGCATCTCCGCGCCAAGACGTTCCAACTCACTCTCGTCGTGCTCAGCCGCGGCCTTCTGCGCCTTGCCGCTGTCCCACTTATAAAAGCCTTCGCCGGATTTCTTGCCAAGCTTGCCTGCAGCCACCAGCCGGCTCAGGTCGCTACCCTTCGACGCCCCGGAGCCAAGCGTCTCGTTGACGCTCATGCACACATCCAGCCCGACGACATCCGCCAGTTCGATTGGCCCCATTGGCATGCCAAACTTTTCCGCAGCCGCGTCCAGCGTCTCTTTTGGTGTGCCTTCCTGATAACGTCCGATTGCGCCGAGCAGGTAGGGCGCCAGCACCCGGTTGACGAGGAAGCCGGGGCAACTCTTCACGATCAACGGCATCTTGCCGATCCTGGTGACAAACGCCGCGCCCTTCTCGACCTCGTCCTGGCGCGATTGCTCGCCTTGCACGACTTCGACAAGCGGCATCTTCTCGACCGGATTGAAAAAGTGCAAACCGATCAGCCGGCCCGGATCGGCGAGCGATTCCGCGATATCCTCAATCCGCAGCGACGACGTGTTGGTCGCGAGCACTGCGCCGGGTTTGAGCTGCGGCTCGATATCCGCAAACAGCTTTTGCTTGGCGTCAAGGTTTTCGACAATCGCCTCGATGACGACATCAGCGCGCTTGGTGTGCTCGCCTGGCACATCGCTGATCAGCCGTTGCATGGCGACATCGACATCGCGGGACGAGCGCATCCGTTTCTTGAAGAGCTGCTTTGCGCGCCCAAGCGCTTTGTTGACCTGCTCCTGCGTCTGGTCCTGCACGGAGACCTCCATGCCTGAATAGACGGCCCAGGCCGCAATGTCTCCGCCCATTGTACCTGCTCCGACAACATGCAATCGCAGCGGCTTGAACGCGCCCTTGGGGGCTTGGTCTTTCAGCATCTCCTGGAGCCGGAACACGCGGCGCAGATTGCGTGAGGTCTCGCTGATCATCAGCGGCACGAAGGTGCGGCTCTCGGCCGAGGCCATACGCTTCGGGTCGCCGCCGTAGCGCTCGAACAGGTCGATCAGCTTATAAGGAGCAGGATAATGATCGGGCCGCGCCTTTTTCTCGGTCTCCTTGCGCATCCGATTAGCCAGATAGCTGCGCGCAGGGGATTTCGTGATCAAGCGCTTCCACCAGGCGCCGCCCTTTGACTTGCGCTTCTGCAGCACCGCCTTGCGCGCAGTCCAGGGCAGCTCATTCTTGGTTGGCACCAGCTGATCAACGACGCCCATGGCGCGTGCCGCGGTGGGCCGTAGCAGCTTGCCTGTGAGCATGGCCTGCATGCCCGCGATGGGCCCGGCTAGCTCAAGCATGCGTACCGTCCCGTTGAGGCCAGGGATGATGCCGAGCTTCACCTCGGGCAAGCCGATCCGCGTCCCCTCGTCGCGCGTGGCGACGCGGTAGTGGCAGGCCATCGCGAATTCCAGCCCGCCGCCCAGGCAATAACCGTTGATCGCCGCCACCGCCGGCACCTTGAGCCGCTCGACACGGTTGAACAGCTCAATCACCGGGTTGATGACGTCCTCAACGTCTTTCTCGCTGCGCAGCGCGTCGAACTCGCCTATGTCCGCGCCGGCGATGAAGTTGTCGGGCTTGGCGGATATGAATACCACACCCTTCACATCGCCGCGCTGCGCCGCGTCTTCTACCGTGTCGACGATCTTCACCAACTCCTCGACCGGCGCACGGCCAAGCGTGTTCATGCGTTGACCGTCGGCGTCGAACCACGCCCAGGCGATGTTGTCGACATCGATGTTGAAGCGCCAATGCTTTAGGTCCGGAAGTTCGTATGACATTTTGATTCCAGTCTTCTGCTCTTATTCAGCCGCCTGGATGCCGTCATCCTTGTCAGCCTGCTCGGGTGTCGCCTCGGATGGCTCGCTCAAGCGGTCCTGATAATCCGGCCAGGCGGTCTTTGCCGGCTCCGCAGGCGCTGCGCCTGCATCATCTGCGGGCCTGCGTCCGGTGATATATGCGGGATCGAACTGATCGACCGAGATCACCTTAAACACAAGCTCTTCGGTTTCGCGCAACAGCTCGGCTTCTTCGCTGGTAATGATGCCTTTGGTCTCGGCCTCGCCCAGCCAGTCGCGGTTGAGGGATCTGCGGATCAGACCGGCGCGCAGAGCCTTCTCGACCTTGCGCTCGGCAGGTTCGGCTTCGATCACTTTATCCAGCGTGACTTCCAGAATGCCGGTGGGGTCGGTCGCATCGCGGCTGATGTAGATGTCGCGGGTGAGACGGTCGCGCACCTCGCCAGGCCCCAGCACCGAACGCACGGCGGCCTTTCCCGTGCTGTACGCAGCCTGGCGCACCGGAAAGCCGAGCGGGAACACCAGCCGGCGCAGTACCCAGCCGACGCCGAACACCGGAAAGTTCCGCGTTACCTCCTGCAGCGCGGTGTAGAAACGATACAGCGCGTTGCGCAGGCAAAGCTCGACAATGCGGCGGTCCGCAAGAGGCTGGCCATCATCCTCGTAACGCTTGAGGACGGCCGAAGCCAGATAAAGTTCGGAAAGTGCATCAGCCATCTGACCGGTCAGGCGCTGGCGCGTGCGCAGGCCACCGCCTAACAGCGCCACGCAGGTGTCGGCGACCAGCGCGAAGTTCTGGCTCGCCCGGCTGAGTTGTTGATACCAATTTGCGGTCTCCGACACCGGCGGCGCTTCTGCGAACTGGCCGAAGGTGACGTTGTGGAACAGCGCGCCGAAGACGTTGCCAACCGCGAACGCAGTATGTCTCTCGAACGCCTCCTCGAACATCTCGAAGCCCTGGTCCTCGTCCCAGTGCTGAACGGCCTGGATTTCTTGATAGAGGAACGGGTGTGAGCGCAGCACGCCCTGAGTAAAGGTGATCAGGCTGCGCGTCAGGATATTCGCGCCTTCCACCGTGATGCCGATCGGCACCATCTGGTAGGCGGACTGGAGATAGTTGGACGGACCGTCGCAGATCGCCTTGCCGCCGTGAATGTCCATGGCGTCTGCGACCGCCTGGCGCATCCGCTCTGTGGACTGGTATTTCATGATCGCCGACACGACAGACGGCTTGGCGCCTTCGCCGACCATCGCCGCGGTCACCGAGCGCGCGGATTCCAGGACGTAAGCGTGCTCCACCAGCCGCGCGAGGCGTTCCTCGATGCCTTCCATGCGGCCGATCGCGATGCCGAACTGCTTGCGGATGCGGCCGTAGGCCGTCGAGGTGCGCAGCATCGACTTGGCGGCCGCCGTGCTCGTAGCTGGCAGAGAGATGGCGCGCCCTGAAGACAGGCAGCTCATCAGCATGCGCCAGCCCTGGCCGGCGCGCTCTGCGCCCCCGATAATCGCGTCGATCGGCACGAAAACGTCCTCACCCCATGTCGGCCCGTTCGGGAACGCATTGCCACAGGGCAGATGACGCTCGCCGATGTTAACGCCCGGCGTATCGGTCGGCACCAGCGCCAGCGTGATGCCGAGTTCGTGGCCTTTGCCAAGTAGGTTCTCCGGGTCGTAAAGCCGGAAGGCGAGGCCGAGCAGCGTCGCGTTTGGCGCGAGTGTGATGTAGCGCTTGTTCCAGGTCAGCTTGATGCCGAGCGTCTCCTGCCCGTTGTATTCGCCTTTCGTGACAACGCCGACATCGCGCATTGAGGCCGCGTCAGACCCCGCATAGGGGCTGGTCAGCGCGAAACACGGGATTTCCTGACCGGAGGCGAGGCGTGGCAGGTAATGCTCTTTCTGCGCGTCGGTTCCGAACTTCTCGATTAACTCGCCAGGGCCCAGAGAGTTCGGGACCATGACAACGGTCGACACGTCCGGGCTGCGCGACGCGATCTTGCCGATGATGAGGGACTGCGCCTGCGGCGAGAAGCCTAGGCCGCCATGCTCCTTGGAGATCAGCATCCCCAGAAAGCCCTTGTCGATGATGAATTGCCAGATGTGCTGCGGGATTTCGCGCTGCTCGAAGCGGCTGTGCCAGTCGTCGATCATCGCGCAGAGTTCGTCGACGGTCTCGTTCAGGAAAGTCCGCTCCTCATCCGTGAGAGACGGAGCGCCAACGGCGCGCAGCTTGTTCCATGAGGGGGCGCCGGAGAAGAATTCCGCATCAAAACCGACCGTCCCTGCTTCGAGCGCTTCCTTCTCCGTGTCGGACACCGGCGGGAGGATGCGCTTCACGGTATGGAAGGCTGGCCGCGTCACGAGCTGCTGGCGAATTGCCCGCACGGACAACAAACCCAGCGCGATCGCCGGCAACCAGCCGATCCACGCTGCGACCCCGCCAAATGGCGCTTCAAGCGTGCCCCACGGCAGTCCTGTCTGCGCCAGAAACGTGATCGCCGCTATGACCAGGGCCCATGCCCAAAGCGGGGACCGCTGCATGGCCAACGCCGTCAATGCGGCCAAACTTGCGAGAACGAACACCAAAGTGATCATGGCCTGTTGATCCTTTCTCAGCAGCGCGCCTAATGAACTCGCCTTGCCATGTCTAATGCGGCGACATGGCTTCTGGCTGAAAAGCTCTGTAGATTATGCGTGCGCGCCGTAGTTTATCCGCCCCGTGGTTGCGACGCAGTTTAACAGGATTGCCCAAGCGAGGCGAACGGCAACACCGCGCAACCCCACCGGTGTTCCCATGAATGTCAACCGTGTTTTCTGCGCCCGCACGGCGCAACCTGATTGCATCCAGAGAAGGACACCGGCACAACGGCGTTGGCCGTCAACTGCCGAAGTCAAAGATATATGATTCGTCGCGCCGCATTTTCGCTCCTCCGACCGTATTTCCGGCTCACGCGCGGGATGACGCTTGGCGCGCAGGCTGTGGTGATCGATCCGCAAGAGCGCGTGCTGCTTGTGCGGCATGGCTATCAGCCCGGCTGGCGCTTTCCCGGCGGGGGTGTGGAATGGCGCGAAACGCTGGAACAGGCGCTTGCGCGCGAACTGCTTGAAGAGACCGGCCTGCAGATTGCTGAGCGTCCGCGGCTGCACGGCGTGTTCGGGAACTTCAAGACTTTGCCGAGCGATCATGTGGCCCTGTTCCTGGTGCACGCTTGGCAACAGCCGCATGTCCCGCCACCCAATCGCGAAATCGCCGCCCAGGGCTTCTTTCCTCGCGATGCGCTGCCGGAAGACACCATTGCGCCTGTGCGTCAGCGTCTGGCGGAGATTTTCGATGGCGCGCAGCTAAGCGCTCATTGGTAGCGGCGAGGCCTTCGGCAAATGGTCGCGCCCGTGTGGCGCGTCAAAGTCGATTTCCGGGCCGACGGGCACGATCCGCGTTGGATTGATGGTCTCGTGGGAGCCGAAATAGTGCCGCTTGATATGATCGAGCGAGACGGTCTCCGCGATGCCGGGCGTTTGATACAGCTCGCGCACATAGCCCCAAATGTTTGGATAATCCGCGATCCGGCGCAAGTTGCATTTGAAATGGCTGTAGTAAACGGCGTCGAAGCGCACCAGCGTGGTGAACAGCCGCCAATCCGCCTCGGTTAGCCGGTCGCCGACGAGATAGCGCTGGCGCGAGAGCCGGTCCTCGATATGGTCGAGCGTGTCGAAAAGCGGGCTGAAATTCTCCTCATAGGCCGCCTGCGAGGTCGCGAAGCCGCATTTGTAGACGCCGTTGTTCACCGTCGAATAGACACGCGCGTTGATTTCGTCGATGTCGGCGCGCAACGCTTCCGGGTAATAATCACCCTCGAAAGCGCCGAGATGATCAAACGCGCTGTTCAGCATGCGGATGATCTCGGCGGACTCGTTGCTCACGATGGTCTCGCGCTGTTTGTCCCAGAGCGTTGGAACCGTCACGCGGCCCGTGTAGTCCGGCTGGGCTTTCAGATAGATTTCGTACAGCCGCTGCTTACCGTTGACTGTGTCGCCGGTCGCGCCGGGATAACTGTCGTCAAACACCCAGCCTTCCGATCCCATGTCCGGGTGGACGACATCGACGCTGATCATGTCCGCCAGACCCTTGATGGCGCGGAAGATCAGCGCCCGGTGCGCCCAGGGGCAGGCCAGCGAAACATAGAGGTGATAGCGGCCTGGCTCGGCTTCAAAGCCGCCTTCGCCCGACGGGCCGGCCGCACCGTCTGGCGTGATCCAGTTGCGGAAGATGGACTCGCTGCGCACGAAGCGGCCGCCGGTCTTGTCGGTGTCGTACCACTTGTCGTGCCATTCGCCGTCGATCAGTAGGCCCATGTCAGTTCCCCTTGGCTCGCGGTTACCACGACACGTCAGTCCCGGCGACCCAGCGATCAAGGCCGCGCGCGCCGGCAAACTCTCACGATTGGGTGAAAACGTGGCGGAGCCCAGCAAATAGTTTTGCTGGACGGCCGAAGCCGCCCATGATACCGGCCAAGCCATGATCACGTGGCTCCACACCTCGCGCGCCGAAGCGCGACGACGAAGCGTTCCGTTCAAGCGCTTGAGCGTGCGCGTGCGTCTGGTTCTGCTGCGACCCTGCAACTGTTGATCCAATCGAACCCGCCGCGCCCGCGCTCTTTACTCAGGCAGGGGATGTTATGCGGTGGGAACAGATGACAATGGACAATCGGTCGATCCGGTTCAGCCGTCCGGAAGACAAGCGGCTGATCGAAAAACTGCACGAAGAGGTTTTTGGCCCAGGGCGTTTTGCCCGCACCGCTTATCGTGTGCGTGAACAGGCGCCGGATGCAGGTTTTGAGTTTATCGCGTGGCAGGCTGGCGTGCTCGTTGGGTCTGTACAATTCACGCCGGTCATGGTCGGCGGCCACCGCGGCGCAATGATGCTGGGGCCGCTGGCTGTTGCGCCGCGGTTCAAGGGCCAGGGCTTCGGACGCTGGCTGGTGGAAGAGGGCGTCAGGGAGGCACGGCGGCGCGGCGCGGCGCTTATCCTTCTTGTGGGGGATTTGCCTTATTATGCGCGGATGGGGTTTGGCCGCGTGCCGCCGGGACAAATCGCCTTGCCGGGACCGGTCGCGCCGGAACGGTTGCTGGCCCGCGAACTCCATGCCGGTTCGCTAAGCAGATACACCGGACCGGTTGCCGCAACGCCGGATGATGTAGGCTCATCTCAGGATGCCGAGACCTGTAAGCCCGCCGACCCAACCGTAGACAAGACGGTGACGTGCCTTGCCGCGTGCTCGACAAGCTAGCGCGTTTTCAGCAAAAGTGGGAACCGGTTTTGCGTTCGAAGCCGCGGGCCGGCGCGAAGCGACGAAAACGCGACAAAACAACAACTTAGAGCGCGTTCAGTGATTCCGGTTCCATTGAACGCGCTCCAGCGCGCGATTCGAACATGCCTGTCCCCGCCTCCGAGCCGGGATGGCGACCGGCTGTCGGGTAAATCCCCCGCTGACCCAATGAGATAAAGCTGTGCTCTGTTTTAATCGGAGCAGATGTGGCGCTGAGGCAGACCTACTCTAACGGCAGCTCGGTATCGACCGATAGCATCTCGCCGCTGTAGCGGTCCACCTCCAGGGTTGCGAAGACGTCGTCAGCGCGGGGGCCGCCTTTGGAAGATGGCTGGCCGATGAAAAAATTCTCCACTGGCGCTGAGAACTTGGCCGGGCTGTCGTCACCAGCAGGCCCTTCCACAGCGACAGCTGTGTTGGAAGACCGATCCACCCTCATATCGTGGAGGTACATCGCCAGTGCTCCGAACGAGGTATCGACGTTGTTGGCGACGAGCGGGTCGTGGTGAGAAACGACCAGACTACCAAGGGGTGCGCTGTCAAACGGGGTGACGCGCAATGCGCGCAGATGCGCCGAAGCCGTGCCAGGCGTTTTCTGGGTCACGCTCAATCGGTCCCAAGTCGCGACAAACTGTTCCGCGCGCGTGATGACAGAGGTTTTTGCACTCCGCCCAACCATTTGGTACCGCGCTTCGATCTTGCCGCGTTCCGTTTCGCTGGCGTTTTCCAGCGCGAGCGCAAGCATGGCGAGGCCCTGCGCGCGGGTTTGGTCACTGGTGTTGGCGCGCCACAGGATTTCGCCGAGATAGGCTTGGGCCGGCGCATATTTTTTCTGGCTTGCCTTGAGAAGCCAGCTCGCAGCGAGCCGCTGGTTTCGAGCAACGCCGTCGCCATTGGCGTACATTTTCCCGATTTCGAACTGCGCGATTGGATCACGGAAATAGCTGGCAGCGTAGCGCATCAAACGGGCAGCCTTATGCGGATCGGGTTTGAGACCGACCTCAGGTATGCCAGCACGATGGTATTGCGCCAGCCCTCGCCAGGCTTCGGAGACATATTGCGCAGCCGGGTGCAATTGATCGACGTCGCCGAATTTATCGACCAGCATACGATAATAGGCGAACGCTTTAGCGTCAGCTTGGTATCTGCCGTCGCGACTGAAAATGCGGGCCAGCCGAAGTTGCGCGGCCGGCACGCCACGATCCGCCGCAAACTCTAAAGCAGATAGGGCTTCGGACATGTTGTCTTGCGTCAGCGCCGCGACGCCCGCCTTGTAGGCCGCCTGCGGCGACGCGAACTTGGCGGCCGCGGTTTCGTTTTGCTGCCAAGTCTCGTCCATGCTGAGAGCAGTTAGACCACCCGCTGTAATCGCTACTATCGCCAGCGCCAGAACGCCTTGCCAACCCCGCTTAGATATCTGCATAACACGACACTTCCGCTTCAGCTCCTGGATGAGTTACGGCCCCCTCACGCGCTGAGCCCACCGTCTGGGCGTATTTCCAGAGCGCGCCGCTTTGATAATCGGTCTGGCGCGGCGTCCATGCGGCGCGCCGCCGCTCCAGTTCCGCCGCATCAACTTCCAGATCAATGACGCCTCGCTCCGCGTCGATCAGGATCGGATCGCCGTCTTGGATCAGCGCAATCGGCCCGCCGACCGCTGCCTC
Organism: uncultured Hyphomicrobiaceae bacterium; assembly: GCA_964466965.1. GTDB lineage: Bacteria > Pseudomonadota > Alphaproteobacteria > Rhizobiales > Rhodomicrobiaceae > Dichotomicrobium. The sequence continues at coordinate 17,161 of CAYXPZ010000041.1, forward strand.
CGGCCCGACATGGCCGATGCAGAAGCCGCGCGTCGCCCCCGAGAACCGGCCGTCGGTGATCAGCGCGACCTTGTCGCCCATGCCCTGGCCATAGATTGCCGCCGTGGTGGACAGCATCTCGCGCATGCCTGGCCCGCCCTTCGGTCCCTCGTAGCGGATGACGATAATGTCGCCGTCTTGGTACTGGCGCGCACCGACCGCCGCAAAGGCCTCTTCCTCGCTGTCGAAGCAGCGCGCTTTACCGTGGAACACCAGGTTCTGCATTCCGGCGACCTTCACGATCGCGCCGTCCGGCGCGAGCGAGCCTTTCAGGCCGACAACGCCGCCGGTCGGGCGGATCGGGTTCGCGACTGGATAGACGACGTCCTGATTATCCGGGAAGCGCACGTCTGCGAGGTCTTGTGCAAGCGTCTTGCCCGACACGGTCAGGCAGTCGGGATGCAGATAGCCGCCTTCCAGCAGCGTCTTGAGCACGATCTGGACGCCGCCAACCTCATAGAGGTCTTTCGCGACGTATTTGCCGCCGGGTTTCAGGTCGGCGATATAGGGCGTTTTCTTGAAAATCTCCGCGACGTCGAACAGGTCAAACGCGATGCCGGCCTCATGCGCGATGGCCGGCAGGTGCAGCGCCGCATTGGTTGAGCCGCCGGTGGCCGCGACAACCACCGCCGCGTTCTCCAGCGCCTCGCGCGTGACGATGTCGCGCGGGCGGATGCCGTCGGCGATCAGGCGCATGACCGCCCGGCCAGACGCATCGCCATACTGATCGCGCGTCTCGTAGGGCGCAGGCGCACCAGCCGAGCCGGGCAGCGCCAAACCCATCGCCTCGGACACGCAGGCCATCGTGTTCGCTGTGAACTGGCCGCCGCAGGAGCCGGCGCTTGGACAAGCGACGCATTCCAGCTCATGCAGGTCCTCATCGGACATCTGGCCGCTGGAGTGCTTGCCGACGCCCTCGAACACGTCGACGACCGTCACCTCCTTGCCCTTAAACTTGCCGGGCAGGATCGTGCCACCATACATGAACACACTCGGCACGTTGAGCCGGACCATTGCCATCATCATGCCCGGCAGGGACTTGTCGCAGCCGGCAAGCCCGACGAGCGCGTCGTAGCAGTGGCCGCGCATCGTCAACTCGATCGAATCGGCGATCGCCTCGCGGCTGACCAACGAAGACTTCATGCCTTGGTGGCCCATGGCAATGCCGTCGGTGACGGTGATCGTGCAGAATTCGCGCGGCGTGCCGTGTTCTTCGAGCACGCCCTGTTTCACCGATTGCGCCTGACGCATCAGCGCGATGTTGCACGGCGCGGCCTCGTTCCAACAGGTCGCCACTCCGACGAAAGGCTGATGAATTTGTTCTTCGGTCAGCCCCATGGCGTAGTAATATGACCGGTGGGGCGCGCGATTGGCCCCCTCGGTGACATGGCGACTGGGGAGCTTCGATTTATCGAACGATTTGGCGTCCATGACTGACTTTCATAAACTCTGTTCGCCGCCGCAGCTGCGTGTATCCGGAGAGTGTGCCACAACCGATCCATTGCCCAATTTCACGAATATGTCATGAAACCGCGCTGGACCGGTTGACTAAAACTGCATATCCTGCACCGTCTGCAGCCATTATGGCGCAAAGTTGACGCATAGGCTGCAGGATGTAGTGCCGCGGTCACACCCCCCGCCAAAACGATAGCCTAATCGCGCTGCACGCATAATTGTGTGCGCGATATAGCAACCCGCGATGGTTGTGTCCAAGCGCTTCTTCGACGGATTGATGCAGTTAGCCGACGGTGTGGTCCGAGCGAAACAGCCTATGGGGCGTTTTCGAGCCGTCTCAGCGCGTTTTTTAGGCGCTCGGCTGCGGCTTCGGCTTCAGCCCGGCGCTCTCGCTGCTCATCAACCACATGCTCCGGTGCGCGGGAGACGAACTGCTCGTTGGAGAGTTTTTCGTCGATCTTTGCGATCTCAGAGCCGACCTTCTCGATCTCCCGGCGCAGGCGGTCACGCTCTGCAGCGATGTCGATGACGTCGGCGAGCGGGAGCGCGACGACCGTCTCATCCACCACGGCCTGGATTGCGCCGCCCGGCGGCTCATCCGCGAAGCTGATCGATTCGAGCCGCGCCAGCCGCGCGATGCTTTCCTGATAGGCTTTAGCGCGCCGCCGGGTGGTCTCGTCAGCGCCGACCAACACCACGGGCGCCTTGGCTGAAGCCGGTACGTTCATCTCTGCGCGGACTGAGCGGATTTCACTGATGAGCGCGACGACCCAGCTCAATTCACGGTCGGCGTCCGCGTCCGCCAGTCCCGTCGGATGCGGCCAGTCGCTCAGACAGAGCAGTTCGTCCCGCGCGATGCCGGATTCCTGCGCGAGCTTGTCCCAAAGCTCTTCCGTGATGAACGGCATGAACGGATGCAGCAGCTTCAGGATCTGGTCGAGCGTCCAGGCGGCCGCGGCTTGCGTTTCGGTCTTGACCGCACCGTCCGGGCCGTTCAGTGCAGGCTTGATCAGTTCGACATACCAGTCGCAGAAGGTGCCCCAGATGAAGCTGTAAAGCGCGTTCGCCGCGTCATTATAGCGGTGCTGCTCGATGGCCTGCGTCACCGAGCGGGCGGTGCGCTCCGTTTCGCCGAGGATCCAGCGGTTGATCGGGTGCTTGACTGCGGCGGGGTCGAAGTCGGGGTCGATCCGGCAGCCGTTCATCTGCGTGAAGCGCGCCGCGTTCCAGAGCTTGGTCGCGAAGTTGCGGTACCCCTCCACGCGCGCAGGCGACATCTTCACGTCGCGGCCCTGCGCGGCCATCGCCGCCAGCGTGAAGCGCAGCGCGTCGGCGCTGTAAGTCTCGATCATCTCCAGCGGGTCCAGCACGTTGCCCTTGGACTTGGACATCTTCTGGCCCTTCTCGTCGCGGACCAGCGCGTGCATGTAGACCGTGTGGAACGGCACCTCCTCCATGAAGTAGAGGCCGGCCATCATCATCCGCGCGACCCAGAAGAAGATGATGTCGAAGCCGGTGACGAGCACGTCGGTCGGGTAGTAGCGCTGCAACTCCGGCGTCTCATCGGGCCAGCCGAGCGTGGAGAACGGCCACAGCGCCGACGAGAACCACGTGTCGAGGACGTCCTCGTCCTGCTCTAGCGCGACCGACGCGCCGTAATGCTTTTTAGCCTGCTTGCGGGCTTCGGCCTCGTCCATCGCGACGAAAATCTCGCCGTCCGGGCCGTACCACGCCGGGATGCGATGCCCCCACCAGAGCTGGCGCGAGATGCACCAGGGCTGGATGTTGCGCATCCACTCGAAATAGGTCTTTTCCCAATTGCGCGGGACGAACTGCGTGCGCCCATCCTCGACCGCCTTGATCGCGGGCTTGGCGAGCGTTTCGGCATCCGCGAACCACTGGTCGGTCAGGTACGGCTCTACAACTTCGTTCGAGCGCTCGCCGTAGGGAACCATCAGCGTGTGGTCATCGATCTTTTCAACCAGGCCGAGCGCATCGAGATCCTCGACTATGCGCTTGCGCGCCTCGAAGCGGTCCATGCCGCGATAGGCTTCCGGCGCGTTGTCGTTGATATGCGCGGCCTCGTCGAAGATGTTGATCATCGGCAGGTCGTGCCGGCGGCCAACTTCGAAGTCGTTGAAGTCGTGCGCCGGGGTGATCTTGACCGCGCCGGAGCCCTGCTCCGGGTCGGCGTGCTCATCGGCTATGATCGGGATTTCACGCCCGGTCAGCGGCAGCTCGACCATCTTGCCGACATACTTTTTCCAGCGCTTGTCGTCGGGGTGAACCGCCACCGCCGTATCGCCCAGCATCGTCTCGGGCCGTGTCGTGGCGACAACGATATATTTCGCCTTGCCCGGCTGCTTGATGCGGTACCTGAAGTGCCACAGATGACCTTTGGTCTCGACCGCGTTGACCTCCAGATC
>CAYXPZ010000042.1:0-21053 GCA_964466965.1 uncultured Hyphomicrobiaceae bacterium
GCAAGGAATACGTTGTCCACGACGGCGACGTGATGCATTTCCGCTTCGCAACCTAAATCAATTCAGCACCGAATTCAGCGGCCGGCGCAGCGAGCGCGGCATCTTCGGCGCGCGGCCCACGCGGATGACGAGGTCCGGCCGGCGATCACCGATACCGAGATAGGCCGCAAACTGCTGCCGCACCGCTGGTACTTCGACGGGCTGGTTGACGAACGCGTGCTTTAATCCGAGAGCCGTTACGACCAGCGCGAAGCGTTGGTAGGCGCGGCCCACCTCGATCCACTGCGCGTTGTCGCTCTGTTTGGCGGTAAAGACGACGACGGCGGACGATGAATTGATCTGCTTGATATATTTCTCGCGTTCGGCGTTCTCGGTGAAGACGAAGTCGAACACGGTGCGTCCAAGCCAGGCCGGCATGGTCGGGTTGCCGGTGCAGCCTGAAAACAGCCCGTCGCGTTTTTCAAGCGCCTCGGCGGGGCTGAACCGGATCCACTCTTTCAATTCTTCGACGAAGGCGGGGTCACGCACCTGCGCATCGCTTCCCGTGGCGACGAATTCGGCAACATCGCTGAGGGCCTGCCCGGCATTGAGCGTGATCGCGTCGACGCCGGGCGTTTCGGCCGTCGCCTGAAGCTGCTTCAGCGCGCTGGCGGATAGCGGCTTGCCGTCGTAGTTGCTGCGCGTGCATTGGCGCTCAGTGATCGCCTCGAACTCGGGCGTGCGACGTGCCGGACCGGCGGCCAGCGCGACGGAGACACGGGTTTCGCCATCCTCCGCCGTTACCTCCGGTTCGGCTTCCAGGCCAAAGGCGGGGGCGGCTTCCACGATGTTCTGCGCGGCGCACCCAAGGCTGGCAAAGAGATGATGGTTGTCCGGGTCGACGGCGGGCGTGGCACGCGAGAAATCCGGGCTGATTTCAATCCGGTCTTCGGCGATCGCAAAGGTCCACGGCTGGGTATTGTGACTATTCGCCGCCAGCGTGGCGTAGCGGACCAGTTCGCGGCGCGTTTGCGCAGCCGTCAGGCCGCCAGCCTCGGTGTGCCGCCAAGTCTTCTGCGCGGCGGTGCGGTAGGCATCGCTGATCCCCCAGCTCATCAGCCAGCCGGAAGCCAGTCCAAGCCGGAATTGCTCGCGCGTGCTCGATGTCATATCGTCCTCCCGCGCCGCGCACCCGCGACAAGCTCTAGCCGCGCCCGCGTACCCCGGTCAACCGCACGCCGCGCAGCCGCAGCGAATTGGTGATGACCGACACCGACGACAGGCTCATCGCCGCCGCGGCGATCATCGGCGAGAGCAGGATGCCGAAGAACGGATAGAGCACGCCCGCGGCGACCGGCACGCCGAGCGCGTTGTAGCCGAAGGCGAAGACGAGATTCTGGCGAATGTTGCGCATCGTGGCGCGGGCAAGATGCACGGCGCGGACGATCGCGTTGAGGTCGCCGCGCAGGAGGGTTAACCCGGCGCTTTCGATGCTGACATCCGCGCCGGTGCCCATCGCGATGCCGACGTCTGCCGCGGCAAGCGCCGGGGCGTCGTTGAGGCCGTCGCCGGCCATCGCCACGACTGCTTCACCCTTGGCAATTTTGCGCACCAGTTCGGTCTTGTCTTGCGGCATCAGTTCGGCGTGCACCTCGTCGATGCCCAGCGCCTTGGCAACCGCCTGCGCGGTCTCCTTGTTGTCGCCGGTGGCCATGACGATGCGCAAGCCCGCCTCGTGCAGCGCGCGCACGGCTTCGGCGGCATGCTCCTTGATCGGGTCGGCGACGGCCAGAAGCCCAGCGAGCGCGCCGTCGATGGCGACGAAAACGACCGTCTTGCCCTCCGCGCGGAGCTTTTCGGCGGTGTTGCAGCCCTGTTGGGCGTCGATGCCTTCGGCCTCCATCAGCCGGGCCGTACCGACCGCGACCGCGCGGCCTTCGACCTTGCCGACAATGCCCTGGCCGGTGCGCGCCTCGAAATCCTCCGTGTCGGCGAGTCGCAGGTCGCGCTCTTTCGCGGCCTCCACGAACGCCTCGGCCAGCGGATGCTCGCTCGCGCGCTCCAGGCTAGCGGCAAGCCGCAGCACCTCATCCTCGTCCAGATCGCGCAGCGCGACGGCATCGCTCAGCTTCGGCGCGCCCTCGGTCAGCGTGCCGGTCTTGTCGACGATGAGCGTATCGACCGCCGCCAGCCGCTCCAGCGCCTGCGCCTCGCGCACCAGCACGCCGGACTGCGCGCCGCGCCCGGTCGCCACCATGATCGACATCGGCGTGGCCAGCCCCAGCGCGCAGGGACAGGCGATGATGAGCACCGAAACGGCCGCGACGAGCGCATAGGCCATCGCGGGCGGCGGGCCGAAGATGGACCAGGCGATGAAGGCGATGATCGCCACGCCGACCACGGCGGGCACGAAATACGCCGCGACCTGGTCCACCAGCCGCTGGATCGGCGCGCGGCTGCGCTGGGCCTGCGCAACCATCTCGACGATGTTCGAGAGCATCGTGTCGCTGCCGACGCGCTCGGCGCGCATGATGAAGCTGCCCGAAGTGTTGAGCGTGCCGCCTGTGACCTCGTCGCCCTCGGTTTTTTCGACCGCGACAGGCTCGCCGGTCAGCATGGACTCATCCACGCTGGAGCGGCCGTCCTCGAGCACGCCGTCCACCGGGATCGACTCGCCGGGGCGCACCCGCAGCCGGTCGCCCACCTGCACCTGCTCAAGCGGTACGTCCTCTTCCGCGCCGTCTTCGGCCACGCGCCGTGCGGTCTTGGGCGCGAGGTCGAGCAGCGCCCGCACCGCCGAGCCGGTCTTCTCCCGCGCGCGCAGCTCCATCACCTGCCCGACCAGCACCAGCACGACGATCATCGCCGCGGCCTCGAAATAGACGCCGACATTGCCGTCGGCCGAGCGGAAGGCGTGGGGGAAGATGCCCGGCGCGATCGTCGCGACAACGCTGTAAGCATAGGCGGCGCCAACGCCCAGCCCGATCAGCGTCCACATGTTCGGGCGCATGTTGCGGAACGAGGCGACGCAGCGCACGAAGAACGGCCAGCCTGAATACAACACCACTGGCGTGGCCAGCGCCAGCTCCGCCCAGCGCGCAACACCCTCGCCGATCCACTGCTTGACTGGAAGGCCCAGCATCGGCCCCATCACCAACAGCAGCACCGGCACGCCCAGAATCGCGCCGATGATCAGCCGCCGCGTGAAATCCAGGAGTTCGGGGTCGGGGCCGGACGGCGCGGCGGCCGGGCTCATCGGCTCCAGCGCCATGCCGCAAATCGGGCATGTGCCCGGACCTTCCTGCACGATTTCCGGGTCCATCGGGCAGGTGTACAGTGTGCCCGGCGGCGCGGGTTCCGGCTCGCCTTGGCCGCTCAGATATTTGCCGGGATCGGCGGCGAACTTGTCGCGGCAGCCCGCGCTGCAGAAGTAATAGGTCTCGCCTTGGTGTTCGGTGCTGATCGCGTCGGGGCCGGGTGTGACCGTCATCCCGCAGACCGGATCAACCGCATCGGCCGGCACGCCGTAATCATGCTGCTGGCAGCGCGCCGCGCCAGTCTTGAGTACGTCCTGCATTCAGGTTGTTTCTACTCCGTGATCTAGCGATACGACTGGAACACTTGGGTCTGCCCGTCAGCGTCAAAACTCAAAACGTCGTAAGGCTCGGTCCGGTTGCCGACTTCCATGCCCGGCGAGCCGATCGGCATCCCCGGCACCGCGATGCCCTTCACCTCCGGCTTCTGCGCGAGCAGCCGCTTGATTTCGCTGGCCGGCACATGCCCCTCGACCACGTAGCCGCCGACCTTCGCGGTATGGCAGGCATCGAGGTTCTGCGGAATGCCAGCGTGGCGTTTCACGCCCCACATCTCGCGCGTTTCGGTGACCTTTACCTCAAAGCCGGCCGCGCGCAGGTGATCCGCCCACGCGGTACAGCAGCCGCAGTTGGGCCGCTTCGTCACTTCCACAACCGGCAGGCTTTGGGTCCGCGAACTCTGCTCCGCCGCGTGCGCGGACATTTGCGGCGCCAGCGCCGAACTCAAAAAAATCATGATTGCGATCAGACACCGCATGGCTCGCTCCCATATCTGTAATGTTGGACCGCGAAAATGCTGGTTCCAGTAACTGGAATGTCAAGCGGGTTGGAGCGACGGCGTTAACCATCCCGGCTGCGCGTCCGGGGCATTCGCTTAAAATATGGTTAATCTGCCTGCGATGGATGCGAAGGGCCTTCAATGACCCCGGGTACTGAAGATGACGACCGCGGCGCTGCGATGCAGGCATCAGCCCTATTCGATGCGCTGCGCGCGGAGACCGTGCAGTGCGCACTCGACGACATCGAAGCCGATACCGGCCTGGCGCGCGAGCGGATCATCGCCGAGGCCGTGGTTTTCGCTGGGCAGGAGCGGCGGGCGTTTCTCGCGCATCTGCGCGGGCGGCCTTCGCATCAGCGAAAGCTTGAACGGGAACCCCGCAGGCGGCGCTTTCTCTCGGAGAACGCCGTTCAGATGTTGGTGGGGGGCATGTTTCTTTTGGGCGTCGCGCTGGCGGCGATCGAGATGCTTCTGAGGTAGAGGGCGAGGGGTCCGGTCATGCGCGTGCTCATCTTCGTCGTCGCTCTTGGCGCCCTGTGGGACGGGTTCACGAGCTTTTATGGCATTGCGGAATTCTACGATGTGGTGGTGGGCGAAAGTGATTGGGGACGTGTCGCCTTCGCGCTGATCGCCGCGATCACCATCGTCGGCTTCATGGTCGCCACCCGCCTGATCTGGAGCGGGGTCGAGACGAACAACGAGATCACCATCCTGCTGAAGGTGGCGTGGGTAGTCTGTTTCGCAATCGACCTCTACACGTCATTTATCGGCACGCGGGATTTCGTGTTCGAGGGGATGGCCGGCGGCGCGGCAAATCTGTTGGGCCTCTTGATCGCCGCCTTTCTCATCACATCGTCCTCGGTGCTCCTGTCACAACTGTTGACCGGTAAGGGCATCCGCAAGCGGTATCTTTATTGAAGCGGGTTCCGAGCAGGTTGTAGATCGTCATCCCGGATGCGCTGGAGCGCGAAGCGGTGCTGCGCTGGTCCGGATCGCCTTCTGTTCGCGGTGTTCCGTGTCTGCGCCGCGCACGGGACCACAAACGGCTTGAATTACGGGACGAGCCAGCGGCCCCTCCAGTCGCCGTCCTGCCAGAAGAATTCCGCGCGGCGGTGACCGTGGGAGGCGAGATAGAGCCACTCCATGCGCGTCACCAGCGCCGAGATGACGGCGAAATGGTCCTCACCGTCGTTGCTTTCCTGTTTGGAGAAGGGAACTTCGCGCGGATCACTAACCGGTTTCCCCGGCCCTTGCATGACGTGATAGCAGATGCGGCTGAAGTCGCGCGTGGCGGCCCATGCCTCCTGCGCAAGCTCATCGCCAAAGTGTACGCTGAGATGGCAGTCGAGCCGCAACTGAATTTTCTGCTTGGGGTCATAGACCAGCACCGCGCCGGCCGGGTCGGCCGCGATCTCCGCGACCTTGGGCGAGCGCCGGTCGGTGTGAAAGCGCAGCCGCCGCGCGTCGCGATCGCAGCCGCGCAGCACCACCGTGCGCAGTTGTGGCCGGCCTCCGCCCGATGTGGCCAGCACGGGCGTATGCGCCGGCGCCTTGCGGTCCTTCGCGCCGCGCCCGAGCAGCGACCACGCCGCGCGTAAGCTAAGGTCGAGGTCGTTATAGAAATCGGGAAGCTCCGGTTCGCTCATCGCGCGCCCCGCTACAGTCAGTTCTCAACAGTCGCCACCGGGTTATAGCCAGTCCTGCAGGATCGGGATCAGCGGCAAATCCGCCGGGGGCATCTCGTAGTCCCGCAGCCGCGCCGCGCGCACCCATTTCAGCGCCTGAAACTCCAGCGGCTCCGGCTCGCCCTCCCAGGTGCGCGAGATGTAAAGCGGCATCAGCAAGTGGAAGTCGTCGTAGGTGTGGCTGGCGAAGGTCAGCGGCGCAAGGCAGCGCGGCGGCACTGTGATGCCGAGTTCCTCCTTTAATTCGCGGATCAGCGCGTCCTCCGGGATCTCCCCCGGCTCCACCTTACCGCCAGGGAACTCCCACAGCCCGGCCATCTTGCGGCCCTCCGGGCGTTGGGCCAGCAGCACGCGGTTGTCGGCGTCGATCAGCGCGCAGGCGACGACAAGTTTAATCGGTTTCGACGGGGCGGTGGTCATGGCTGCGCCCGCTCAGCTCCGGTAATCGGCGTTAATGTCGATATAGCCGTGGGTCAGATCCGTGGTCCACACGGTCGCCGCACCCGCGCCGCCAAGGCCCGCATAAACGCGGATCAGCAGCTCGTCGCGCTTCATGTATTCGGCCGCTTCCGGCTCCCGGTAATCGGGGTGGACTTCGCCGCCGGCCGCCACCGGGATTTCGCCGAACCAGATTGCCAACTCATCGGGGTCGATCTCCACGCCGGCCTTGCCGACCGCCATGACGATGCGGCCCCAGTTCGGATCCTCGCCGGCCAGCGCGGTTTTGACCAGCGGCGAATTGGCGATGGAGAAGGCGATGGCCTGCGCGTCTTTGTCGGTGTGCGCGCCGTCCACGCGGACGGTCACGAATTTCGTCAAGCCCTCGCCGTCCTTGACCACCTGATGCGACAGATCGAGTGTGAGTTCGTCCAGCGCCAGGCGGAAATCCTCAAGCCGCGGGTCGTGAGGATCGTTGATTTCCGGCGCGCCGCGCTTGGCCGCCGCGCCCGTGGCGAATATCAGCACCGTATCGCTGGTTGAAGTGTCGCTATCCACCGTGATGCGGTTGAAGCTCTGCGTTACCGTCTCTGTGCATAGAGTTTCGAGCGCCCCGGGCGAGAGCGGCGCGTCGGTGAACAGGAAGGCCAGCATGGTCGCCATATTCGGGGCGATCATGCCCGAGCCCTTGGCGATCCCGTTGATCATGACCGCAACACCGCCAATCTCGGCGCTGCGTGTCGCCAGCTTGGGGAAGGTGTCAGTGGTCATGATCGCACGCGCGGCGTCTTCCCAAGCATCGGGTCGGGCGGCCGCGCTGAGACCGCGCAGCGCATCGGCAAACCGCGACACGTCCAACGGCTCACCGATCACGCCGGTCGAGGCCAGCAGCACATCCTCGGGCGCGCAGCTTTCGGTTTCGGCGGCGATCTGCGCCGTGAAATACACGGCGTCGACCCCGCGCTGACCTGTAAATGCGTTGGCGTTGCCCGAATTCACGACCAGCGCCCGCGCCGGCCTGTGCTCGCTGAGCCGTTCCCGGCACCAGGCAACCGCCGGCGACGGCGTCCGCGAGGTTGTCAATGCGCCGCTCACCGCCGCGCCATCCGGGAGGCGCACCAGCAGCAGATCCTTGCGCCCCTTATACCGTATGCCAGCTTCCGCCACCGCCAGCACCGCCCCTTCGATCGGCGGCAGAGCCGGCAGTGACGGCGGCGCGAAGGGTGACATCTTCATCATTGCGCGCTGCTGCCGTCTCCGGCCTCGCCGGCCGAGTCCGCGTCGGGTTCAAGGCTCTCATCGAGGATCTCGATTTTCGCGGCATCGCGCAGTTCGGCCATGCGTTGCTGCAGACGCTGTCGGATAAGCGATGCCTTGAGGCGTTCTTTGATGTCCGCGAATTTCGGTGGTTCGCGGTCGCGCTTGTCTTCAACCTTGATGACATGCCAGCCAAAGCGCGTCTTCACCGGATCTGAAATCTCGCCCTTGTCCATCGCGAAGGCGGCTTCGGCGAACGGCGTCACCATCTGCTCTTTGGTGAAAAAGCCCAGGTCGCCGCCATTGGCGCTGCTTGGCCCCGTCGATTCCTGCTTGGCGAGTTCCGCGAAGTCGGCGCCGTCGTCCAGCTTCTGGATAATCGCCTTGGCCTCGTCTTCGGTCTCGACCAGGATATGTCGGGCCTTAACTTCCGGCTCCGGTTCAGCACTGCCGATGCGCTCGTCATAAAGCTCTTTAGCCGAGTCGTCGGTGACGTTCTCGCGGATTTCCTCCTGGAAAAAGATATCGCGCAGGGCGCGCAGCTCGTAATACCGGGCGAGGTCACCATAGTCTTCAGTTTGATCCAGTCCCGCCTGACGCGCAGCATCGGCCAGCAGATTCAGCTCAACCACATACTGCAGGACAAGTTGGTTGCGGGCTTCCGGCGGCAACTGCGCCAGATCCTGCCCAAGTTCGTCCTCGGCCAAACGAAGCTGACGGCGCGTAATCGGCGTACCGTCCACACGGGCAACAACCTCGTCCGGGTCGGCGTTCTGATCCGCGCTGGCGGTTTGATCCTGGGCGATTGCATGAGGAGGAACAGCCGCCGCGACAAGCAAGCACGCGACTGCGGACACAAGAACGAACAAAAACGAACGGTTAGTCACGGATTTCACCTCGGTTGAATGGATAGTTTGTCGATCGCCAGGCCAACGGACACGCGGGCGCCAGCTCGGGACTTCTGATGGATCGCGCCGTTCCCTGCAACCAGGGAGGCGACGCCGCGATAACATTGCGCTTTACCGCGCCCTTTTATCCGTTTCGTCAAGCGATGCAAAGCGAACTCGCCCAAATGTGACCGGCCCGGTATGTACATTGACAGCAACAAATGGCCCCCTTATTTCCAAGCTATCGGAGAGAGACGCTGCGCTTGAAGAATTGCGCAAGGCCGACCCTGGCCAGCTTGCATGCGCGCCCTGTCCGACAGATGATTTGGCTTCCGGCCGACAGGTGGCGTGTGTTGAGACAAGCCAGTCCGGCTGTCGAGCTGCGTGATCCACTGGCTCAGCGAGCCGACAAGAGGAAAGCTTGAAGACATGGTATCTCTGGGTGCGATCGCCGGTAAACTTTTCGGAACACCGAATGATCGCAAACTGAAAATGTATGGGCCGCGCGTTGAGGCAATCAACGCGCTCGAACCGGAGCTGGAAGAACTCTCGGACGACGCACTGCGTTCTCGCACCGACGAGTTCCGCGACCAGCTCGCAAACGGGGCAAAGCTGGACGATTTGCTGGTTCCCGCTTTCGCCACCGTACGCGAGGCGGCCAAACGCACGCTGCATCAGCGCCATTTCGACGTGCAGCTCATCGGCGGCATGGTGCTGCACGAAGGCGACATCGCCGAGATGAAAACCGGCGAAGGCAAGACGCTGGTGGCAACCCTGCCGGTTTATCTGAATGCGCTGACCAGACGCGGCGTCCATGTGGTGACCGTTAACGACTACCTTGCTAAGCGCGACGCCGAATGGATGAGCGCGATCTATGAATTCCTCGGCCTCACTGTCGGCTGCATCACCCACGACATGGACGACGCTCAGCGCATGCAGGCTTATGGCTGCGATGTCACCTACGGCACGAACAATGAGTTCGGCTTCGACTATCTCCGCGACAACATGAAATATTCGACCGCCGAGATGGTGCAGTTCGGCGGACGCCCGTGGGAGCTGGCCGGGCATTATTTCGCGATCGTCGACGAGGTGGACTCCATCCTGATTGACGAGGCGCGCACACCGCTCATAATCTCCGGTCCAGTGGAAGACCGCACCGAGCTTTACACCGCTGTCGACGCCGTCATCCCCCAGCTGAGCGATGACGATTATGAGCTCGACGAGAAGATGCGCACGGTCGTGTTGACCGAGAAAGGCAACGAGTCGGTCGAGCAGCTCCTCAAGAAGGAAGGGCTGATCCAGGAGGACGACTCGATGTACGACATCGAGAATGTCAGCTTGGTGCATCACGTCAATCAGGCGCTGAAAGCTCATACGCTGTTCCTGCGGGACCGCGACTACATCGTCAAAAACGGACAGGTCGTCATTATTGACGAGTTCACCGGGCGCATGATGGAAGGGCGCCGCTACTCCGAAGGTCTGCACCAGGCGCTGGAGGCCAAGGAAGGCGTGAAGATCCAGCCGGAGAACGTGACACTCGCCTCGATCACCTTCCAGAACTTTTTCCGGCTATACGACAAGCTCAGCGGGATGACCGGCACAGCCGTGACCGAAGCTGCTGAATTTGCCGATATCTACGGACTGGGCGTCACCGAGGTGCCGACCAACAAGCCGATGATCCGCGATGACCAGCACGACGAGGTCTATCGGACCTTTGAAGAGAAGATCGACGCGATAATCGAAGACATCAAGGACTGTCGCGAGCGCGGCCAGCCAATGCTCGTTGGCACGACCTCGATCGAGAAATCGGAGATGCTGGCCGCGCGGCTGAAGAAAATGAAGATTCCGCATCAAGTGCTCAACGCGCGCTACCACGAGCAGGAAGCCTATATTATCGCGCAGGCCGGCGTTCCCGGCGCCATCACGATTGCGACGAATATGGCAGGCCGCGGCACCGACATTCAGCTTGGCGGTAACCCGGACATGCGGCTGCAGATGTGGCTCAACGAGCAGCGCGAGAAGGGCAAGGAGCCGAGCGAAGAACAGATCGAAGCGCAGCGCCAGAAAATCTTCTCCGATGTTGAGGAGAAGAAACAAAAGGCGCTGGAAGCGGGCGGCCTTTACGTCATCGGCACGGAGCGTCATGAGTCCCGGCGGATCGACAATCAGCTGCGCGGTCGTTCGGGCCGTCAGGGCGATCCCGGCGCATCGAAGTTCTATCTGTCGCTGGAAGACGATCTGATGCGGATTTTCGGCTCCGACCGAATGGACGGGATGCTACAGAAGCTCGGCCTCGAACGTGGCGAAGCGATTGTCCATCCTTGGATCAACAAGGCGCTGGAGCGCGCGCAGTCCAAGGTTGAGGCGCGCAACTTCGATGCGCGCAAGAACATCCTCAAATACGACGACGTGATGAACGACCAGCGCAAGGTTGTCTTTGAGCAGCGCATCGAGCTGATGCAGGAGGACGACCTCAGCGAGACTGTGCGCGACATGCGTCATCAGGTCATCGATGATCTCGTCGCCAAACACATTCCGGAAAAAGCCTATCCCGAGCAGTGGGATGTCGAGGGGCTTGAAGAAGAGGTCAAGCGCATTTTCGGACTCGCCCTGCCAGTTTCGGATTGGGCGGCAGAAGAAGGCATCGCCGACGAGGAAGTTCGCGACCGGCTCATGAACGAGGCGGACTCGGCTGCGGCGAAAAAGGACGCCGAAGTCGGGCCGGAGATGATGCGGCATGTAGAGAAGGCGGTGTTGCTGCAGACGCTCGACAACATGTGGCGCGAACATCTGGTCACGCTTGAGCATCTGCGCCAAGTCATCGGCCTGCGCGGCTTCGGGCAGCGCGATCCACTCAATGAATACAAGACCGAAGGGTTCGAGTTGTTCGAGACCATGCTGGCAAACCTGCGCGAGCAAGTGACCGGACATCTTATGCATGTCAACGTAGACTCCGCGCGGTCCGAACAGGCTCTGGAAATGGCGGAATTGCCCGAGATGAGCGCTCACCACCTTGATCCGCTTACCGGCGAGGACGAGTTCGAGCGGGAGCCGGAAATGGCGCTAGAAGGCGCCGGCGCTCCGGCGCGCGGCAAACGTGGAGATGGCGGCACACGCGCCCAGCCAATGCGCAACAAACCGGCGGGCGTGGCGCTCGATCCCAATGATCCCGCAACATGGGGCAAGGTTTCGCGCAACGCGCAGTGCCCCTGCGGTTCGGGCAAGAAATACAAGCACTGCCACGGCAAGCTGGGGGCCGGCGATAGTGCGGCGTGATTCACGCCCTCAGACGTCGCTCGCAGGACGGCCGCCGCCCATCGCACGGGCTAAACCAAAAAACGCGGTCAAACCGGAGGAGGAAACGTCATGGATGTTCGCGCTGCTGTCGCAATGGAAGCGGGCAAGCCGCTCGAAGTCACGACCGTCCAGCTTGAAGGCCCGCGCGAGGGCGAGGTGCTGGTCGAAGTTCACGCGACGGGCATCTGCCACACCGACGAGTTCACCCGCTCGGGCGCGGACCCAGAAGGGCTGTTCCCGGCGATCCTCGGCCATGAAGGCGCGGGCATTGTGGTCGATACCGGCCCGGGCGTAACCAGTCTGAAGAAGGGTGATCATGTCATCCCGCTCTACACGCCGGAATGCCGCGAGTGCGAATACTGCCTGAACCCCAAGACCAACCTGTGCCAGAAAATCCGCTCGACCCAGGGGCAGGGGCTGATGCCCGACGGCACCTCGCGCTTCTCGCTCGATGGCAAGCCGCTGCACCATTACATGGGCACATCAACCTTTTCCAATTACACGGTCCTGCCCGAGATTGCGGTCGCGAAAATCCGGGAAGACGCGCCGTTCGACAAGGTCTGCTACATCGGCTGCGGCGTCACCACGGGCATCGGCGCGGTCATCAACACGGCGAAGGTCGAGCCGGGTGCGAACTGCATCGTCTTCGGCCTGGGCGGTATCGGCCTGAACGTGATTCAGGGCCTGCGGATGGTCGGGGCGAACATGATCGTCGGCGTGGACGTCAACTCGGCCAAGAAGGCGTGGGGCGAGCGCTTCGGCATGACCCATTTCGTCAACCCGAAGGAGGTCGAAGGCGATCTCGTACCCTACCTGGTCAACCTCACCGGCGGCGGTGGCGACTACACCTTTGACTGCACCGGAAATGTCGATGTGATGCGCGCCGCGCTCGAATCGGCGCATAAGGGCTGGGGCGAGAGCATCATCATTGGCGTCGCACCGGCCGGCGCTGAGATTTCCACGCGCCCGTTCCAGCTCGTTACAGGACGGGTCTGGAGGGGCACGGCCTTCGGCGGTGCGCGCGGGCGTACGGACGTGCCGAAGATCGTAGACTGGTACATGGACGGGAAGATCGACATCGACCCGATGATTACTCAGTGCATGCCGCTCGACGACATCAACAAGGGTTTCGACGCCATGCATCACGGCGAGGGCATCCGCAGCGTCGTCACATTCTAGATCCCAAGAGCCGCGAAGGGGCCTGTCATGGAGACCATCGGCGAACACCGCAGCTTTGCCGGCACGCAGTATATCTGCCAGCACCAATCGCAGAGCACGGGCACGCCAATGACCTTCGCGGCCTATGTACCCGATAGCGCGAATGGGGCATACGCCCCGGTGCTATTCTATCTTTCCGGCCTGACCTGCACGCATGCCAACGTGATGGAAAAGGGCGAATACCGCCGGCCCGCCAGCGAGCATGGCGTGATCGTGATCTGCCCCGACACCAGCCCGCGCGGCGATGACGTCGCAGATGACGAGGCCTACGATCTTGGCAAGGGCGCGGGGTTTTATGTCGATGCCACCGAAGCGCCCTGGGCCCAGCATTATCGCATGTGGCGATACATCAGCGAAGAACTGCCGGCCGTCATCGGAGCCGAATTTCCGGCTGATCTGGACCGCGCCGGGATCTTCGGTCATTCGATGGGCGGTCACGGGGCTCTCGTTGCTGCGCTACGGCTCCCGGAGACATTCCGTACAGTATCCGCCTTCGCCCCGATCGTCGCACCCGCGCGTGTCCCGTGGGGCGAAAAGGCATTCGCCTCCTATCTCGGCACGGATCAGGACGCCTGGCGGAAATACGATGCCGTTGCTCTTATCGAAGACGGCAACAGAGCAGGCGAGATCCTCGTCGATCAGGGCGAAGCGGACGTGTTCCTTGCCGAGCAGCTTCGCCCGGAGCTGCTGGAAGAAGCCTGCGCTTCCGGCTCGATCCCGCTCACGCTGCGCCGCCATGACGGTTTCGATCACTCCTATTATTTCATCTCGACCTTCATGGCCGATCATATCGCCTGGCATGCGCAAAGGCTGGGCTGAGCGTTCTCGGCCCGCTTGCTTGCACCCGCCTGCCGGGTCCGCTAAACCTTGAGTCAACAGTGAAATCGGTGGGGAAACCACCGAACTGGGGCACAACGCAACCCGGCGAGAGACAATGGACAAGATTCGCGTGACCGGCGGCGCCCGGCTCAATGGCTCGATCCCGATCAGCGGCGCTAAGAATGCCACCCTGCCGCTTATGATCGCCAGCCTGCTGACCTCTGACACACTCACGCTCAAGAACGTCCCGAACCTTGCAGATGTCGCCAATCTGGCGCGCATCCTGCGCAATCACGGCGTCGATTCCGCGCTCGATGGCAAGCGCGCGAACGGCGCCCCGCAGCAGGGCGACACGATGCATCTGACCGCGCGCGATATCGTAGACACCACCGCGCCTTATGACATGGTGCGCCGCATGCGTGCTAGCTTCTGGGTGCTTGGCCCGCTTCTTGCGCGCTGCGGCCAGGCGCGGGTTTCTCTGCCCGGCGGCTGCGCTATCGGCACGCGGCCGGTGGACCTGCACCTGACGGGCCTCGAAGCGCTGGGCGCGCAGATCGAACTCGATGGCGGTTATGTGGTGGCGAAAGCCCCCGGCGGGCTTAGTGGCGGACGGGTCCGCTTCCCGAAAGTCTCTGTCGGCGCAACCCAAAACGTGCTGATGGCCGCGACGCTGGCGAATGGCGAAACGGTGATCGAAAACGCGGCATTGGAGCCAGAAGTGGGCGATGTCGCGACCTGCCTGACGAAAATGGGCGCGCAAATCGAGGGGATAGGCACATCAACGCTGCATGTTCAGGGCGCGCACTACCTTGAAGGCGCGGTGCATACCGTGCTCCCGGATCGGATAGAGTCGGGCACATATGCGATGGCGGCAGCTGCGACCGGCGGCGAAGTCATGCTGGAGGGCGCGCGCGCCGATCTCATGGAAGCGCCCATCGATGTCTTGCGTGATGCGGGCGTTGACGTGACCGTCACAAACGCTGGCGTGCGCATTTCGCGCAACGGTTCAGGGCTTGCCCCGGTCGATGTTGAGACCCAGCCGTTTCCTGGCTTCCCGACCGATATGCAGGCGCAACTGATCGCTCTGATGTGCATCGCCGACGGGACCTCGCATATCCGCGAGACGATCTTTGAAAACCGCTTCATGCATGTTCAGGAACTGGCGCGGCTTGGGGCACGCATTGACCTCGACGGCGATACGGCCACCGTTCATGGCGTCAAGGAGCTGCGCGGCGCAGAGGTCATGGCAACCGACCTGCGCGCTTCGGTGTCGCTGGTGATCGCCGGGTTGATCGCAGAAGGGGACACGGAGATCAATCGCGTTTATCATCTGGATCGCGGCTTTGAAGAGCTGGAGCGCAAACTGGGCGATTGCGGCGCACAGATCGAGCGGCTATCCGCTTGAGCCCCGCGTGGATTTCCGGCAAATTGGCAGACTTATGACGTGGCGCGCTGATTGCGCAGCCGTCCAGCGCGTTGACAACTCCATCCTGAAGGTCCGCGCGACAGGGCTGATCCATGACGGCACTGAAGCTTCATGCGCTTGATGAAGAAGATCTCGCAGTGATTTCTGCGCATCTGCAAGATGCGATCATGCCGGTGCAGGCGATGACGTATCTGCCGCAGCAACAGCGCTTTGCGGCGATCCTCAACCGCTTCGATTGGGTCGACGCCGAGCGCGGCGGCGGTGGGCGCGGGCGCTATCAACGGCGGCAGTCGGCGCTGCGCTTTGACCGTGTGCTCGACGCGAAGATTCAAAATATCGACAGACGCCGGAACGACGGCGTGTTTGAACTGCTGACGATCCAGTTTCAGCAAACTGACCCGCCGAGCGGTGAAATCTTGCTCATTTTCGCCGGCGATGCCGCGATCCGGCTGACAGTCGAGTGCATAGAGGCGGAACTGCGGGACCTGAGCGCAGCTTGGCGTGCGCGCAACAAGCCGCAACACGATATTGGCGATGCACCGACCCCGTCGGAGCCTTCTGACTAATCCTACAACCTGAAAGAACCCTGATGCCCTATATCCTTGACAGCGCTGACGCGGGTTTCGCCGGGCAGCTCGATGCGCTGGTCGCAGCGCGCGGCGAGGAGGAAACCAATGTCGCCCAGACCGTCGCCCAAATTATTCAGGACGTGCGCGCGCGGGGCGACGCGGCATTGAGGGACCTTACCCTTCGCTTTGACGAGCTTGATCTGAGCCTTGCCGGCTTCCGCGTCACGGCTGAGGACATCGACGCGGCTGTGGCCAAGGTTGCGCCGGAGACGATGGATGCGCTCCGGCTTGCCCGCGAACGGATCGAGGCTTATCACCGCCGCCAATTGCCTGCAGATGATCGTTATACGGATGAACAGGGCGCCGAGCTCGGCCATAAATGGACAGCGGTGGACGCGGCCGGGCTTTACGTACCGGGCGGCCAAGCCAGCTATCCCAGCTCGGTGCTGATGAATGCGGTGCCCGCCAAGGTCGCGGGCGTCGAGCGGCTCGCAATGGTCGTCCCCACACCGCGCGGCGAGATGAACCCGCTTGTGTTTGCTGCCGCGCGTCTCGCAGGCGTGGACGAGGTCTACCGCATTGGCGGTGCACAGGCCGTTGCCGCGCTTGCTTTCGGCACGGAGACGGTTCAGCCAGTCGCGAAGATCGTCGGGCCGGGCAACGCCTATGTGGCCGAAGCCAAGCGTCAGGTATTCGGGATGGTCGGGATTGACTCGATCGCCGGGCCGAGCGAGGTGCTGATTGTCGCGGACAGCAACAACCGGCCTGACTGGATTGCCGCCGACCTGCTGGCGCAGGCGGAGCATGACGCCAACGCTCAGTCCATCCTGATCACCGACGACAGCGCATTCGGCGCATCCGTCGCACGCGAAGTTGACAAGCAACTCGCCACACTGCCGCGGGGCAACATCGCCGGGGCGAGCTGGGAGCGGTTTGGCGCGATCATCACGGTTGCCGATCTCGCGCAAGCGGCCGCGCTCGTGGACCGGCTCGCGCCGGAACACCTGGAACTCGCCACCGCCGACCCCGAGGCGCTGCTCGCCAACATCCGTAATGCCGGCGCGATCTTCCTAGGCCAATACACCCCTGAAGCCGTGGGCGATTACGTCGCTGGGCCCAACCATGTGCTACCGACCTCGCGCACCGCGCGGTTTTCATCGGGCCTCAGCGTTCTGGACTTCATGAAACGCTCGTCTATCCTGCGCCTGAGCGCGGACGCCCTGCGCACTCTCGGTCCGGCGGCGATGACGCTGGCGGAGACGGAAGGGCTCGACGCCCATGCGCGCTCGATTGCAACCCGCCTGAGCAGCTAACAGGCGCGCAACATTGAGCCGGACGAGCCGATGACAGACGACCCCGAGACGCCTGGACGCCGCGATCGGCTCATCGACATCACGCTGGATGAGCAGTCCATCAGCCACAATTCGCCGGAAGTCCAACACGAACGTAAAGTCGCGATCTTCGATCTGCTGGAGGAAAACACCTTTCAGCTCGAAGATGGCAGCGAAGGCCCATACCGCCTGCATCTGGAAATCGTGGAGAATCGGCTGGCGTTCCACGTTGCGCATGAAGACGGCGCGCATGCCATGACGTTCCTGTTGTCGTTGTCGCCATTTCGAAAACTAATAAAAGACTATTTCCTCGTCTGCGAGAGCTATTACGCCGCCATCAAGACCGAGCCGCCAAGCCGTATCGAAGCGCTTGATATGGGCCGGCGGGGGCTTCACAACGAAGGCACTCAGCTCTTGCAGCAGCGGCTGACTGGCAAGATCAGCGTCGACTTTGACACGGCCCGGCGGCTTTTTACCCTGATCTGCGCGCTCCATTGGAGGGGGTGATCTTTTGGATGCCCCGCCGCCGTCCGACAAACAGCCCAACCCCATGCCGGATTTGCCCGGTGCTGTCTTGTTCGCCTGCAATATGAACGCCGTGCGCTCGCCAATGGCCGCGGCGCTGTTCAGGCATCTGGCGCGCAGCCGGGTTTACGTCGAGTCCGCCGGCGTGCGCGCGGGCGAGCCGGACCCGTTCGCCATCGCCGCGATGGAGGAGATCGGGCTGGACATCGCCGGGCACCGTCCGCACACCATCACCGATCTGTTCGATACGTCTTTCGACGTCGTCATCTCTCTCACGCCAGAGGCGCACCATCAGGCGCTCGAAATGACACGCACGATGGCGGTCGAAGTCGAGTATTGGCCAACCCTGGACCCGACTCTGGGCGGCGGCAACCGCGAGCAGATCATGGGGGGTTACCGCCGTTGCCGGGACGAACTGCTTGAGCGGATCAAGGCGCGGTTTCCGTTTCCCGGGGCGCCTAAGGTTTGAGAAACGCTCAGCGCAACGGCCAGCGGCCGGGGCAGAGCATCCGCTGACCCCCATCCACAGAGACAGGTTTAGAGCAGCAGGCGCGCTAGTGGAGCGAATTTGACATTTGAGTCCCCAGTGCGGCTGGGCTCTCGATCAAATGTCAAATTCAAAAGCTCCACGAGATTTGGGTAAGTTTCTAGTGGACCGATTCAGACATTTGCCTCCCGTCGCAGCACCTGTGCAAGCAAATGTCTGAATCATCAGGACCCCTAGACGTCGCGGACGATTCCTGCCACCAACGCAGCGATGGCTTTTCGTTTTCTGCACACTGCTGACATTCATCTCGACTCGCCGTTGAAAACGCTGGCGCTGCGCGATGCCGCGCTGAGCGCGCAGATCCAGACCGCGACACGCAAAGCGTTCAGTGATCTGGTCGACACTTGTGTACAGCAGCAACTTGATGCCTTGGTGATCGCCGGCGATCTCTACGACCGCGACATTGGCGATATGAGCGCTGCCCTGTTCTTCGGCCGCCAGATGCGCAGGCTCGGCGAAGCTGGCATCCGCGTGTTCATCATCCGGGGCAACCACGACGCCGAGTCCGTACTGACGCGCGAGTTGAGCTTGCCTGAGAACGTTCATGTCTTCCCGGCTGAGGGGGGCACCGTGCAGATTCGCGAGGCGGGTGTGGCCGTCCACGGTGTCAGCTTTGCATCGCCGCATCTCCCCGACAATCTGGTGCCGCGCTATCCTGCGCCGGTGCCGGGCATGGCCAATATCGGCCTGCTCCATACCAGCCTAACCGGCGCGGAAGGCCACGACGTCTACGCGCCCTGCAGCCTCGCTGATCTGCGCGGTCACGGCTATGACTATTGGGCGCTGGGCCACGTACATAAGCGGCGCGTACACTGCGAAAAGCCGTGGGTGGTCATGCCGGGCATCCCCCAAGGCCGCGATGTTGGGGAGGACGGGCCGAAATCGGCAACGCTCGTGAGCATTGACAATAACGGCGCGATAGAAATCGAGGACATACCGACAGCGGTCGCTCAGTTCGAGCGCATTCACGTTGACTTGACTGGCGCCGAAGCGAGAGCCGATGTGGCGAAGGCCATGGAGCTGGCGCTCAGGGAGGTGCGCAACACTGCCGACGCGCCCTGGCTGGTCGCCCGGCTGATGCTGAACGGGGACACGCCGCTGGCCGGCCGGCTGCGCCGCGATCAGGATCTCACTCTCGGCGAGGCGCAACAAGCTGCAGAGAGCGTCGGCGGTACGCTCATCGACAGCGTGAGATACGCTTTCGCGCGGTCACAACACGCCGAGACCGGCCCGCTTGCCGAGCTTGAAGGTCTGATGAGCGCCGACGCTTTACCGACCGAGGTTGCCGAGCAGACGCTGGCTGCCGCGGATACCCTGCGACGCGCGCTGCCCGCCGAACTTCGCAAGAGCTTTCCGGACGAGGAAGACGCACGGCGCGCCTGGGCCGCAGAACTTATCGAAGAGGGCGCGCGCGACGTCATCTCCCGGCTGCGCGGCGCGGAGGAGCCATAATGCGTCTGAGCCGGCTCGATCTCACCCGCTTCGGAATTTTTACTGGGAACTCACTTGAATTCGGCCGCACAAATAGTGGGCCCGACCTACACATCATCTATGGGCCAAACGAAGCCGGCAAATCCACATTGAGGCTCGCAATTAACGATTTTCTCTTTGGCATAGAGCGGACGCGGAAATATCCCGAATTTCACGATCAACGGGCTTTGGAAATCGGCGGATTTCTTGAAATACAAGGACAGGACGTGGAATGGCGGCGTGTCAAGAAAGATAAGGCAAGCCTACTGTCGCAGGATGGTCGCCCCGCCAACCAAGCGATGCTTGATGCTGCGCTTGGCGGCATGGACCGGGACACGTTCGAACTGATGTTCTCACTGGACAGCGAAACACTCAAGAAAGGCGGCGAAGAGCTGCATCGCAGTCGGGGACGGTTGGGTGAAGCGTTGTTCGCCGCGACCTCCGGTCTGTCGTCAATCAGCGCAAAGCTGGAGGAGGTACGCAGCGAAGCCGAAAATGTCTTCAAGCCGCGCGGCCGCAAGCACCGCCTGAAACAGTTGCGCGACGAACTCGACAGCGTGGATGCCCAGCTGAAGGCCGTTACTGTCAGCGCGCCGCAATACCGCCAGTTGATCGAGGGCTTCAAGGAGGCGAGCCGGGCGTACGAGACTGCAAGACGCCATGCAGGCTCTGTCAAGACGCGTCTGGAGCGAATCAAGCGCTGGCAGGGCGCGATGCGCGACTGGTCGAAGCTGCGCATCGCGCGCGACGACTTGGCGCCGCTCGTTGATACGCCAGACATTGACGAGCGCACAGCAGCGCGAATCCACGACCTTGACGAGCAGGCTTCGCAGCTGCGCCGCGACATTGAACAGGCCGAAAGGGATCGCGCGCGGCTGTGCGAGGAGCGCGACGCACTCGCCCCGGATGAGGCCCTTTTAGCCGAGGCTGAACGCATCGAGCGGCTGACCCGGCTGGAAGATCGCTTCCACCAGGCGCAGGACAACCTTCCGGCCGCCGAAGCAGACCTTGCTACCGCGCGGGGGCGCATCGGCGCGACGTTGGAGAAGCTGGGTGTCGATCCGGCGGGCGATCCGCGCGCGCTGCTGCTACCCGCGCCGCTAGCCGGCCAGCTTGACGATATGATCCGCGCGCATGACGGCGTGATGACGGCGCTCCAAACCGCCAAGGATGAAGCAGACAGGGTGCGTGATGCATTGGCGGAATTGGAAGAGGGCCTGAAGGCGCTGGGTGAGCCGGTCGACCCTGCCGGTCTGCATCAACTGCGGGTGGCGGCGCGCGACGCACGGGCAGCGCAGGACACTGCCGATCTGGAAGACGCGGTGGCCAGCGCCGAAGCCAAGCGCGATGACGCGTTCGTAGCGTTGGCGCCGTGGTCCGGATCGCCAGACGAGCTTGCCGCGATGACGCCGCCGGATTCTGCGCAGGTGAAAGGCTGGGCCGAGGAGCGCGCGACGTGGAAGGACAAGCGCGATCAGGCCGAACGCCGTCGCGAGGAGCAGGCCGCACGCGC
>CAYXPZ010000043.1:0-20751 GCA_964466965.1 uncultured Hyphomicrobiaceae bacterium
CTCCCTCTCCGCCATTGCCTCCGGGGTCCAGCCCGCAGCCGGTGAAAACAGAACACCCAGCCAAGCTAAATGAGCGACCCAGCCGGCGTGCGTTCCCCTCGATGATAATAAGGTCTGCAGCCCTCAAGCAATACCAACTAGTGTGCGCCAATAATCCCAGGAGGCGAACTCTTGCACGGTCTCGATAGGCAAGGCGTCCAGGATCAGAGCCGCAGAGACCACCACGAGCACAGGTATCAAAACCGCGTGGGTTACCACAAGGGCGCCGTTTAGGAACCGCCATTTATGCGCTCGCACGTTTATTCTGAGTATTGATATGAAAATCATCAAGCTGACCATCATGTAGTCGAGCACAAATATTCGGTCGGAAACAGTCGCAGTGTCTGAGTCGACTTGCGGCAACGACAGATAGAGCGCGACCGCTGCGAGCAGCGCTGTGACTTGCAAGGTAATGATCGCTTCAAGATGCGACTGAGGAATGAAAACCGACAGATACGCAACGATGAGAATGAACATCAACGGCACCAGCACGCGCAGGTAGTAGTCCGTAGTCTCGCGCGTCATCTGCCAGACGAACCGGGTCTCATAGAACGGCACGATACTGGGCTCATGGGTGAAGGCGTCCACCACGGGCACGAACTGGTGATCATAAGACACGTATTGGCCCGCCAGGTCCCAGTTTTCGACAGTGAGCGCCGGATCACGCAGCATAAGCGGCGGTGGTTGGATGATGAACTGCTTGTCGCCGCTGCGGGGCTGGATATCGATCGAGAACCGCTGGGCATCAAAAGGGTAATTGGCGAAATCCGGGTTGAACCGGAAACGTCCGGAAATTCGGTAAATGCGCATGCTCTCAGGGTAGGCGTCCGTCGGCCCGCCGCCATAAATCGTTTCGATGGTAAGGTGCGGCCCGTTGGTGCGCGGGTCGATAAATGCGTTCGTGAATTTCAGATCATCAAGTCCGAGGCGGTCCGAGGCGCGAATGGACAAGAAGAAATCCGCATAGAACGATCGCTCGTTGTTGTCGATCGCGTAGGTACGGAGCATGTCCACGTCCAGATAGAGTGTGTCGATTGGGCTCAGCGTTCCTGCCCGGGTTCGCACGAACTGGATAGGCGCGAGCTGGGTCCGGCCGAGCGTGTGCGGCAAGATGATGATAAACGGGGTCTGCGCGCGGGTTCGCACAGCCGGGAAGAATGACCAGTTTTCAAAGCGACCGTGAAACGCGCCCTTGCCGGATGCATAGGTCTCACCGAGGGCTCGGAGAATGGCGTCGCGCCTTGCACCCAAATCTGCCCGGCTCCCCGCCCGGTTGGCGGCTTCGGTCACGAGGGCGACCATATCGGCGAATTGGGCCCCGTATCCCACCGCCTCCAGGTTCGTCTGCGAAAATGGATCTGGCTGGTAGTCCGGGTCGCAGGTACCCTCCTGCCAGCCGGGCGCATCAGACAGCTTCTCACCCTCGAAGAGCCATTCTTCGGGATTGCTCCGCGTTACGACCTTGCGCACTGAGTCCTGGTCCACCTCCGGCACGTTGCCCCAATCGAGTTGATAAATTGCGTTCGGGTAAGTGCCTGATAGATCATCGGCCACGCGCGATATGTCGCCAACCAGCATGATCGCTGGCGTGAATTCAGCCGCGGCGAATGCTTCAAGGACGTCATCTGACGTAATCGTGCCGACCGCCATAATCACGAAGTCCGCCTGTTTCGCCTTCAAGTCTGCAATGGCGGCGTCGAGAGCTTGTGAATCGAGCTGCGCCCCGCTGTCCGCTGCTCGCGGAATGCGATGGTCGGCTATGAGCCGGTCAGCAATGTTGCTGAGCTTCAGGTTATTGCCGATCGCTTGGATGAACGTGACGCCTCTACGGCCGACGAAGCCGACCGAGCGAAACCCCATCTCCTCGACGAACGCGGCCATGACGGGCACGCGCTCTTCCTCCTGAGACGGTTGGGTCGAAAACACGTTCGGGTAGTCCGCGAAGACCTCGGAAACGGAAATATGCGAGATAAAGGGAACACCCGAGTCCCGGAGCTGATCTCCCAGGGCGGCGAAGACCATTTGGCCCCGGGTCGCACTCGACAGCCCGATCATCGCCAGGAGATCCGGCAGCTCCAACGTCTTGCGCACGTTTTCGATCGTCTGGTCGGCGTCCAGCCGTCCGTCCAGTATGGTAATCTCAACCCGCCGGCCGTGGACCCCGCCGCGCGCGTTGATCTTCGCCTCCTCCAGACCCACCAGCCGTTCGATGGCCGCAACGTTTCCGCGGTCGTAGCATCGCCCAATATCGGAATCGACCAGCAGCCCGATGGAAAATGGCGGCCCAACTGCCGCCTGCGCCTCGTCTTGGGCACTGACTTCAGTGGCTCCGGAGATCTGAACGATCCAAGCCACCAACGCCAATGACATGATTAGCCAGTATCGACGCGACGTGCCAACCCAACCAGCACAGTCTTTCATCGCCACACCCCCCATCGTCGCGCTTAGACCCGCCAGAACTCATCGTGCGACGAGAATAGTCGCTTGCGCGCGCGAATGATATGGCCGTTGCGCGTCGGCTCACGAAAATTGTGCCGATGGAACCGGACATGCGCAACGCAGCAATGGGCCTGCCCGGATGCCCTGCAAGTCGATGCACCTCGGCAGATCACAATTTAGCGGTCACTCCGGTATCGTCTTCGCATGGTCACGCTTCATCTATATCTTTGCGTCTTATGCCATCAGCGGTGATTATCGGCACAGCGCGTTGCCCGATAAGCGTGGTTAGCAATGCTTAGCAAACTGAGGAGCAAGTCATGTTCATGACCGAATTCGGCGACGACGCTCTGGCGCCGCGCGGCGCGGGCACGTCACATCTGTTTAATGTGAGCCGGCGCGGCTTCGTTGCGGGCGCAGGCGCGGGCGCTCTTGTAATCGGCCTGGCCATGAAGGGCGGCCATGCGCTGGCAGATGCCACCGCTGGGGGATTGGAAACTGTGCGCGGCGGTGACGCCACGCCATCGCTGTTCATCGCCATCGAGCGGGACGGCACGGTCAAGATGACCTGTCATCGCTCGGAAATGGGCCAGCAGGTCTGGACCTCGATCGCGCAAATTCTGGCTGACGAGCTTGAGGCTGACTGGAACCGTGTTGAGATCGTCCAAGCGATCGGCCATCCGAAATACGGCAGCCAGAACACTGACGGCTCCCGGTCTGTGCGTCGGAACCTGCATCGTTTGCGGATAGCCGGCGCGGCAATGCGCACCATGCTAGAGCGCGCGGCCGCCGAACGCTGGGAGGTCGACCCCGCCGCATGCCGCGGCGTTCAAAACGTCGTGAAGGGGCCAGACGGCCGTGAACTCGCGTATGGCGAACTTGCTGAGGCCGCCGCGGCTCTCCCGCTGCCGGGCGAGGACGATGTCAGCCTGAAAGCGCGCGAAGAATGGCGCTATATTGGAAAGCCGGTGCCATCGCTGACGGTTCCAAAGATCGTGAAGGGCGAAGGCACCTTCGGGATGGATGTCCAGTTGCCAAATATGCTCGTCGCGGTGATCGTGCGGCCACCGCAGGTCTTCGGTAAAGTCACGAGCTTTGATGCGTCGAAGGCGACGGAGGTGGCTGGCGTCGTGCAGACAGTGGAGATGCCGGCGCTGGAGCCGCCAGCCGGGTTCAAACCGCTTGGCGGTGTCGCCGTCGTCGCCAAAGACACCTGGGCCGCCATGCAGGGTGCTCAGGCGCTTGAGATCGCGTGGGATGCCGGGCCGAACGCGGACTACGATTCCGACGCTTTCGAAAAGGCGCTGGTCGAAACCGCGCAGCAGCAAGGTCAGGTCCGGCGCACCCGGGGTGACGTCTACAGCGCGCTGGAGAAGGCTGAAAAGCGGGTCGCGGCAGATTATTACGTCCCTCACTTCTCGCAATCGCCGATGGAGCCACCGGCGGCGACAGCGCGCTGGGATGGCGACAGGGTCGAGTGCTGGGCCTGCGTGCAGGCACCGCAAACGGCGCGCTCACAAGTGGCGGCCGCGACGGGCGTGCCGGAAGAGAACGTCACCATCAACGTCACCTGGCTGGGCGGCGCGTTCGGGCGCAAGTCGAAGCCGGACTTCATCGTCGAAGCCGCACTGATCGCGCGCGAGGTCGGCCGGCCGGTCAAGGTCGCCTGGACCCGCGAGGACGACATCAAGCACGGCTACTTCCACTCGGTCAGTGCGCAGCACATGGAAGGCGGTCTGGACGCCGACGGGCGCTGCACCGCATTCCTGCATCGCACCGTTTTCCCGCCGATCCCCTCGACCTTTCAGGCTGGCGTGGAGACGCCGTCCTGGGGCGAACTGCGCCTAGGCGCGACGGATAACCCGTTTGCGATGCCCCACCTTCAGCTCGAAACCGGCGATGCCCCGGCGAAGGTGCGCATCGGATGGCTGCGCGCGGTCTCGAACATCTATCAC
Organism: uncultured Hyphomicrobiaceae bacterium; assembly: GCA_964466965.1. GTDB lineage: Bacteria > Pseudomonadota > Alphaproteobacteria > Rhizobiales > Rhodomicrobiaceae > Dichotomicrobium. The sequence goes on from CAYXPZ010000043.1 coordinate 4,431, forward strand.
GCCTTCGCCATCCAGAGTTTCGCCGACGAGCTGGCGCACGCGGCCAGCCGCGACCCGAAAGATTACCTGCTGGAGTTGATCGGCCCGCCGCGCATTATCGATCCACGCAAGGAAGGCGCGCAATACGACAACTACGGCGACCCGATGGAGGAATACCCCATCGACACGGGCCGGTTGGCGAATGTGATTGAGATCGCCGCGGACATGGCCGGCTGGGGCCATTCGCTGCCAGAAGGCCGGGGTCTCGGCATCGCCGCGCACCGGTCGTTCCTGACCTATGCTGCGACGGTCGTTGAGGTCGAGGTCGACGGCGAAGGACGTCTGCGCATTCCCAAAGTCTGGTCGGTCCTCGATGCCGGCACGGTCGTGAACACACGCCACACCGCCGCGCAAATCGAGGGCGGTACGCTCTACGGTCTCTCGAATGCGCTTTATGGCGAGATCACGGCTAGGAACGGCGTCATCCAGCAGGGCAACTTCCCGGGCTGGCGCATCATGCGCATCGATGAGGCGCCGCGCGAGATGGAGACACATATCGTCGAATCCGACGCCCCGCCCGGCGGCGTGGGCGAGCCGCCGACCCCGCCGGCCGCGCCGGCGCTGACCAACGCCATTTTCGCCGCGACGGGCACGCGCATCCGCCGCCTGCCGATCTTCACGCCAGCAAGCGGCGACCGCCTGCCGAAGCCTTCCGGACGCCAGAGTTAAGGGGAGCAAGCCATGAACATCAAACTGACCGTGAACGGCACCGAACACGACCTCGACGTTCCCGAGGGCATGCCGCTCCTGTGGGTGCTGCGCGACCGGCTGGGCCTGACCGGCACCAAATACGGCTGCGGGATCGCCCAGTGCGGCGCGTGCATGGTGCATGTCGATGGCGCGCCGCGCCCGTCTTGCGTCACGCCGGTGGAGACGCTCAACGGCGCTGAAGTGACAACGATCGAAGCCGTGGAAGGCCCAGAGGCTGACGCGATCCGGACGGCGTGGCAGGCGATTGACGTGCCGCAGTGCGGATATTGTCAATCTGGGCAAATCATGTCTGCTATTGCGCTGCTGCGCGAGGTGCCCGAGCCGAATGATGCGGATATCGACGGGCGCATGTCTGGCAACCTGTGCCGCTGTGCGACATACATCCGCATCCGCCAGGCGATCAAGGACGCTGCGCAGAACATCTGAGCCGTTACGGCCGCCGCGCCAGTATGGCGTAGCGCGATCCAGACAGCTTGAGTAGCGGGTCGATCGAGTGACCGCATCCGGCGCGCGCACCGCGGACATCTTCAGTGGTGCATTCCCTGTGGACCGGCGTATCCTGACCGCTTCACCAGCACAGGGGAGGTCAGGATGAGTGGCTCTGAAACCAACGCGTCAGCGTCAGCGGCATATTACGACAACCCGGATGTCGCGGATTTTTATCGCCTCTATTGGGGCGGCGCGGACATCCATATCGGCCGCTACGATACCGGCGAGGAAACCGTCGCTGAGGCCTCGGCGGCGATGACGCGTCATCTCATCGCGTTGGCCGGCTTGGGCGAGGGAGACAACGTCCTTGATATCGCCTGCGGCTATGGCGGCACGTTGCGAATGCTGGCGCAGATGGGGTGCGTCCCGAAAGGGATCGACATCTCTCAGGTCTGCGTGGACAACGCACGCCAGGCGAACGCAGAAGCCCACCTCGCCGACAGAATCGAAGTTGTGGTCGGTGATTTCCACGACATCCCCCGCGAGGCAGCCCATTGGGACGGGGCGATTTGCCAGGACTCGCTGATCCATTCAGCTGACCGCCCGCGCGTATTCGCTGAAGTCTATCGGGTGCTGCGCCCCGGGGGCGTTTTCGCGTTCTCCGACATCCTGACGGCCGAGGACGCCAACCTCGATTTGGTCAACCAGGCTTTCGCGCGGTTAGGTGTCAAGGCGGGCGCGACGCCTCGCGATTATCGGGACATGGCGACTGCGGCGGGTTTTGAAGTCGACCATGCAGAAGAGCGGCTGGACGATATCCGCACCCACTATGACAAGCTGGCGGAACAGCTCGGCAGATCGAAAGCGGGACTTTCGCCCGCGGCGGCGGAGAAAATAACCGCAAGCATCGCGCGCTGGCAGAAGGCGCTCCAAGGCGGTCACATCACCTGGGCCTGTTTTGTCGCGAGAAAGCCTAGATGAGCTGCGTTGTGGTGATCTCAGCTGCCCAAAAATCCCGTTGATGACGTTGCTGACGTCGTAACGGTCTGAGCTATCCTGCCAATGTGGAAGCGGTCCGCTCCGACAGGCGCGCGCGCCGAATGGTAGGCAACACAATGTTACGTGTGACAACCGCTGCCGGAAGAACCGCGCACCTGCCGCGGGATTCAATCCGTTCAATCTTGACTGAACGAAATGACGATATTACTTCCACGTCAAGATGACTGTCGGGCATAGCAATTTGGATAGCTTCGTCGATCGGATGGGCCTTGTTGCAGAGGCCGACGGGCTGTCGCGCATTGCCGGCCGGATTATGGGGCTGATGGTTCTTGAAGGAGGGCCGCTTAGCTTTTCTGAGATTGCAGAGCGTCTTGCCGTCAGCCGCGCGAGCGTCAGCACGAACACGCGCTTTCTTGAGCGGATCGGGGTGATCGAACGGGTCACGATCAAAGGCGAGCGGCAGGATTACTTTCAGCTTGCCAAAGCCCCCTATGCGCGACTGCTTGAGGGCTCCGTCGCGCGCATCAAGAAGGCTCAGGGCGTGGTTGCTGAGGCGAAGGCTGAAGTCTCTTTCGCTGAAACCGAGCGCCGGCGGCGGCTCGACGAGCTTGGCGCGTTTTATGAGGCGCTCGCGACGAATTTCGAGGAGCTTGTCGCCCGCTTTGACGACGAAACGACGGTGAAGTGAGGCGCCCGCACAGTCTTCGCTTAAGCGCCCCTTCAGGTCGGAGCCGTATAACGCGCGGGAAGCCGCGCGGCCCGGAGTAATGAGAATGATGTTTGTTCGTTTGATGAAGTCTCAGGGGATCACGATCGTCCTCGTCCTGGCGATCATGGCGTGGATGGCGAGCGGTCTGGTTGGTGGTCGCGACACCCCCGAGACGGCTGAATCAACGCAGAAGCCATCCGCGGCGCGTCCTTTGACCGAAGTGCAGGTCCGCGACATGCAGGCGCAGGAGGTCACGCGCTTTGTCGAGCTCCAGGGCCAAGCGGCGGCGGATCGGGTGGCCACGGTGCGCGCGGAGACCAGCGGGCGCGTTGTTGAGCTGCCCGGCGAGCGCGGAAAACGCGTCGCCGAAGGCGATGAACTGGCTGTTCTTGCGATGAACGACCGTAAGGCGCGCCTAACCGAAGCCGAAGCGCTTGTCGCCCAGCGCAAAAGCGAATTCGAAGCCGCTCAGCAACTCGGGCAGAAAGGCTACCAGGCCAAGAACCAGGTCCGCGAAGCGGAGGCTGCGCTAGCGACCGCACAAGCCCGCCTCGCAGCCATCCGTGAGGAAATCGCAGATGTGCGCATCAGCGCGCCCTTTGACGGCGTTCTGGAGACCCGCCCCGTGGAAATCGGCGATTATGTCTCCACGGGCGAGGAGGTGGCTTCGGTGGTCGATGATGATCCGCTCAAGATCATCGCTCATGTGCCACAGCAAAAAGTCAACCGCATTACCGAAGGAGCGGCCGCGGATATCGAATTCATTACCGGCCAGACCGCAACAGGAACTGTGGCGCTCGTCTCCTCCACGGCCGCAGAATCGACGCGAACCTACCAGATCGAAGTCGAAGTGGAGAACGGGGCACGCGCCTTCCGTGCGGGTATGAGCGCCAACCTGCGCATCCCGACTGATGTGGTGCAGGCTCAGTTCGTGTCACCGGCGATATTCAGCCTGGACAGCGAAGGACGGCTTGGCATCAAGACCGTGAACGCCAAAGACACAGTGGTCTTCCACCCAGTCGATACGGTACGGGCGACGCCGGAGGGCGTCTGGGTCACTGGCCTGCCGGAGACCGCCCGCGTGATCACGGTCGGCCAGGGGTTCGTGCGGGCAGGCGAGACGGTGAAGCCGGTTCCGGATGCCGCGCCGGAGGGCGAGCGCGCACCGCGCGGCGACAGCGTGCCCTCGGCCGGCGAGGTCGCGCGCACAGGACGCGCAGGCTAGGGCACCACCATGACCAGACTTCTCGATGCTGCGTTCGACCGCTCCCGAACGGTTATCCTCGTGTTCCTGGCGCTGATGGCGACCGGCGCGGTGGCCTACCTTTCGATTCCCAAGGAGGCCGAGCCCGACGTCACCATCCCGACCATGTACGTCTCTGTGTTCCAGGACGGCATCTCGCCAGAGGACTCCGAGCGCCTGCTCGTGCGACCGCTTGAAAAGGAACTCCAGTCTATTGAGGGGCTGGACGAGATGAAGGCGAACGCCACGCAGAACTACGCGACGATCACGCTGGAATTCGAGGCCGGTTTCGACAGCGACCGCGCCCTGCAGGACGTGCGCGAGAAGGTCGACATCGCCAAGTCGGAACTGCCGGAAGACGCGGAAGAGCCCCGCGTTCAGGAAGTCAACGTGGCGCTGTTTCCCGTGCTGACCGCGGTGCTATCCGGGAGTGTGCCGGAGCGTAAGCTGGTCGAGCTGTCGCGGGACGTGAAAGATCGGCTGGAGGCGTTGCCGGGCGTGCTGGAAGTCGATATCGGCGGCAGTCGAGAAGACGTCGTCAATGTCCAGCTCGACCCGAACACGATGCAAACCTATGGCCTATCCTATGAAGAGGTGCTCCAGCGTATCTCGAACAATAATCAACTCGTGGCGGCCGGCGCGCTGGATACGGGCGCCGGGCGGATCGCGTTGAAGGTCCCAGGCGTTGTTGAGAGCTATGACGAGGTGCGCGACATGCCCGTCAAGGTCGACGGCGACCGCGTTGTCACCATCGGTGATATCGGCGTCGTGCGCCGCACCTATAAAGATCCTGAAGGCTTCGCGCGTGTTGGCGGCCAGCCCGCGCTGGCGCTGGAGATCAAAAAGCGTGTCGGTGCCAACATTATCGAGACCATCGCGCAATCTCGCGCAGTGATCGAGCAAATGCGCCAGTCGTGGCCGGCGGGCGTCAACGTCGCTTACCTGCAGGACAAGTCGGAGCAGGTGCGCACGATGCTCGGAGACCTGCAGAACAACGTACTGACCGCGATCGTGCTGGTCATGGTCGTCGTCATCGCCGCGCTTGGCCTGCGGTCTGCGCTGCTCGTTGGGCTGGCAATCCCCGGGGCTTTCCTCGCTGGCATGGTGGTCATCGACGCGATGGGCTTTACGCTCAATATCGTTGTGCTGTTCAGCCTTATCATGGTCGTCGGCATGCTGGTGGACGGGGCGATCGTGGTTGTCGAGCTGGCGGACCGCAAAATGGATGAGGGCGAGTCGCGCGCCACGGCGTTCGCCACTGCCGCAAAGCGGATGTTCTGGCCGATCACAGCAGGTATTGCGACGACTCTGGCAGTGTTCTTTCCGTTGCTTTTTTGGCCGGGTGTCGTCGGTCAATTCATGCAGTATCTGCCGATTACGGTTATCGTGACGTTGATCGCCTCGCTCGCTATGGCGCTTGTGTTCATCCCGGTGATCGGCAAGGTGCTCGGCGGCGGCAAGCGCAGCGGCAACGCGCAAGTGGCCGCGGCCGCCGAGGGCGGCGATCTCGACCAGATCGGTGGTTTCACAGAATGGTATATCCGTGGGCTGCGCGCGTCCGCGAACCGGCCCGGGGCAACCATCGCAGCGGTGATAGGTGTCGTGATCGGCGCGTATGCCCTGTATGGCGCGCTTGGCAAGGGCATCGAATTCTTCCCGGATGTCGAGCCGGATTTCGCCCAAGTGCAGATACAAGCGCGTGGCAACCTGTCAATTGAAGAACGCGATGCCATTGTCCAGCGGGTTGAAGAGCGGTTGCTGGGCCGCCCCGCCTTTGAAAACGTCTATGCGCGGACCATCGGCGATGGGCAGGCAAGACGCAACATGGCCGAGGACGTGATCGGCGTCATCCAGCTTGAACTCACCGACTGGCAAACGCGCCCGCCTGCCGCTCAGGTGCTTGGAGATGTGCGCACGGACCTCGCCGATATTGCCGGCGTCAAGATCCAGGTGCGCGAGGAGGAGGGCGGCCCGGGCGGCGGCAAGCCCGTGCAAATCCAACTGACCACCGCGTCCCCGGAACAGCTGCCCGCCGCAGTCAGCCAAGTGCGTGACGCCATGAGCGCGCTTGGCGGCTTCGTTGATGTCACCGATTCGCGCCCTCTGCCCGGCGTAGAGTGGCGGCTACAGGTCGATCGGGCCGAGGCCGCCCGCTACGGGGCTGACATTACTGTTCTGGGCTATGCCGTTCAGATGGTCACGAACGGGGTCAAGGTCGCAGAATATCAGCCGGATGATACGGATGAGGAGGTCGATATCCGCGTCCGCTTCCCATTCGGCGCGCGCAGCCTGGAACAGCTCGACCAACTCACAGTCCCCACGGAAAGCGGTCAGGTTCCGATCGGCAACTTTGTGCGCTTCGAGCCAGCGCCGAAGACCGGCACCATCGAGCGTGTTGACGCCGAGCGCGTCATGACCATCGAGGCCGACGTTGCTGAAGGGCTGCTTGTCGATACCCAGGTGAAGAAACTGCAGGCCGCGCTCGACAGCGTCGAATTACCGCGCGGGGCGGAGGTCACCTTCAAGGGCGAGGACGAAGACATCGCCGAGACCATGAACTTTCTGATGAACGCGTTCATCGCGGCGATCGGCCTGATGCTGATCCTGCTGGTCACACAGTTCAATAGCATATTCCAGGCGCTGCTGGTGATGAGCGCGATTGTGCTGTCGACGGCTGGCGTCCTGCTCGGCCTGCTGATCCGGGGCGAGCCGTTTGGCATTGTCATGGCCGGGATAGGTGTGATTGCGCTGGCCGGCATCGTCGTGAACAACAACATCGTGCTGATCGACACCTACAACGATCTGCGCCGCCGCGCCGGGCTCGACCCGATGGAAGCCGCGCTGAGGACAGGCGCCCAGCGTCTGCGGCCGGTTGTCCTCACGGTCGTGACGACCGTGCTCGGGCTGATGCCGATGGTGATGGCCATGAATATCGACATGATCGGCCGCGAGATCGCCTTTGGCGCGCCCTCTACGCAATGGTGGACGCAGCTGTCTGCGGCGATCGCCGGCGGCTTGGTGTTTGCTACGATCCTGACGCTGATCCTCACGCCGAGCTTGCTGGTAGCCGGCGAACGGATGAGCGCGCGTTTGCGCCGCCCGCGCTTCAGAAGCCGGGCGCGGCGCGCGGCTTAGCGAGCAATCCGACAAAGCCCGTGCCGACCTCCGAGCCGGGATCCGCAGCGGTTTTCGGATAAATTGCGCGGCAAAACATAAAGATAAAGCTGCATACCGGTTCAATCAGAACGGGTACGATGTAATCGCGGACGGCATGACCCTGGCCCTGACCGGACTGGACATGATTTTATTGGTGAGCCCAGCAGGATTCGAACCTGCGACCTACTGATTAAAAGTCAGTTGCTCTACCAGCTGAGCTATGGGCCCGGGTGTAGGCTGCGCACCGGTTTTGGCACGGTTTCATGGGGCTGTCAAACCGCGCTATGCCGCAGGAAAGCGCCCATACCAACCAGGATTGGACCACCGTTTGCGCCGCTTCGAGGTCGCATCCCCAGCGCCTTGAACCTGCTTACGGACAATGCCGACTTTCAGATGATGGGCTCAACCATGCCGCTTGAAGCTCCGATTGTATCCGCCGAGATCCCCGCCGGGCAATTCGGCCTGGTCGTCGTCGAAGTGGGGCGGCATCGGAATGTCCGGTCGGTTGCCGCCGGCGCGTGGCGTGCGGCCCGCACCCTCCTCTTGCGCCGATCCGGACGACGAGGCGCCCGAGCCAACCCACTGAGCAGCGCCAAACCATACCTGGATGAGCTGGTGTTCATCATCCGTCAGGTCCAGCCCGGCCTGCTGGCAGCGTGAGACGATAACATTCTGGTACGTGCGCGCGATGGCGGCTGGCGTCCGCGCATGCTCAAGCCATGGGTCGATATCGTCAACCGAACTGATGACAAACGAAACATCCTGCTGGGCAAAGCGGACGCCGTTTTCCTCCGCCCGGTTCATGACAGCTTCCACCGTCCGGCCTGGCTGAAACCCGCGCTCAGTGATTTCCTGAGCAACAAGATTGAACAACAGTTGATATTCGCTCGGTGGCAGCGGCGGCGCCTTGGAGGCTTCATATATTCGCGTGATGGAATTCTGGAGCTCCGATAGGCGGTTGCTGTCAGCGGACTGGGCGTCGGGCGCGCTCGGGCCGCGCTGTAGACCGCTTTGACGCTGCGCCTCGTCGCCTCCTTGACCTTCGACAGTGTGCCGCACCGGATCGTAAACGCAGTGCGGCGGTGCCTCCGTAAGCCGCAGACGGTCCGGCAGGTTCCGCGACAAAAAATTGAGAAAACCACCGCAGCCGGCCCAGTTGGTGCCGACCGTCTTGGCGTGGCCAAGCTCCTTCATGGCCCGGTTGGCGAGGTAGGCGATCGGGACCGGTTTCTCCGCCTCTTGTACCGCCTGTACCACCAACTCCAAAACCTCCGAACCGATCTGCCGGAAATCATCCATCAACGCGCGGATGGTTGGTTCCTCGCCCTGGCCGGCGCCCGCCCGCGCCGTTGCGGCGCTAGCAGGCGGCGTGTTCCGCGCAGGCGGCTTTCCAGCGGGGACGCCGCTTGCCGGCTCATGCCCCAGCGCCTGATGCACGGCCTGGCCGACAGCGCGCGCGGCTTCGGCCTGTTTGTCGCCGCTACCGAGCGCGCCGCGATCCTGCCAGTCCGGCGCGGGCAGCCCATCCGAGAGCAGGAACTGAACGAAATCCTTCTCCTCAATCCGCCCGTCGCAGAGGGCCGTGTAGGGCTGGGCTGTGTGGTCGTTGGCGTAAATGACGACTTCACGATCATACTCGCGCAGACGATGCAGCACCGGCGTAAAGTCAGCATCGCCTGACAACAGAATAAATTCGTCGAAGCGGGTGCGATGCTCGATCATGTCGCGCACGTCGATCGCCATGCGGATGTCCGAGCCGTTCTTGAGTTGTGCGGTCAGCGGCGGACAGTCGATGACCTCAAAGCCCGATCGGATGAAGTGATGGCGTACGAAAATAAAGGAATTGGGATCGTTGTGCGCATCCCGGCCGGCGCGTCGCGGCACCGGATTGCCGTAGACCCGGTTGACGATAAGCCTCCGGCGCAGCGCCGGCATGTCCGCCGCGCGGCGAATCAGCCGGCCAGATATGATGGCATTAAGCCAGGTACTCGGCGCCTGGGCAAACCGAGCAGCCGCGTCTTCGCTGCGCCTTTTGAGCGAAAGATAGACGTTGTCATAATCGACAAATAACGCGGAGAGGAACGCCCCCCTTTGCTCCGCAGACATCCGCTTAACCCCACTTTTGCGCCAGCCCGTCAGAGGCGCGCCGCATCCTTGTTATGCTGTCCGGAGACACCAAAGGCTGTGCGTCGTCGCCGACGCGTTTTCCTTCGCCCTCAAACGCCGATTTCAGGCGGCTCCGGTATACTGAATTTCCTGGGCTTCATTCTTGATTGCGAAAAGTGTGCCGCATCTTTCGCTGTCGCCGAATGAAGACCCAACCCCCCGGGGCTGGCTCCCGTTGCTTTATTAAAGGCTAATCGTCTGAGTGGAGCAAGCGCTGTTCGACGCATGCGGCGGGCATGGAGGCTTCATCCACATGATGCCCGCAGTTAATGCCGGTCTTTTCGCCGGCGCAGCGCAGCCCATACGTCCTCGTCGGCGGCGTCCTCCATGCCGAGCGTCTGGCGGATTTCCGCCGAATCAGGGCGTAGGAAGGGATTCGTTTCCAGCTCGCGGCCAAGCGTTGTGGGCAGCGTCGGCTGACCGCTGTCGCGCAGCCGGCGAACCTCTTCGGCACGCTGTTGCAGCGCGTCATTGCCTGATTCGACCGTGAGCGCGAATTCTGCATTGCTTAAGGTGTATTCGTGGCCGCAGTAGACCTGGGTATCGCTTGGCAGGCGCATCAGCTTCTGCAGGGAATGCCACATCTGTGCTGGCGTGCCCTCGAACAGGCGACCGCAGCCGAGCGAAAACAATGTGTCCCCCGCGAACAACAAATGTGGCTCGTCAAAATAGTACACGATGTGATCCAGCGTATGGCCCGGCGTTTCGAGGACCTGCGCTTTACGGCTGCCGAAGCTGTAAGTCTCGCCCTCGCTCAGAGCCACCTCGACGCCGCTGATTTGCCCTTTGGCCGGCCCCGTTACAGTGCAACCGGTCTCGCTCTTCAGCGGACCGATCCCGGCGACATGATCCGGATGGTGATGTGTCACGAAGATATGGGTCAGCGCCCAGCCCTTGGCCGTAAGCGCATCGCGCACGGCCTCGGCCTCCGGGGCGTCGATCGACGCGGTCAGGCCCGCCTCGGCGTCATGGATCAGCACGCCAAAATTGTCCGAACGGCACATGAACTGGTAGACTTCAAGCATTGGTGCGCCCTCTTGAGACTGACTGCGTGATCGCAACCTAACATCTGCGACGTCGTGCGCAACGGTTGGAAAGCGCGTTTCGCCCGTGCATCAGCGTACACGGCAGGGCGCTTGGCGTGGAGAAAACTGGCATGCGTCCGGCTTTGCAAGACTTCGTGGATTTCTACGCCAGCCCGCTGGGGCACGTGGCGCGGCACCTGATCGCGCTGCGCATCCGGTCGCGTTGGAACAATGTCCGCGGGCAGTGCGTCGCGGGCGTCGGCTATCCCACCCCTTATCTGCGCGCGCTCAAGACCGAAGCCGAGCGGGTGGTCGCGCTGATGCCGCGGCCGCAAGGCGTGATCTACTGGCCGCAGGACGGGCGAAATATCGCCGCCATGTTCGAGGAGCCGGATCTGCCGCTGCCGGACAACACGGTTGATTGCCTTCTCGCGGTTCATTGTCTCGAAATGAGCGACAACAGCGATCAGCTACTGCGGGAGTTCTGGCGCGTTCTCCGCCCCGAAGGCCGGCTGTTGCTCGTGCTGCCGAACCGGACTGGGTTGTGGGCGCGCGCGGACCATACGCCCCTTGGCGCAGGGCAGCCGTTCAGTCAGGGGCAAATTCACCGTAAGCTGGAAAGCGCCATGTTCTCGGTTCAGGCTGATCTGCCGTGTGTGTTCATGCCTCCGGTCAGTTGGCGGGTCATGCTACATGCGGCCCCAGCCTGGGAGCGCGCCGGGCGCCGGGTCTGGCCGGCGCTGTCTGGCGTGCTGGTGGTCGAGGCGCGCAAGGAACTGCACGGTGTGATTGGCCCCGCGGAAGTGCGTCTCAAGCCAGCGATGGGACGGGCTGCAGTAGCGCGGCCAGCGATGGCGCGCCTGGCAGCCAGACACAAGCCGGCGCGGCGCCGTTCACTTGTGCGTCAGCAAGAAGACAGCCTGCTGCCCGAACAGGTTCTGCCAACTGAGCGGAAGGCCGATACGTAGCGGCCGCCCGTAAGAGTTGAGCGCGACCGGCTTGACGATCCGCGCGTCCACCTCCTCGCACAAGCTGATGAAATCCTTGATCGTGCAGAAGTGAATGTTCTGCGTTTCATACCAGCTTTCCGGCAGGTTTTCCGTCACCGGCATGCGCCCGTTGAACAGCAGCTGAACGCGGATCCGCCAGTGGCCGAAATTCGGGAATGAAACGATCGCATAGCGGCCAATACGCAGGAGTTGCTCAAGCACATATTTCGGCCGGCGCGTCGCCTGTAGCGTCTGGCTGAGAATGGCGTAATCGAACGCTTGATCGGGGTAGTTCTCCAAGTCGCGGTCAGCGTCGCCTTGCACCACGGACAGTCCCTTGGCGACGCAGAAATTCACGCCTGACTGGCTGAGTTCCACGCCACGCCCGTCCACGTCACGCTTCGTCTCCAGCAGCTTCAAGAGATCGCCGGTATCGCAGCCGATATCGAGCACACGCGCCCCCGGCGCCACCATGTCGGCGATGAGGAGGTGATCGACGCGGCTGCCTGTTCCAGGTGTGCGGACATCCATCTTCAGCCCCCTACAGCGCGCGCCGCTCGGCCGCCGCGTTCAGAAATCCAGAGACAGCGTCAAACAACTCCGGCTCATCGAGCAGAAAGGCGTCGTGCCCCTTGTCCGATTCGATCTCAACGAAACTGACATTCGCTGCCACGGCGTTCAGCGCCTGGACGATCTCGCGGCTCTCGCGGGTCGGATAGAGCCAGTCGCTGGTGAACGAGACCACACAAAAACGGCTTCGGGCGTTGCTGAACGCCTGCGCCAGGCTTCCGCCGTGGTCCTGCGCCAGATCGAAATAATCCATCGCGCGGGTGATATAGAGATAGCTGTTCGCATCGAACCGGTCGACGAAGCTCATGCCCTGATGACGCAGATAGCTCTCGACCTGGAAATCGGCGTCGAACCCGAAGCCGACGCAGTCCCGGTCCTGAAGGTTGCGCCCGAACTTCCGATGCAGCGCCTCGTCGGACAGATAAGTGATGTGCGCGGCCATACGCGCCACGGCGAGGCCCTTCCGCGGCGTGACGCCAGCTTCCAGGTAGCGGCCGCCGCACCAGTCCGGATCGGCCATCACCGCCTGCCGGCCAACCTCGTGAAACGCAATGTTTTGCGACGAGTGCCGCGCCGCGCAGGCGATCGGAATGGCTGCGAACACCTTCTCCGGAAAGCTCGATGCCCATTCCAGCACCTGCATACCGCCCATTGACCCGCCAACAACCGCGAACAGCGACTCGATGCCGAGCCGTTCGATCAGCCCCGCCTGCGCCCTGACCATATCGCCGATCGTGATGACCGGAAAATCTAGGCCATAAGGGTTCCCGCTCGCTGGATTGATCGAGGCGGGGCCGGTTGAGCCCATACAGCCGCCCAGCACGTTGGTGCAGATGACGAAGTAATGATTGGTGTCGATCGGCCGACCAGGTCCAATCATGCGCGACCACCAGCCCGGCTTGCCGGTCAGCGGATGGGTGTCGGCGGCATACTGGTCGCCCGTGAGCGCATGGCAGATAAGGACCGCATTGCTGCGCGCTGCGTTGAGCTCTCCATAGGTCTGATAGGCGATAGAGAACGGCGCAAGCTCATGTCCGCAGTCGAGCCGGATCGGCTCGTCTTCGCCGAACGCCTCGATTGCGCTCACCGGAATAAGCGCGTGCTCTGCTACGGGTGTCAGGTCGGTCTGCAATTTGTGTTGTTACTCCGCTTCCCTGTTCGGCCCGCCAAGGGCCGCGCGACCGGCGGCAGGTCTCGCAGGGGCCGGGTCGCAGGAAGCGGCGGCCTTTTAGCGAGTTGTTTAACGTGGCTGCAAGCCGGCCGGCCAAATCACCACGCGTGTAACATAGGCCGATGTGACAGTTTTTTCAATTCACGCCCGCGTGTCGCAAGCAATAGCCGACCTTGCAGGCAGGAGCATAATCCCGCAAGGTTCTGCGCAAGGGGATCTTGCTCGGAATTGTGAATGGGTGTTTGGATGGATCAACCGCTGGCGCAGGCCGCCCAAATCAGCCAGCATGCTGGCCTGACGGACATCTTGAAAAGCTTGATCCGCAGCCCCTCGGTCGTTGGTGCGGAGCATTCCTTTTTCCGCGTGCTCCAGCGCGAACTGGAAGAACGCGGCGCAGTCGTGACGTGGTATGAGGGACTGCTGGTGGCCCGCAGCGCCGATCCGGGACCGGCGATGATGTCTGCGCATGTCGACCGGCACGGGCTGATCTGTACCGGGCCCAATGAATTTCAATACGCCGCATTCGTGGCGGGCGGACGGTCAGACTTGCTCGGCAATTCGGTCTCTGAAGAGCTGATGCTGACTATCGCCGACCGCTTCGCCGATGTGCCTGTATATGCGTACGAGCCCTGGTCAGGCGCCTATCGCGGCGCTGGCGCGATCGAGCGGTCTTACATCTGCGAATATCGCACCAACCTCATCTTCGAGGTCCGCGGGATGGAGCACCTGGTCGCCGGGACGCCGGTCGCCTTCCGTGACATGCTCACCGCCAGCGATACGCATTTCAGCGCACAGCTCGACAACGTCCTGACCGTCGCCGTCCTGGTTCACATGTTCGAGTTAGGCTTTCGCGGCACCGCCTTTTTTACCGCTCAGGAGGAGGCCGGGCGGAGCTGGCGGTATCTTTTGGAGTGGTTCCGCCGCTTTGGGAGGGAGTTGAATAACCTGCTGGTTCTCGATACCAGCCCCTACCCCGCCCAACATGAAGCCGATGGCCAGCAGGTCGTCTTACGCGAATGCGATGCCAATGCGATCTTCGATGCGGACCAGACGTCCCGGCTGCGGAGCCTGTGTGACCAGCTTGGCGTTACATATGATTTCAAAGACCGCTATGTCGCCCACCAGAATGCCTGTCTCCCCGCCGGGTCGAAACCGCGCACGGTTGGCAGCACGGAACTGGGCCGGATCATCGCCGGGTCTGAGGGAAAAATCACCGGGACAACGCTGCAGGTGCCGACATCCGGCTATCACACAATGAACGAAACGGTGAGTATTTCAGCGTGTGACGCTTTCATCCGCGTTTTGCGCGCCTATTCAGGCTGCTGAGACGCGTTTGCCCCCATTGTCTTATCGCGCCGATGCTCCTATCACGAAGCTATGAGTATGCCAGTAAAAGAACGGTCCGACGCGCCCGACGCGCCACGGCCCCGGCCGGGTCTGATGGATGTGCCGCCCTACGTGCCTGGCAAGAGCAAGCTGTCGGGCGACGCGCCGGTCATCAAGCTGTCTTCGAACGAAACCCCGCTGGGGGCGAGCCCGAAGGCGGTCGATGCGTTTCGCGCGGCGGCGGCCAATATGGAGCGCTACCCCGACGGCGGCGCGACCGAGCTGCGCGAGACGCTTGCGGCGCATCACGGGCTGGATGCCGCGCGCATCGTCTGCGGTGCGGGATCGGATGAGCTGTTCCACCTGCTGGCGCAGGCCTATCTCGGACCGGGCGACGAGGCGATCTACAGCGCGCACGGCTTCCTGGTATACCGTATCGTGATCATGGCGAGCGGGGCGACGCCGGTGGTCGCGCCGGAGCGGGACTTGCGCGCCGATACCGACGCGATCCTGGATGCGGTGACGCCACGCACGAAAGCGGTGTTCCTGGCCAACCCGAATAATCCGACCGGTACCTATCTGACCGCCGCCGAAGTACGCCGGCTGCGCGCGGGCCTGCCGGGCCATGTACTGCTGGTGCTGGACGGGGCTTATGCCGAATACGCCCCGGGCGCGGACTTCGACGACGGCGTGGCGCTGGCGGACGAAACGGCGAACACGGTGATGACGCGCACCTTCTCCAAGCTACACGGGCTGGCGAGCGCACGCGTGGGCTGGGCGTACTGTCCGGCTGAGATCGCGGCGGTGCTGAACCGCATCCGCAGCCCGTTCAATGTCTCCGGGCCGGGCATGGCGGCGGCGGTGGCGGCGATGCAGGACACCGCGCATACGCAGGCGGCGGTGGCGCATAACGCCCGGTGGCGCGACTGGCTGACGAACGAACTGCGCGCGGCGGGCATCCCGGTAACGCCCAGCGCGGCAAACTTTGTGCTCGTCCATTTCGATGCAGAGGGCCCAAAAACTGCCGAAGCCGCCGACGCCTGGTTGCAGGAGCGGCGCATCATCGTGCGCAAGCTCGACGCCTACGGCCTGCCGCACGCCCTGCGCATCTCCATCGGCCGGGACGAGGACAACCGCGCCATCGCCAGCGCGCTCACGGACTTCATGGAAAGCTGACCTGATGACACCGCAACTCGACCATGTCGCGCTGATCGGCCTCGGGCTGATCGGCTCCTCGCTCGGCCACGCGATCAAGCGCCAAGGGCTGGCGCTGCGCGTGAGCGGCACGGCGCGCTCGGCGGAAACGCGCGAGACGGCCATGCGCATCGGGTTTGTCGATGACGTGCATGAAGACCCGGCGGACTGCGTGCGCGGCGCCGATCTGGTGATCCTGTGCACCCCGGTTGGCACGTTCGGCAAGCTGGCGGAGAGTATCGCCCCGGCGCTCGAACCCGGCGCGATCGTGACCGATGCCGGCTCGGTCAAATGCTCGGTGATCGAGGCCATCAAGCCGCATCTGCCCGAGAGCGTGCATTTCATTCCCGGCCACCCGATCGCCGGCACAGAGTATTCCGGCCCCGAATCGGGGTTCGCTGAGCTGTTCGAGAGCCGCTGGTGCATCCTCACGCCGCTGCCCGACACGCAGGCGGATGCGCTCGCCCGGCTCAAGGCGTTCTGGGAAGCGGTCGGCAGCGAAGTCGAGATCATGACGCCGGAGCACCATGACCTCGTTCTCGCCATCACAAGTCATCTGCCGCACCTGATCGCCTACAACATCGTCGGCACGGC
>CAYXPZ010000044.1:0-20167 GCA_964466965.1 uncultured Hyphomicrobiaceae bacterium
GCCAAACCTCCAGCCGCAACGCTCCCCTTCAGACACCGACTTTTTCCACGGAATTCAGTGAAAGCGGACCTTCTCTGACTTCTGTCAATCCGATCAGCGATAGGTCGCAAGCTTCCAGCGCACGACCTCACATCACGGGTATGTCAGATTTACCGGGGCTGAGCCGGCTGGCGCTGGCGACAATGCTTTGGGCATCGATGCCGACATGCTCATAGAGGTCTTCAATCGTCCCGGTTCGGCCGAAGTGCTCTACACCAAGTGGCTCGTGCTGGACTCCTGCTTGCTCAGAAGGCTAGGCTTGTGGGGAAAACACAGGGTGCGTGTCCAAGGAGGAGGCAGATGAAACTGCCGTCGGGGACGAACGAAGACGGCCCGATCGTAACGGCGCCGACGCCGAACGCGCCGGAAAAACGCGAGGCGCTGAAGCAGGCTTTATCGCGCGGCTTCTTTTCAGCCCCGGGCGTGTTTGACGGGATTTCTGCTCGTGTGGCCGATTCGTTAAGACCGGCAGCCCTCTACATGTCGGGCTATGGAACGGTGGCATCGCATCTCGGCCTTCCCGATGCAGGCCTCGCCACCTATACCGACATGGTTGGCCGGGCAGCGCAAATTGCCCGGATGACGTCGGCCCCGCTGATTGCCGATGGCGATACAGGCTATGGCGGCCTTTTGAACGTGCAGCATACCGTGCGCGGTTATGAGCAGGCCGGTGTCGCCGCGATCCAGCTTGAAGATCAGGAAATTCCCAAGAAATGCGGGCATACGCCTGGTCGCCGCGTCGTTCCGGCCGCGGACATGGCCGCGAAAGTCCGCGTTGCGGTTGAGAACCGAGATTCAAAAGACTTCCTCATCATCGCGCGCACGGATGCCCGGACGACCCATGGCTTGGACGAAGCGCTGCGCCGCGCTGAACGCTACGCTGAAGCGGGCGCCGATATTCTGTTCGTCGAGGCGCCTGAAAGCGAAGACGAGATGGCCCGTATTTGCGCCACGCTCGACAAGCCCGTGCTCGCCAACATCATCGAAGGCGGACGCACGCCCAACCTTTCCGCTGCACGCCTGACCGAACTCGGCTTTGCGTTTGCGATCTATCCCGTGACGGGGTTTCTTGCTGCCGCTGAGGCGATGCGCCGTGTCTATGCACAAGTGCTCGAAACAGGGGGAAGCTCGGGCAGCGATCAGCCGCTCGCAGATTTTGAGGCGTTCAGCAAGCTGATGGGGTTTGAGACGATTTGGGCATTTGATCGCCGCTACGCACAGAGTACCAATGATGAGTAAGGCCGGCATGCAGACCGGCCTGTCAACACGGGAGGAAAAATCGACATGTCGTTTTCAATTGGCCGAACACTCGCTCTCGCCGCTGTCATCCTCGGGTTTGCCAGCGCGCCGGCAAGCGCGCAGGAAACGTATAAGCTGACCTTCTCGACCTACTGGCCAACGTCCTACGAATATTTGTTCAAACCGATTGAAAATTTCGTCCGCAAGGTCGAAGAGCGTTCCGATGGGCGCGTAAAGATCGAGGTGTTCCATTCCGGCCAGCTCTTCGGCGGCAAGGAGGAATTCGGCGCTGTCGAGCGTGGCGATGTGGATATGTCCGCGCCGCTCGATATCTATCACACCGGTAAGGTCCAGGCTCTCGGCGTTTCCAGCCTGCCCTTCATGTGGTCGTCGCCCGCCTCATTGCAGCGTACCCTCGACGCAGGTCTCTGGGACCAGGGTATCAATGCCGCGCTGGCCGACCACAACATGAAGGTTCTGAATATCGCTGTTGGCGGGCCTTACCAGATCTACGCCAAGGATTTCCCTGTGCGCTCCCCTTCTGATTTGGAGGGTAAGAAGATCGCGGTATCAGGCACTACGGCGAGTAAGGCACTGCAGCTGATGGGCGGATCGCCCACAACAATGAGTTCGGGCGAGCTGTATCTCGCGTTGCAGCGCGGTACCATCGACGGCACGACCCGGCCTTTGCTGACCGGGCTGGGGCGGAAACTGTATGAAGTGCTGGATCACCTGACCATCACCAACATGGCTTACTTTACCAGCTTCCTGGTCATCAACCGCGACAGCTGGGACGCGCTGCCGCCTGAGCTTCAGGAGATCATTCAGGAAGCGGCGAACGAACGCAGTGCCGACCAGCTTGCACGCCTTCAGACCTTCCTTGAAGAGGCTGTGGCCAGCTTTGAAGAGAAGGGCGTTTCGGTTCATCAGGCCACGGATGATGAGCTTGCCGCGTTCAAGGACAAAATGGCCCCAGTCTACGACTGGTGGTCCGGGCAGGTCGAACCCGCCGACCGTCTGATCGCCTTTTCCCGTAAAAACCAGTAACCCGCTGAGCCCCGTCGCCGCGCGCGGCGGGGCGCTTACTTTCCTGCAACGGCCCGGATCGTATCCCTATGCAGCGTCTTGTCGCTCTTTCCGACGCGTTTGCGCGTCTTTTACACGGGCTCGCCCAGGTTGCCCTTGTCGCATTGCTCGCACTCGTCGCGCATGAGGTTTTCGTCCGCTACGTTCTCAATGCCCCGACACAGTTCTCCGTAGAAGTCAGCGAATATCTGCTCGTTTTCATCAGCTTTGCCCCAGCAGCCTGGATCTTGCGCAAGGAGCGCCATGTCCGGGTCAGCTTCGCGGTTGACCTCCTTCCACAAGGTATCCGCGGAAAGGTGGAAGCCGCAGCTATGGCGCTAGTGGCCGGCTTCGCCCTTGTTCTGGTCTGGGAAGGGACGGGCATGGCGCTTACCGCCTGGCAGGGCGATGACCGTTCTTCATCGCTGCTAGGCGCCCCGTTGTGGCTCCCTTATGCCTGCATCCCGCTTGGCAGCCTTGCGCTTGCGCTTGCAGCGCTGAGCAAAGCCGTCCAAACGCTCACGCGCAGCGGCGAGGACTGAGCGATGGACCCGGGAGTCATTACGCTTTTCGTCGTGCTTATCCTGTTCGCACTGTTTCTTGCCGGCATACCCATCTTCGCGGCGCTAGGCGTCGCCTCGATAGCCGGACTGTTGATGCTGCAAGGGGTCGACGGGCTCGGCGCCGCGCCGGGCGTGATCTATGACCGGATGAGCGGCTTCACACTCGTTGCCGTGCCGCTGTTCATCTTGATGGGCGAGATCATTTTCGTGTCAGGGCTCGGCGGGGACATCTATCAGGCAGCGAGCCGATGGCTTTCCGGCGTGCGGGGCTCGCTCGGTATGGCGAGTGTTGCAGCATGCGCCGTGTTCGGCGCTCTTTGCGGCGTCTCTGTTGCCGGCGCGGCGACGATCGGCAAGTTCGCAATCCCCGAGATGCTCAAGCGCGGCTATGATCGACGGCTCGCCACGGGATGTGTGGCATCCGCCGGCGGCCTGGCCCTTTTAATCCCGCCGAGTGTCGGATTGATCCTTTACGGTCTGGTCGCGGATCAGTCGGTTGGACTGCTGTTCATCGCCGGGATCGTGCCAGGCATCATCCTGGCGCTCATGATGATGGCCTATATCTTCATCCTCGGCCTCGTGCGCCCCGCTGCGGTCGCCGCAACAAGCGAGCGTGCAACCTGGGGCGAGCGCTGGAGCAGCCTGCTGCGGATTTGGTCAGTGGTCCTCCTCATCGTTCTTGTTCTCGGGACGATTTACACGGGCATCGCCACACCCACCGAGGCCGCCGCGATCGGGTGCGTCGGCGCCGCGGCGATTGCCTGGGTCAGGGGCGCCCTCACCGCCACGGTCATCCGGCGTATCTTTTCAGAGACGGTCCACAACACCGGAATGATCCTTGCGATTCTGGCAAGCGCGCTGCTTTTCGGCTACCTGCTTACGCGTCTGCGGGTACCGCAAGAGCTTGTGATTTTCGTTTCTGAAAGTGGTCTCTCGGACATCGTCATTCTCGCCGGCATCTTCCTTGTCCTGATTGTCATGGGCATGTTCATGGATGTCGTATCAGTCATACTGATCGCGACGCCGCTGATGCTGCCTGTCGTCACAGCGATGGGTTACGACCCTATCTGGTTTGGAATCGTTATGGCGGTGGCAACCGAGATGGCGGTCATCACGCCGCCCGTGGGGCTCAATCTTTTTGTGATCAAGGGAATATCACCGCCGGAAGTGTCGCTTGGCGATGTAACCATCGGTGCCGCGCCGTTCTTCGGCGTCTTGTTGGCTGGTCTTATACTTTTCGTTATGTTTCCGGAGATCGTTCTGTGGCTGCCGTTCTCTACACTGTAATGTATCTGCCACGATGAGGAAAGTATCAGCTTCACCAGAAACAATGTTCACGCCGAGGTGTGCGCGAAGATGGCGTCGGCACGGAAATGATGCACAACAGCTTACGCGCCTCCTTGGAGATGATCGAGCAAGGCCTTTGCCGGACGTGACAGACTTTCGATTGAGCGCACGATCGCGTGCAACTCTCGGTCTGCCCATTCTTCGTTAATTTCCGTTATTTGCAGCGCTGTACTGTCAGTATAGGGCTCCACAGCACCAAGCGGCAGTACCGCGATACCAAGTCCCGCCTCCACCATGCGCCGAACACCATCGAAACTCATGACTTCGACGCGCTTGGAAAGCGTTTCTCCCAACTCTCGCGCTTTTCTATCCAGGAAGGCCTGGAGCGAGCTCCCCTCTTGCAGGCCGACAAGATCATGGCCGAGGATCTCTTCGAATGTCACGGATCCGCGCTCACCAATGCCATAACCCCTCGGGGAAATGATGACCAAAGTGTCGCGTCTATATAGAATGCTCTGGATGCCGTGCGTTGCGACAAAGCCTGAGACGATACCCAGATCGCTCTGCCCGAAGCGGACCATATTGGAAATTTCATCTGAGGTTGATTCGAACAATTCTATCCGAACCTCTGGGTGAACCTTGACGAAGATCGCCAGATCTTCCGGGAGAAACTGAGTGATAGCAGAGGTGTTGGCGGCTATTCGAACTTGACCGCGCGCACCGCTTGCAAATTCGCCTATTTCCGCTTCCATTCGCTCCAGTCGGCGGGCCACTCCGTCAACATGCCTCAGAAGCTCAGTACCCGCAGGCGTGGGCCGGACACCTTGCTGCGTCCGATAAAGAAGCGGCGTGCCGAGTTCAGCTTCGAGGTCAGCCAAACGCTTGCTGACAGCGGACGCTGCAATGTTTTCCTCCTCCGCCGCCCGAGCAATGCTGCCAGCCCGCGCGACTGTCCTGAACAGCTGCAGTGAATAGAGGTCGTGGCGCACGTCCCGTCCCTTGACGCTTAAATATACTCTGAGATCTCGATCAGATTGAGGTCCGGATCGCGAATGTAGACCGAGCGAATCGGCCCCAATGCGCCGGTTCGCTGCACCGGTCCCTCTTCAATCGATACATTCTCCGCTTTCAGATGTTCGATAACCTGTTCGAGGGGGCCCTCAGCAATGAAGCACAAGTCGCCGCTTCCAGGGGTTGGCTTGCTTGACTTGGGCTCAAATTCCTTGCCTGCCTCATGGAGGTTGATCTTCTGCTGGCCAAAGCTAAGGGCCGTGCGCGCCTCGCCGAAAGTCACCACCTCCATGCCGAGGACGCGGGCGTAAAAGGCGGCGGTCGCGTCGATTGAGGCGACTGTGAGAACGAGATGATCAAGCCGTTGAATCATAAGGCGTCCCTTTTCAGATCATAGCCAGCTGGGGAGAAAAAGCACAATCTCCGGCCATAAGATGAGGGCGAGGATAACCGCAAGGATTGGCAATAGAAACGGCAGAACGGCGCGCACGACTTCATCGAACCGGAGCCCGGTAATGGGGACCAAAATATAAAGGACCGTGCCGAAAGGTGGCGTTATCACCCCGACCGAGAGGGTGACCACCATAAAAACTCCGAAGAATAGCGGGTCGATACCTGCCGCTGCGACAGCTGGCACGATTATCGGCGTGAGTATCAACACACTCTCGATAACCGACATAAAGCAACCGACAAGAATGAAGAAAGCCATCAGGATCAGCAATAACACGATGACTGGAATATCCATTCCCGCGAGCGTGGCGGCAAGGCTCTGCGGCACCTGCAATCGAACGAGAAGCCAGCCATAAAAACCGGAGACAGCGACAATCAGGAGAACTACCGCACTGAACTCCATGCTGCGCACGAATACAGCATAGAGATCGCGCAGTTTGACATCCCGGTAAACAACGAGACCAAGCAGAAGCGCATAGGCGCAGGCGACCGCGCCAGCCTCGGTGGGAGAAAATAGCCCCGTCCAAATACCGCCGACAATGATAACAGGGGTGAGAAGGGGCAGAATGGCGCGCCCGGCCGCCCTGGCAAGTTCGCCGAAAGCGGGCAGCGACCGGGTTGGCATATCCACTCTGTAGGACATGATCCAAGTTGTGACCATAAGCAGCAACGCCATCAGAAGTCCTGGAACGAAGCCGCCGAGGAACAGCGCGCCCACGCTGACATCTGCCTGCCACCCATAAACCAGCATGGCGACGCTTGGCGGGATGATTGGACCGATGACACTCGAGGCCGCGGTAATACCCGTCGAGTAGGGGAGCGGGTAGCCCTTTTCACGCATCGCGCGGATTTCCAGCGCGCCCAAACCGGCTGCGTCGGCGGAGGCAGTACCGGACATACCGGCGAAAATCATGCTCGCCACCACGTTCACATGTCCGAGCCCGCCACGGATGAAGCCAACGAGAACGTTAGCGAAATCAAAGATGCGCGTGGTTGCGCTGCCGCGATTCAGTAGGTTGGCGGCTAAGATGAACAAGGGGATCGCAAGCAGCGGGAAGCTGTTCAACGTTCCCATGATCTTGAGCGACATGAGCTCCACAGGCAGTCCAGCCGTGGGCGAGGTCACAGCGAGCGCAACAAGACAAGTCGCGCCAAGCGCCACAAAAACAGGAAGCCCTATGCCCATAAAGCCGAACAGGCTGGCGACAAACGACAGGAGGATGGTCATCGTCACGGCTTCCTTGTCGTCAGAGCGGAGTGAATCATGGCCATCACTCGAAGGATGATCATGAGGGCCATGCCGGCAAAGGCGAGCAGAAGCCCGGCGTAGTACCAGGAGAATGACAAGCCGAGCGCTGTTGTCCGGTTGAAGGCGCTACGCTGCATCATCTCTAGCGCGCCCGATGCCGCGGTGATCAGGAACGCGAGTGATATGAGAAGGATCACGACCCGCAACGCGGCGTTACTGCGAGGCCCGAGCATCATCGGCAAGATTTCAATGGCGATATGAGCGCCGCGTGACCACGCCCCGATTGAGCCCAGCGCCACCGCATAAACGGCAAGCAGGGTTGCGATTTCCTCGAGCCAGGGCGTTGGTATTGCGAGTACATCGCGGGCTAGGATCGAAAAGACGAGGACGAGGAGCAGCCCAAAAAGGCAAGCCCCGCCGCCGGCCTCTGCCGCTGTCGTAAGCGCCCGTTCCAGGCGAAACTGTGGGACACCCCTCTCTCCGCTCGGAGCGAGATGAGAGGCGGTGTCGTCATGGGTGAGCTTATCCATTCGGCAAAACCAGCGGCGCGGGGCAAACGATGTACAGCGTCACAAACTGGATTATTCGCTGGCCGAGATAGCCGTATCGACGTCGTCCAGGACGCCTTCGGCAAGCGCCGCTGTCGCCTCTTCGATCGCGGGCTGCGCAGCGGTCTGGAATTGTCCCCGGTCTGGCCGGATGACCTCCATACCTTTCTTTTTCAGCTCTTCGAGATAGAAGCTGTCCTTTTCAGCTTCGACGCGATTGCCTTCGGCGCGGGCAATATCAACGGCGCGCTGAATAAGGTCCTGATCATCTTCGCTAAGCGTTTCCCACCAGGTTTTGCTCGCTACCCAGTGCCAAGGGAAGTGGACGTGACCCGTCATTACGAGATGAGACTGGACTTCGTAGAGTTTGCGGGAATAAGGGGAAACCAGCGAGTTCTCGTGGCCGTCCACCTGGCCGGTCTGCATCGCGAGGTAAATTTCGGGCGCTGGCACGACGACCGGCTGAGCGCCAAGCGCACTCCATATATCGATCCACACCGGAATGCTCGGCAGGCGAAGCCGGAATCCATCTAAGTCGGCAGGCTCTTTGACCGGTTTGTTGGTCGTCATATGGCGCGGCGCGCGCATCTGAGCTCCGAGGTGGACGATCCCGCCTCTGTCCTCGGCCAAACGTACCAGCTCCTGGCCAGAGTCGGTTGCCATATAGGCTTCCACGGCTTCGCCGGTCGGGAATAGGAACGGAATCGAGATCGGGTCGTATTCCGGAGCGTACTGGCTACGCCAGTTGCCCCCTGTCAGCGACATCTGCGTCTCGCCGATGTTAAGGAGCTCCAGAACCGCGTTTTCCCCGCCGAGTTGACCGCTCATGAAGCGGACGACTTCGAAGCGCCCGGGCGCTTCATCCTCAAGCACCTCACGAAACTTCTTGATGGCGGCTTCTTCCGAGCCGCCGGGCTTCATGGTCGAATTAACTTGTATTTCTATGGAACTTTGCGCAGCCGCTTCCGTAACTTGGCCGATTGGGCCAGCGAATAGGGCAGCTACAACGGCCGCGGTGAATAGTTCGCGTCTCCGAAACATGGTCTTCCTCCCTTAATGCGCCCGTTCAATTCGCGGGCTTGTCAGGGAAGTAGAGCAGATGGGCGCGGCGGTGGGAGAGTCGGCATTCATGACCCCTCCCATCTCCGAAGACGATGGCCCAGGGCATAGGTGGGACGGGGTCGTGACCGTTTGTTTGTTATATCAGATTGTTTCTGCGAGGTTGCGCTCCATCTCCCGGCGCAGATCGAAGGCCGCCGTGCCATCGTCGATCGCGACGTCTTGATAACGAACAGGGTTGCCATCCGCGACAGGGCGGCGCAGCGCAATACCGTGCGCCAGCCCAAGTGGCAAGAGCCCGTCGCGCACCGTCCGCTCCGCCGGAAGCAGCCATCCGGAGACTGTGGCCCCGCCCTCGCCGTCGAGCACCTCGCCCGCCGCGAGATCCCGCTTTGCGCGCGCCGCCACGTCTGCCCGAAACGCGCGCGGCGCACCCGTGGGTTCGCCGCGCAGAGCGACCGAGGCGATCGTGATCGGAAGCTCAAGCCCGATCA
The DNA here is from genome assembly GCA_964466965.1 of uncultured Hyphomicrobiaceae bacterium. Classification (GTDB taxonomy): domain Bacteria; phylum Pseudomonadota; class Alphaproteobacteria; order Rhizobiales; family Rhodomicrobiaceae; genus Dichotomicrobium. The sequence goes on from CAYXPZ010000044.1 coordinate 9,005, forward strand.
GGTGCCAGCGCTTATAAGAGACTGCGTAACGTCCCGAAGGATCGACAATGAGATTGTACTCCTCGAAGCAGTGCCGGACGTAGTCGCTGTCCGCCTCGATACAGACCCACACGCCTTTGCGGATGTCGTAGGATATCTGAGCGCCGTCGCGGGTAAGGGACGAGACAACATCCACCATACCCTTATGGTCGAGGATCCCGCCATCGGTACGCGGCCGCATGAGCCGCGGTATGTCCTCGATAGAGCCCGGCGGAAAGCTCAATCCGTCTGCCGGCGCATCAAGACCGCAGGCGTTCGCAATTGCGGCTGACTCAATCGCAGGCTTGGAGCCATCGAGGAAGGCATTAAACATCTTCGGGTTGAGCCGGCCACGCTCAGCCTGTGCCCGGCTTAGGCCCCAGTGATCCCAGACCGTGTCAGGCGTCGAACATCGGAAGTGGGGCAGCCATTTATGCCCGCGCCCGGCAGCCACAACCGGAAAGCCACAGGCACGCGCCCAGTCGACTAACTCGGCGGCGAGTGCCGGTTGGTCCCCATAAGCCATTGAGTAGACGACGCCGGCGGCCGATGCGCGCTGGGCAAGCGCCAAGCCGCATAAGGCGTCTGCCTCAACGGTGACATTGACCACAGCCTTGCCCGCCGCGATGGCCGCCAGGCAGTGCTCGACAGCTGCGATGGGATTGCCGGTGCACTCAACGATGATGTCGATGGCCGGGTGTGCGGTCAGCGCGTGACAGTCTTCACCAACATGCGTGGTGCCGGCGCGAGCGGCTTCGTCGATGCTTTTGGCGTTGATCCGTTCGGCTTCCCAGCCGACAAGCGCAAGATTAGACCGGGCCACGTCGGGCTTGAGGTCAGCAACGGCCGCAAGGTGGATGCTTGGCATGCGTAGCGCGCGCGACAGAAACATGGAACCGAACTTCCCGGCACCGAGAAGGCCGACGCGCACCGGGCGGCGCGACTCGGCGCGAGCGGCGAGAAGGGCGGAAAGGTTCATCTAATCCCCTCGCGGTTGAGGCGTTGATCCAGTTAGGAAATCGAAGTCGCAGCCCTCAGGCGCCTGCAGGACCGTGCGGGCATAAAGAGCCTGGTAGCCGCGTGCGGGTGGCTCCGGACGCTCATGCTCTGCGAGACGGACAGCCAGAGTGCTCTCATCGAGCAGGAGATCTATCCGTCTTTCGCTGGCGGACAGTCGGATGCGATCGCCAGTCCTGACCGCTGCGAGCGGACCACCAATGGCCGCCTCCGGCGCCACGTGCAGAATGATCGTGCCAAATGCCGTACCCGACATACGCGCATCAGAAATCCGCACCATATCTGTCACGCCCTGCCGCGCGAGCTTTTTGGGGATCGGGAGGTAGCCGGCTTCCGGCATCCCCGCAGCGACAGGACCTGCGTGCTTGAGCACGAGAAAGTCATCTGCGGCGACATCCAAGTCTGGATCGTCGATGCGGGCAGCGAGGTCAGCAAGATCTTCGAAGACAACTGCCCGTCCCTCCGATTCAAGCAGCGACGGCGTGGCTGCTGCTCTCTTGAGAACCGCACCATCCGGCGCAAGGCTGCCATGGAGCGTAATAAGGCCGCCGACCGGCGAGATCGGCGCCGCACGGCTTGCGATCACGCTTTTATCTACGAAGCGGAGTGGCTCAGAGAGCCGGTCCCCAAGGCGGGTGCCGGTAATATCGATGGTATCCTGGTGGAGAAGGCTGCTTATCTCACGCAGGACTGCCTCAACACCTCCGGCAGCGAAGAAATCTTCCATGTAGCCATCGCCGACAGGCTTCAGGTCAACCAGCACTGGCGTCTCTTCAGAAATCTCATTGAGCTGCGCGCGCGGGATTCGTATCCCGCGCCGGCCTGCAATCGCTGCGAGGTGGACGAGGGCGTTCGTCGAACCCGACAAGGCCATGATCACGCGGAATGCGTTCTCGACCGATTTTTCGGTGATAATATCGCTCGGCCGGACTGGCGCGTTTATAAGCCGCGCTGCGGCGCGTCCGCTGTCTTCAGCCGCGACAAGACGATCAGCATGAACCGCAGGTATGGCCGCCGTGCCAGGTAGAGCCATTCCGAGGGTCTCGGCAACCGCCGCCATGGTGCTGGCCGTACCCATTACCGCGCAGGTTCCCGCTGTCGTGGCGAGGCGGGCTTCCACGGCGTCAATCTCGTCGGCATCTATTTCGCCAGCCCGATAACGCCCCCAGAAGCGGCGGCAGTCGGTGCACGCGCCAAGTCGCTCGCCCAGATGGCGCCCCGTCATCATCGGCCCCGTGACGAGCTGAACTGCAGGCACATCGGCCGATGCCGCGCCCATGAGCTGGGCTGGCACCGTCTTGTCGCAGCCCCCGATCAAAACGACGGCATCCATCGGCTGGGCACGGATCATCTCTTCCGTGTCCATGGCCATCAGGTTCCGGTAGACCATCGAAGTCGGCGACAAGAACACTTCGCCCAGCGATATGGTCGGGAACGGGCGCGCGAGGGCGCCCTCCCCGGTGATCCCGCGGGTGACAGCCTCGACGAGTTCAGGCATTGTCCGATGACAGTTATTGAAGGCTGATCCGGTGACCGCGATGCCTACCACTGGTTTGTCGAGCGCACGACGGGACAACCCCATAGAACGTGCGAACGACCGGCGAAGGTAGCGCGCGAACGCCTTGTCGCCGTAGTTGCTGAGGCCGCGGCCAATACCTTTCTCCTGGCTCATGTCAATTCACCATCACGCGCCCGGAAACTGACATTGAGCATGTCCTCGAAGACCCGGATCATGCCGCCCTTATCCTTGTCACCATGGCCCGCCAGGAGAGCCTGCTGATAGGTGGCCGTGGCAGCTGACAGCACAGGCAGAGGTACTGTCCGACGGCTTGCGATCTCGGCGGCACTAACAAGATCCTTGTATGCAGCCGCCATCGGATAACCGTCTGAGAAATGCCCTTTCAGGATCCGTGGGGCAAAGAACTCCGATGCGTAGGAACGGCCGGTTCCGCCGTTGACGACAGCGGCAACCTTCGTAGGGTCGAGGCCGAGCTTGACGGCAAAAGGAAGGATCTCGGCGAGAGCGGCCGCGTTAATGTCGAACAAGAGTTGATTGACAAGCTTGGCCAGTTGACCTGAGCCGACCGGCCCCATGTGAATAACCGATGACGCCATGGCTGCCAGCGCGGGGCGCACGCGTTCGAGGGCTTCGGTGTTGCCCCCACACATTATGGTCAGCGAGCCATCCTCGGCCCGCGCGCGCATGCCCGACACTGGCGCATCGATGAATGTAATGCCCAGGTTGCCAAGCGTTTCGGCCAAAGTCAGCGTCTGCGTGTGATCGCTCGTTCCAGTATCAACAACGATCGTGCTGTCGCGCAGCGTGGAAGCGAGATTATCGCGGCCGAACAGAACCCCATTCACCGCGTCGGCATCTGGAAGACACAGAAAAAGCGCCGATACACCAGCAAGCTCGGCGGGCGAGTCGACGATCTGAAGCTCTGACGGTGCGGTCGGCGGAGGTGTGCGCGTGGATCTGCTGTAAGCCTTGACCCGAAATCGTTGCGCGAGCCGGGCCGCCATCGGCGCGCCCATCTCACCCAGCCCGATGAACCCGAGTTCTTGCACCCGCTCCCTCCTGCCTGAAAATCGACAACACGCATGTAACGTGAGACGACCATAAGCGACGGGGGCGACGAGGGGCAGACTAATTCCGCGATCAGGGGCATCGTCGCAGGCGTGCGCAGAGTGTTGCTTGGGAATAGCGGTATCAGGGTCTGGAGTCGAAGTGTGCGATTTTAAGTGGCTAGGCTCGAAACTCAATCAGGATATTGAGTTGCGACCGCAAATCAGACTCCTTTCCTTCAAACAACGCCATGGAGGCGGGGATGAGCAGACTGTTTTGGCTGGACGACGAAGCCTGGGCGGCCATCGAGCCGCATCTTCCCAAGAACCAGCCCGGCGCGCGGCGCGCTGACGACCGGCGGGTGATCAGCGGAATTTTTCATGTCCTCAAGACCGGCTGCCGGTGGAAGGATTGCCCGCCCGCGTATGGCCCGCCGACCGCGATCCACAATCGCTTCAACCGCTGGACGCGCCGCCGGCTGCGGGTCGAGAATCTCGAAGCGGTGGTGGCGCGCGGCATCATCAGTAAAAGCGTTGCGATCGACAGTACCTACGTCAAAGCGCACCGCTCGGCGCATGGCGGAAAGTGGGCGAAAGCCCAGGCCATCGGCCCGTCACGCGGCGGACAGACTACGAAAATTTATATGATAACAGACACTTTGGGCCGTCCGGCGGCGATCCGGCTCACCACCGGCAATGTCAGCAACACCCGCGCTGCCGGCAGTCTGTTGACCCGCATTCGCCGCCCTGGTGCCTGATCGCGGACAAGGGCTATGATGCTGACGCCCTGCGCAAGACCCTGGCCGGGAACGGCACAAAGCCGGTCATTCCCGGTCGGCGCAACCGCAAGCGCGGCATCCGGCATGACCGAAAACGCTATCGCGACCGCCATCTCGTTGAGAACCCTTTCTGCAGGTTGAAGGACTTCCGGCGCATCGCCACGCGTTACGACAAACTGGCCGCCAACTTCTTATCGGCTGTCGCCATCACAGCACTCATCGCATTCTGGGTGTGAATGAGTCTGGAGCCTAGCCCTTTGAGTGCCGGCAGCCCAGTGCGGTCGGGGAATGCCAGAAAGCGCCGGGCGAGCCAATGCGGCATGGCGCAGTTGCGCCATCCGCTACTGTCGCCCTTTTTCTAAAAGCGAAAGATGCGCTCAAAGTAGGCCATCACCAACTCTGGCGTGGCGGGAATTAGCATGATTTTCGCGTCGCCCGCGGGTCCGGCGCCTTCCCGGCGCAAGTTGCACAGATAGACAATGTCGGTGCCGCGCAGGTACATCCCCAAGTGGCGTTGCTCTTGTAGCTTTTCCTGAAGATCACGCAGCGTCGCCGTCAGGTCATTGGCATCAGGATTTCAGTGTGCGCGTCGTGCCCGCTACCACCAAGAAGATGGCGCGCGCCCAGCCGACCATGGGGCGTCTCAGCCGGTCACATTATGCGCATCTTGTGGTTGCGGGTGGCCATGGAACACGCAGCGAACGTGGACCGGCTTTGCCCCACGTTCATGCTACGTACTTGGGGCGAGCATCGACATGCTTTGCGCCGTTCGCGCTTCGTCTATGCTTCAAAATGCAGCAGGATCGAGAGGTTAAGGTGGTGCGCGCACCTGGGATCGAACCAGGGACCCCTACGATGTCAACGTAGTGCTCTCCCGCTGAGCTATGCGCGCTGTAGACAAAGCCGCAGCAACCGCCGCCACGTCATTTTGGTTAGCACGAGACCGTGTGGGACGGCAAGTCCCTGGCCATTTCCGATCATGCCGCCAGCAAGCGGTCGACCTCATCCACCAGATGGCGCAGATGGATCGGTTTCGACAGGATTTTCGCGTTGCGCGGCGCGGCTGATTCCGGGTGGAGCGCCACCGCGGCAAAGCCGGTAATGAACATGATCTGCAGGTCCGGGTCGAGCTGAGCGGCGCGGCGGGCCAGTTCGATGCCATCCATCTCCGGCATCACGATATCGGTCAGCAACAGCGTGAACGGCTCCCGGCGCAGGCACTGATAAGCCTGGGCACCGTCACAGAATGCGCGAACCTCATAGCCGGCGCGCTCTAACGCGCGCGCCAGAAACCGGCGCATGGACTCATCGTCTTCGGCAAGAAGAATACGCTGCATCATCGGCTCTATACGCAAAACGCGCCTGAGAACGGCGTCATTATCGGTTGGTCAGGACCGTCGCCAATCTATCGATTGACATCGCGAAATCCAGCCCGTTCGTTACATTAACGTTACTGTCAAAGACGCGCCCAGCGTTGTTCGATAGCCCCACCACATTTTCCACAACGTGTGCGTGAGTCAGACATCGAGCGTGCCAATGAATTGCAGGTCGACCCGTCGCTGGTGTGGGGCGTCGCGATGCTCAAGCACGTAGATGCCCTGCCAGGTGCCGAGCGCCATGCTGCCGCCGACGACCGGTATCGACAAGCTCACTGAGGTGAGCATCGCTTTGATGTGCGCGGGCATGTCATCCGGACCTTCCGTCGCGTGCCGATAGGGCGCATTACGCGGCGCGAGCTTCTCCAGCGCAGCGAGCAGGTCGCTCTGGACGGACGGATCGGCGTTCTCCTGGATCACGAGGGAGGCGGATGTGTGCGCGATGAACGCCGTCAGCAGCCCCTGCGCCCCCCCGATCCTTGAGAGCCATTGGCGGATATCGCCGGTAATGTCTGTGAAGCCAGGGCCGCTCGTTGTGATGTCCAGCCGGGAGTGCCGCTGTGCAAGCGTCTGTCCGTCGGCATCATCGGCCCCAGCTCGGTTGTTCCATAAGCCGCTCGCCATGTCTGTATCTTAGTGAGCTGTCGCGGATTACGCTACCGCGAACATCGACGGGGCCGCGCCGCTATGATCCTCGCTGAATTGTGCTCGTTAGCGCGCACGCACGGGATGACATTCCGGGGGAAGTCTGACTAGAAAACAGTGGGGATTGCGATTTTGGCGCGGGGCGCTGGTTGCGACAAGTGCAGCGGCTTCACGTTGACCGTCTTGCGAAATGCTGGGAAAGGTTATGGCAGAGACTGAAACAGATCATGAGGCAGAAGCGCCGGGCGGCCCGCTCGCCGGGGTGCAGGTGCTGGACCTGACCCGCATTCTGGCCGGCCCGACCTGCACGCAACTGCTCGGCGATCTCGGCGCGGATGTCATCAAGATCGAGCGGCCCGGCATGGGCGACGACACGCGCGGCTGGGGGCCGCCGTTTCTCGATGGCGAAGACAGCGGTGAAAGCGCCTATTACCTCTGCACGAACCGCAACAAGCGCTCCGTCGCGATCGATATCGCGACAGAAGACGGCCAGCGCCTGATCCGGGCGCTCGCCGGCAAGAGCGACATTCTCTGCGAAAATTTCAAGGTTGGTGGTCTGGCGCGCTACGGGCTGGACTACGAAAGCCTGACGGCGATCAATCCGGGGTTGATTTACTGCTCGGTCACCGGCTTTGGTCAGACCGGGCCGTATCGCCACCGGGCGGGCTATGATTTCCTGATCCAGGGTATGGGCGGCATCATGAGCCTGACCGGCTTCCCGGATGAGGAGGGCGGCCAGCCGACCAAGACCGGGGTTGGTATCGCCGACGTCATGTGCGGAATGTATGCGACCTCAGCAATCCTTGCCGCCTTGCATGCGCGTCGGCACTCCGGCCGGGGTCAGTATATTGACGTTGCGCTGTTCGACAGCCAGATCGCGTGGCTCATTAATCAGGGGCTTGCTTATCTGGTTGATGGGCAAGACCCGCCGCGCCGCGGTAATGGACATCCGCACATCGTCCCCTACGACACCTTTCCCGCGTCGGACGGTCATTTCATCATTGCTGTCGGCAACGATTCTCAGTTTGCGCGGTTATGTGAGGTCCTGGGCGAGCCGGAATGGGCGCAGGACGCGCGCTTTGCCACCAACGTGCAGCGCGTGCGCAACCGGCAAATCCTGATGCCGATGATCGAGGCGGTGACGGCAAAGCGCCCGGCGGGTGAGTGGATCGCTGCGCTGGAGGGGGTCGGCGTGCCTTGCGGGCCGGTCAACACGCTCTCCGACGTGTTCAACGACCCGCAGACCCGTGTGCGCGATATGCGCATCAGCATGCCGCATGAAGCCGCGCCTGGCGGGCAGGTCGAGTTGATCGGCAACCCGCTAAAACTGAGCGAAACGCCCGTCACCTATCGTCACGCGCCGCCGCGTCTGGGCGAGCATACCGAAGAGGTGTTGCGTGACACGCTCGGGCTGGATGAAGAGCAGATCGCTGCGCTGCGCAACAGCGGTATCATCTGAGAACGGCCCTATTGACCCGCGCTGGCGATTAACCAATCCCCTTGGCAATCAGTTCGCAACGGATCAATCCGCGCACCGAGTTTCCGGCCCAAATCGCTTCAGCACGGTCTAAATCCGTGATCGTGACCACCCCTTCGCGGCATTCGCCGCTTGCGAGCAGCTCCGCGCGCAGCACGCCGGGGAGCAGGCCGCAAGAACGTGGCGGTGTGATCAGCCCGTCGCCGAAGTCGAAGAACAGGTTGGTGATGGTGCCCTCGCAAATCTCCCGGCGTTCGTTGGCGAAGATGATTTCATCCAGATGGGCGGGCAAGTCGCGGCGCGTTTGGTCATACAGCTCGCGTTTGGTCGTTTTGACGTGAAGCCAGCGATCGGCCGAATGCAGCCGGTGGTCTGACAGAGCTATGCGCCATGGGGCGGAGGGCAGTTGGCCGGCAATCTTCGTCGCGCTTACGGCGATGTCGCCATTGAGGTCGATCGTGAGACGAATGCGCAAGTGCTCGCCAATCGCGGCGCTATCAATTGCCGCGCGCACAGCCTCGGCGTCGAAAGGTATGCCGAACTGCTTGCAGGTTTCAGCGCAGCGCGAAAGATGCCATGCCAGCCGGATAAAGCCACGTTCCCGGTCCCAGCGCAGCGTCTCGATGACCTTCAGGTCTGGAGGAGGCTTATCGCGAACCGTGTTTTCCATAGCGCTTCCTCGTACTCGTTGTCCGCGGTGCTGTCCGCAACGACGCCGCCGCCGACATTCAGCACAACGTCGTCAGCGCCGTAATGCAACAATGTGCGGATCGCGACATTAAAACGTGCGCGGCCATCCGGGGCGAGCCAGCCGATCGCGCCGCAATAGGCTTCACGCGGGCCGATCTCGACATCCCGAATTGCCTGCATCGCGGCGATCTTCGGCGCGCCGGTCACCGAACCGCAGGGGAACAGACTGGCAAACACGTCGCCGATGCCAGCTTCGGGACGCAGCCGCGCGGCGACGCATGAAACCATTTGGTGGACGGTCTCATAGCTTTCGATCGCGAACAGCTTCGGCACGTGGACGGTGCCCGGCTCGGCGACCCGCGAAATGTCGTTGCGCAGCAGATCGACGATCATGAGGTTCTCTGCGCGGTTCTTGACATCTGTGCGCAGACCTTCGCGCAGGGCCAGGTCTTGGCGTGCAGTTTGCCCGCGCGGCGCGGTCCCCTTCATCGGCACGGTGCGGATGGTGCCGTCGCGCATGACCTCCAGGAACAGCTCCGGCGAGCGCGATAGCAGGATTGGCGCGCCAAGGTCCACATACGCGCCGTGGCCAACCGGGCTCCGCTGCTTGAGCATGTGGTAAAGCTCCAGCGGCGCGCCTTCAAGACGCAGTCGCAGCTGCATCGTCAGGTTGACTTGATAGTAGTCACCCGCTGCGATCCCGGCACGAATGACATCAAAGGCATCGGCATAATCGGCGCGCGACCAGTCGCAGACCGGGTCGTGGAGCATCGTCGCCTTCTGTTGCCTGGGCATGGCCGCTGCGAACGGCGCCGCCGGTTCGGAAGCCTGAAAGACGCCGAAGCGCAAAAGGGGCATCCGCCGCTCAGGTGGCAGCAGGTCTCGAAGCCCTGGTTCAAGCACATACCCCAGCTCGTAGCTCGCAAAGCCCGCGAGCCAGTGGCCATCCCGCCGCGCCTGCTCGATCGCCGTGAAAGCCGGCGCAACCTCCCCGGGCGCGTTGGCCTCGATGATCCGCAGCGGGTCACGAAAAACCTCGGGCTGCCCGCCGGGCCCCTTGTCAAACAGAATGAACGGCGTCATTGGCTGGCTTGGCTATGGTTGATCTCTGCTAGCACTGGGTACGTGATCAAAGCCTTTACGCAACAGGTACGCGCCTGGAGCGGCCGTCATTCTAGGTGGAGCCGAAAAACCGCGCTCGTCTCTTCGCGACCTGGCATCACCAGCCCCAAAAGCTCCACGAGATTTGGGTAAGTTGCTAGTGGTCCTGATGATTCAGACATTTGCTCGGGCGGGTCCTGCACGGGGTGGCAGATGTCTGACCTGACCACTCGTGCAGTGACACAGACACTTGATCCACGCTTGCAGCACCCTCTCATTCAAGTGTCTGTGCCGGCCACTGCACTAGAAACATTTTTTGCTCGTGCATCTTTGACGCATTCATTCGCTTCAGCGAGCAGCGAATCCGAGAGCGAATGAAGGCGTCGATGCACGAGCCGCTTGGGTTTGGCAAACAAAGCCGCGTTCTCGGAATTGGCGGACATGACGGGAGTCAGTTCAAACTCGCTAAGCTGCTGAGCTAAAGGGCTGGAATGCCACGTTGGCGGAAATGCCTGTGGCCATTGACGTCTCAAGCCTTGAGGAAGAAATCTAAACCAACAGATTAAGTAAGCGGATAGCACATGTGAATGCCGCCCTCTGCCGGTCGCGCGCGGGATGGATTCGTTGTATGAGTCCAGTCATAAGCTTAAGACTATATAAATTTCTTGCAGCTCGTTTAAAATTTGCGTTATGAATAAAAATAACTTATAATTTATTTAATTTGCAATAAGGAGGGAAGTTTGTGATGGCGTTATCTTTCACAGAAAATTTCGATAAGGCTCGAAGAACAGAAAAACAAATTAAATTAATAGAAGCTGCTTCTTACATTGAACTAGGTGTTGAAAGAGCAGGTGCTTTCAGCGGACGCTTTATGGTACCAGCTCGGCAAGCTGAGCGTGCTAGGCTAGGTGAACTAGGAACTCTCGAGGAAGCTGCCTCTTTGCGCCGAGAAGCAGGGCATGGGCCCGCCAATACTCCAAAAGAATACCCGATTTTCATTGGTATCGAATTTGAGCCCTAGGGTAAATGTAAATAGCGCAATATATTTCGAAATCCACAATGCCGCGCAGAATAAGTTTCGTACGTGCGCTTTAGCAAACGCTTAGACAATGTCCCAGAGTGTGTGAATAAATTCCACTTTCTCTTCATAGGTCATATCGTATTCATCAAAATAATGAATGTGTTGGTCAATATCGCGCAGTGACATAGCGCCTCCTCGGTCATTGATGTAATCGGAATTGTGTGATCACGCGCAATGATCATCGCGCAGGGAAATACCCTGAGGGGATTCGAACTTGAATTTCGGCGTATTATCAATGTTTTAAAGAAAGTGCGCACGTGAAAGCACGATCACATACTTTATAAAAATCCAGCCGAATCATGCATTTACATAGGTTTTGATAAATGGCGGACATGAAGGGATTAACTTCGAACTCCCTTGCCGCCGAGTTGGAGGGTTGGAATGCGCTCCTAGCGCAAGTCCCTGTGGCCTCTG